>NZ_CP013862.1:0-321523 GCF_001307805.1 Lentibacillus amyloliquefaciens | reverse complement strand
AACAATCCCCTGGAAAAGTGCAAACATATATCCTGATACAATACCGATTAAGATCGGAATCAGACTAAAGAATCCTTTGAAGAAAATCGACGCGATAATCGTCACGAACAGTGTAAATAGCGCAACACTGAAGTGCGTGCCACTGTATACATTTTCATCAAGACCAGGTACATACATGGCCATATCGATAGCCGTTGAAGCAAGGCCAAGCCCGATAACAATAATGACAGGTCCGACAACAATCGGCGGCAAAATACGCATCAGCCAATTTAGACCAAGAAATCTGATCAATAAAGCAACAACACCATAAACAACGCCTGCCAAAAACGTACCAACCATCGCTCCCGCAGGTCCTCCTGCAGAGCTGGCACCAATAATCGGGGCAATAAATGCAAAGCTTGAACCTAAGTAAGCCGGAATTTTCCCCTTCGTAATCAGCAAATAAGCAAGCGTTCCCAGACCACTGGAGATTAATGCGACAGCAGGTGACAGTCCGGTCAAAAACGGGACTAGAATTGTGGAACCAAACATTGCGAATAAATGCTGCAGACTCAGCACAACCCATTTTTGCAGCTTCGGTTTTTCTTGTACGTCCATTACCATTTCGTGTTTATCCATTTCGATCTGCCTCCAATTCATTTTTATTTAGACTGTTTTCATACAATCTCACAAAAAAACCTCTTTGCGAAAAGCCGCAAAGAGGTTTACGTGTCTTATCACTCAGAACACGTTTCCTAAAGCGACCTTTCAAATCTCTCTGGATTTAATTAAAGGTCTGTTTATTCATTTTTCGTATAAACTTACTTCTTCCTTTTCGTCTGATTCCTGCAAGTGGACAACGACAATTTCCTCTTCAGATGTCGGAATGTTTTTACCAACGTAATCCGCTCTGATTGGGAGTTCGCGATGTCCTCTGTCGACGAGGACTCCCAGCTGAATTTGGGATGGTCTGCCAATATCCATGACTGCGTCCATCGCTGCACGGACTGTCCTGCCCGTGTAAAGAACATCATCAATTAGAACGATCTTTTTTTTCTTCAAATCAACATTGATGGATGAACCCTTCAGTTCAGGGTCTTCATCGGCAGTCATCTTTTCCAGATCATCACGGTATAAGGTGATATCCAATTCGCCTGTTGGAACCGAGATACCTTCAATCTGGCTGATTTTTTCCTGGAGACGCTTAGTCAGCGGGATGCCTCTTGTTTTAATACCAACCAGGACAAGATCTTGTCCGCCTTTGTTCTTTTCAACGATTTCATGTGCAATCCTTGTCAGCGCCCCCGCCCATAGACGCCTCATCCAACAGAACTGTTTTTTTCTTCACTGTATCACCTCAGATACTGAAAAATCCCTTTTCGCCACAGAGGCAAAAAGGGATTTGAACATACGACCATTACATTTATCATTGTTCCGATGCCTTTTTAGCCTCTCTGGACTATATTAAAGGGTCTCTATTCATTTCAATTTATTATGTCAGATATCCAAAAAACTGTCAACTCATTTTTCAAGTTCTGCCAAGAGTTTCTGAAAATAGGAAGGCACGTCAACTTCAAAATGCATTGCCTCATTTTTTGTCGGGTGCTTAAAAGAAATTGATTTCGCGTGTAATGCCTGCCCGTCAATATTCAGTGTTTTTCGCCGGCCGTATTTTGGATCGCCTGCAATCGGAAACTCAATATATTTCATATGAACCCGAATCTGGTGGGTTCGCCCTGTTTCCAGTTTACATTCCAGATGCGTAAAATCGGCATAACGTTTTACAACACGAAAATGTGTGACAGATGGCTTGCCTTCGTCGGTAACCCCCATTTTCTTCCGGTCATGTGGGTCTCTTCCGATCGGCGCATCGATCAGACCTGTTTCATGCTCAATAACACCGTGGACGATTGCTTCATAGCGCCGGTCAATATCTTTTTCAGACAACTGCTCAGCAAGACTGATATGTGCTGTGTCATTTTTCGCAACTACCAGCAGGCCACTTGTATCTTTATCAATTCGGTGAACGATTCCCGGTCGATGATCACCATTGATGTGTGATAACCTGTCGCAGTGATAAAGCAATGCATTCACAAGGGTACCGTGCGGGTGTCCCGCAGACGGGTGAACGACCATTCCTCTCGGCTTATTAATAACGAGAAGCTCATCATCTTCATATACAACTGTCAGCGGAATATTTTCCGGATCTATCGTTAATGAAGTCTGTTCAGGTTCTGTCCATTCGATTATATCGCCTCTCCGGCATTTGTAATTCGATTTAACCTGTGAACCATTTACGTACACATGATCATCTGTTATCCATGTTTGAATCTCAGAACGCGAACTTTTAGTGATCAGTCCGGCCAGCAATTTATCAATGCGCATGTTTTGCTCAGTTTCGGTTACTTTGTGCTGTTGAGTCATTTTTAAGCTTTTCCTTTCGTTCATCAATGATGGTTATAATAATCACTAAAATAACGCCAACGACTAAGGCTGAATCTGCTATATTAAATATCGGATAATCATACCCGAAAATGATAAAATCAAAGAAATCAACCACTTCTTTCATGAACAGCCGGTCAATAAAGTTCCCGATTGCACCTCCGAGTATTAAACTTAGAGCGATTGCGAGAAGCTTACTCTCCCTGGCATATTTTTGCATGAAATAAATAAGTCCTATAACGACAACGACAGTGATAACATAGAAAAACCCCATTTGACCCTGCAGGATGCCCCAGGCTGCCCCACTATTGCGATGTGATGTTAAATAGAAAAAATTATCGATGACCGTTATCTGTTCACCAAGTTCCATCGTCTTCACAACAACCCACTTGGACAACTGGTCAATTGCTATAACAAGCAGTGCCAATATGTAATATAAAAACATTCCTTCTCCTCCGTTTATCTTAACCTTGAGCTTTTTCGTAAATTTTATTACTATCTATCCTCGCAGTTGATATAAACTGCGAAGTAATGAAAATTCTCACTAGGGAAGCTTTCTCCCTTAACGCTAAGCACTTAAAGACGCTTCGGCAATATACTCCGCTTTCCATGGGCACGGCCTCAGCCTCCTCAGAAAGCAAAGACCGCTTTCTTGCGGGGCGTCACGACACGTGCTGTTCCCATAGGAGTCTCTAGTATATTGCCTACGCTGGGAAGTGTGCATTGCAGTTATCTATTTTAATGAGTAGCGTTATTTAAACACTCACATCAGCAGCTGGAATATGTGAGACTCCTGTGGGACAGCGAGCCTAAGAGACCCCGCAGTGAGCGGTTTTTTGCGAACGAGAAGGCTCGTGGTGAGCCCACGGAAAGCGAGCATATTCCAGCTGCGTCGCCAGGAAGCTTCCCCAAAATAAGACTTTACGTCGCATTATATGGATTAAGTGTCAAAAACAACTTTCTTATCACCTGTTGTACATTTTAAAGGCGTCGTCAGTATTTTACCACAAAAAGTTAAAAAACGCCTTATCCTGTAAAGGGATAGGCGCTTTTTAACTTATGCACTGTAATGCTCGCCCACGATACCGGCACAGCGTGAACATAAGTCCGGGTGGTCATGATCGCTGCCGACCGTTTCCGAAGCTGTCCAGCAGCGTGCACATTTTTCACCTGGATGTTTTTCAACGTGAACATCCACATAATGGTATTCATTCACATCAGAAGCATTATCCGTTATGTCTGCTTCTGAAACGATGAATAACTGATGCACATCATCGATTCCTTTAAGCACTTCCTTTGTTTTGTTATCTTTTGGAACGATGGTTATTTTGGCTTCAAGCGATTTGCCGATGACTTTGTCTTCCCGGGCTTCTTCCAACGCTTTCAGCACGTCATCGCGAATGTTCATGAAATGATCCCATTTATCGTCAAGCTGATCAAATCCGGTGATGTTCCTTGGTTCCGGGATATCTGTCAACTGCACACTTTCCTCTTGGACGTGGGGTATATATTCCCACATTTCATCAGTCGTATGCGGAATGATCGGTGTCAATAGTTTTACCAGTGTTGTCACAATCTCATAATAAGCTGTCTGGATACTTCTGCGGTTGTGACTATCTGCTGGTTCAATATATAAAATATCTTTGGCAAAATCAAGATAGAATGAACTTAAGTCAATTGTACAGAAATTATGAATACGTGAATAGATTGGTGAGTATTCATAGACGTCATAGCTATTCCTTACGTCTTTCGTCAATCCCTGCAGACGATGCAGCATATAACGGTCGACTTCTCCCATCTCCGCTTCAGGCAACGCATCTGTCTCCGGATTGAAGTCTGCAAGGTTGCCAAGCATGAACCGGATTGTATTACGGATTTTCCGGTATACTTCTGAAATTTGCTTCAGAATCTCCTGTGAAATCCGGACGTCTGCCTGATAGTCAACTGAAGAAACCCACAAGCGCAGAATATCAATTCCTAGCTGCTTTTGAATTTTTAACGGATCCATGACATTGCCGAGTGATTTACTCATTTTACGGCCATTACCATCCAAAGTAAAGCCGTGGCTGACAATTGTTTCATATGGTGCTCTGCCTGTAACAGCGACCGCCGTTGAGATGGATGAATTGAACCAGCCGCGATACTGGTCGCTTCCTTCAAGATAAACATCAGCCGGACGCTTGTGATCTTCCCGGCCCATTAGCACAGCTTCATGAGACGAACCGGAGTCGAACCAGACATCCATGATATCCGTTTCTTTCGTGAACTTGCCATTTGGGCTATGTTCAGAGGCAAACCCTTCAGGCAATAAATCTTTTGCTTCCCGTTCAAACCATACGTTTGAGCCGTGCTCAGCAAATAATTTGGAAACATGTTCAACCGTTTCATTATTGATAATCGGGGTTCCGTCTTCGGCATAAAACACTGGAATCGGCACACCCCATGTCCGCTGCCGGGAAATACACCAGTCTTCACGATCACGAACCATGTTGTACAGCCGTGTTTCACCCCAGGCAGGATACCAATTGATTCGATTGATTTCCTCAAGGATATTTTCGCGGAAGTCCTTGATGGATGCGAACCACTGTGAAGTCGCACGGAAAATCGTCGGCTTTTTCGTCCGCCAGTCATGCGGATACGAGTGCGTAATAAATGACAGTTTAAGAAGTGCTCCTGTCTCTTCCAGCTTTTCGGTTATTGTTTTATTCGCTTTATCATAAAACTCGCCTTCAAGACCGGGCGCCTCATTAGTGAAATAACCTTGATAATTAACCGGTGACAGTGGTTCAATACCATACTCCCGCGACATATAGAAGTCATCTTCACCGTGTCCCGGCGCTGTGTGAACACAGCCGGTTCCCGCGTCTGTCGTTACATGTTCGCCCAGCATCACAAGTGAATCACGGTCATAAAAAGGGTGTTTGGCAACGACTTTATCCGCTTCTTCTCCCTTGAACGTTTTGATGACTTCCGGATTTTCCCATTCCAGTTCTTCTGTCATTGTTTCCAGCAGTTCATGGGCGATTACATATTTCTCACCATTGACTTTAACGACTGCATATTCCAGTTCAGGATGCAGTGCAATACCCAGGTTGGCTGGAATCGTCCATGGTGTTGTCGTCCAGATAATGATTTTCTCATCACCATCAAGCACACCTTTGCCATCTGTCACATCAAACGCAACATAGATGGACGGCGAGCGTTTATCATGATATTCAATTTCCGCTTCTGCCAATGCCGACTCAGAAGATGGTGACCAATATACAGGCTTCAGTCCCCTATAGATATAGCCTTTTTTGGCCATTTCACCGAACACTTTGATCTGAGCTGCTTCATAATCTTTTGTCAACGTGATATAAGGATTATCCCAATCACCTCGGACGCCAAACTTTTTAAACTGTTCACGCTGGTTATCGAGCTGACCCATGGCGTATTCGGCACACTTTTGTCTGAATTCCGCAATGCTCATTTTTTTGCGGTCGACTTTTTTCTTTTTGGTTAAAGCAGTTTCAACAGGGAGGCCATGTGTATCCCACCCAGGCACATATGGTGCATGGTACCCGCTCATTGATCTGTATCGTGTGATAAAATCTTTCAATATTTTATTCAGGGCATGCCCGATATGCAAATCACCATTTGCATACGGAGGTCCGTCATGCAAAATGAAAAGCGGACGTCCTTTCGTACGTTCCTGCCCTTTTTCATATATCCGGTTTTCTTCCCATTTTTTCTGACGTTCAGGTTCTTTATTCGGCAAATTGCCACGCATTGGAAATTTTGTTTTGGGCATCAATAATGTGTCTTTATAATCCAATTTGATTTCCTCCTTATTTTTCTAAATTTGAAACGATACCAGCCTTTATGGAGGGTTTATTGCCTTGGCGGGCAATTCGTCCCGAGACCATGTGCCAAACCAAATCGGATGGTTTATTGCCTGTGATCTGCGGTGCTTGGAATATACCGCTGCCACAAAAACCCTTTTTCTTCATGAAAATCAGCCATAAAGGTTAACAGCACTTAAAATGACTTATAGCATTAAAAAAGCCTTCCAATCCCCAAAGGGACGAGAAGACTCGCGGTACCACCCTCATAAATTTAAACATCATCAACCGATTCATTTAAATTCACTCGAAATTCGTAACGTGAATCAATCGTCCGCTTCTACTCGGCTTCAAAGCGGATACTCAGGAGTGATGTTCAGAATGGCTTGCTGTATCAGGCTTTCACCAACCCTGATTCGCTAAAACAGTCAGTCATTCCTACTGGCTCCGTCATCATAATTCATAATTATATACGAGTATTATATGTAAATTGCTAACAGGCGTCAAGGTCTATGCCTTGGATTCTGCATAGTCAGGTGCATCACTTAAGTTCTCTTCAGTTTCTTCATCATTTTCTTCTTCAAATAATCCTTCCCAGTCGTTCGCATCAATAACATCCAGCTGTGCTTCCACAAGCATTTTCAATCGGGTGCGGAACACTTTTGCCTGTTTTTTCAATTCTTCAATATCCATTTCAATTCTGCGCGATTTATTTAATGCTTCGTTAACAATACGGTCTGCATTCTTTTCGGCTTCTTTGATAATTAACTTGGATTCTTTTTGAGCGTTTCCTTTTAATTCTTCAGCTGTTTCTTGTGCAATCAGAATTGAGTTGTTCAATGTGCTTTCAATATTTGTGAAATGTCCCAGTTTCTCATTTAATTGTTCTACTTTTTCCTGTAAGTCTTTTTTCTCGCGGATCGACATTTCATAGTCTTTGATAATCTGATCCAAAAAGTCATTGACCTCATCCTCATCATATCCGCGAAAGCTTCTTGTAAACTCTTTATTATGAATATCCAAGGGTGTTAATGCCACACAGGCCACCTCCTTAAATGGTATGACAGGTAAAATAAAATAATATCGATGAATTCATATCATAATGTTATTCAAAAAATCCAGTAAATCATTCTCTTTTGAACACACACTATTATACATTATTTCGACATAAAAACAAAAAATCCTGCAAGTTTATTGACATCATTTTAATTGTCCTGTTGTGATATTGACCTTACCTTTTTTTGTACGGCCGTTTATGCCAATGATTTTGCTGCGGCCTTTCCCTCTTAACGAAATCATGTCGCCTTCTTCCAGAACCAACTTACGGTCATCGGTCACTTTATAATTTACCTTCACAAGTCCTTTTTTAATCATTTCCCCGGCGTCTTTGCGCGGCAGTTTGTAGATGACTTTTACAACTGTGTCCAATCGCAGTGATGAGACAATATGATTGGATTCGTCCCAATTCGGTTCTTTTTCCATGACGTATGAAAGCGGCTGTTCTTCCAGCTTAATTCTTGCCCGTTTGATTGCAGTCAGGTTCGTGAGCACAAATGGCGCAATCTCACTTCCCATGATAATTTGTATGAGCCCATCTTCAACGTGAATATCACCAAGCTTCTGACGTTTGATTCCTTGGGATAAAAACGCTCCCATAACATCCCGGTGGCCAAGTGATATAAACTTATCGTTGTAAGACCCTTGAAGTAAAGACAGCTGAAAAGCGTCTTCCTTCACTTCTTCGTACATCGGTGCAATGATAACCCGCTGTCTTTCAGCATTTTTGCTGCCGCCATGCTTATAAACCTTCAATTCCTCAAGGCTCGTCCCTGTCAACATATCAACAATCTGCTGCTCCCTTGGGTCAAGAAAATCGGTAACCTTCATTTGGTAAGTTTTTTCAACATCGTCAATCCAGGATAACACCTGGTCAATGAAGGGATGTTCATCATGCCTGAAATGCTGGTGAATATCCATTAGCACAAACCTCTTAGAACCAGCTGAACAGGACAGGCAGACCGAAGACCCTCGCAAAATAGAGGACAAAAATCGCGACAATCGGGGAGATGTCCAGCATGCCAATCGGTGGAATTATTTTTCTGAACGGTTCAAGATAAGGCTCGCATATTTTTGCTAAAAAGACGCCAAATGAAGATTCGCGTGCTCCTGGAAACCAGGACATAAATATATAAATGATCAGAGCAAAACTATAAAGCTCTAATGCAAGATATAATAAACTGAGTATCGATTGCATAGATTGCTACCACCCTTTACTGAATTCATCTTCTTCCACAACGGAATCTGTTATGGAACCTGACACTTCTACATTATCAGGTGTACATAAAAATGTCCCGTCGCCAAGTTTTTGGATATCGCCGTTAATGGCGTATACTGTGCCACTCAGGAAATCAACAATTCGTTTGGCTTGTTGGGTGTCAACCCGCTGGAGGTTAATAACAACTGCCCGTTTGTTTACGACATTGTCGGCAATCTCCTGTGCTTCACTGTAATTACGCGGCTCACACAGAACGACTTTTGAAGATGGACCCTGCATTGTCGTCAGGTTTACCACGTTTCCATTTTTCGCGCCTGAACCTACAGGCTGTTCATTCGTATTCATTTCTTCCTCCTGCTCAATATACTCATAATCATCTTCCATCGTGAAAAATGTTTTAATTTTATTTTTCAAACTCATCATTACACCCCTCTTATTTTAGGATCCAACGAGACTGGAGCCAATCCGGATGTGGGTTGCGCCTTCTTCAACAGCAAGCTGATAATCATTGCTCATCCCCATTGACAAGTAGTTACACGGGGCATAGGGCAATTGTTCCGCTTTTATGCTGTCTCTGAGTGAAGCCAATTGCCTGAAAATCTTCCGAAGCTTATCTTCATCATCAATATGCGGTGCCATTGTCATTAATCCTGCGACCCGTACATTGCTGTAAACCTCCATCTTCTTAATAAACGATAATATCTCATCAGGTGCAAGCCCATGCTTGGATTCCTCACCGCTTATATTCACCTGGACAAAACAATCAACCGGTGCTGCAGCACGCTTATTAATTTCTTTAGCCAGTGATACCCTGTCCAAAGAATGGATGACATCAACATTGCCAATCACTTCTTTAACTTTCCTGGACTGCAATGTACCAATAAAATGCCATATTGCTTTATCCTGTATGTATTCATGCTTATCGAGAAATCCTTCCAGCCGATTTTCGCCAAGATTTTTAATACCTGCATTAATCAGCTCTTCCGTTCGTTCTATTGTAACATATTTCGTGACACCAATTATGGTAATATCTTCAGGATTCCGATTACTTTTTTCACAGGCTTGTTCAATATTTTGTCTGATATGCCGCAAGTTTGTTGCTACATCCATTATATCCATCGTCCTCTCCCGTTCAATCATTTTACATAACCAATGTAACCCAGCATTCTTCCGGTTTTGCCCTGATCACGGCGATGTGAAAAAAACAATGATTCATCGCGGAATGTGCAATAGTTTGTTATGTCTATATTATGACTTAAAATGCCGTATTGTAAAAGGATTTCCTTATTTAATTGTTTTAAATCAAGCAAAAAGTGATTATCGTCCTTTGAGACAACAGATTTCTCGACTAATTCACTCGGAATCTGACTGACAACCCGTTCATCAACTTCATAATGAGCAGAAGAAATAGAAGGTCCAATCGTTACCAGTATGTTATTCGGATCAGCACCTGCCGTTTGTAATGCTTCAATCATTTTGCCGCCAATTCGGTTGACGGTTCCTTTCCAGCCCGCATGAGCAATCCCTATATATCCGGTTGATGGATCAAAGAAAAATAGAGGCACACAATCTGCGAAAAATGACGTGCATAATATGCCTTTTTTGTCTGTAACCAGTCCATCAATATTTTTTAATGATGTGTCATATGACATTGACCCTTTCCCTTTATCATCACTGCTTACAATATGAATGTTTGTCTGATGGGTCTGTTCTCCCAAAACCCATGATTCCAGAGGAAAGCAAGTGGTGTCTGCAAGCTTTTGCCTATTGGCGATCACATTTTCGCGTGCATCCGGCACATGTAAACCTAGATTTAATGTATCAAAAGGCAATTCACTGTATCCGCCGTTACGTGTTGAAAAACCTACTTTCAGTTCAGGGTTAAGCTGCTGCCATTTTTCGATAGCTAAATTGATTTCTGTTTGCTTTTGGAACGGTTCTGACATTTCCTGCCCTCCTTAGCTGCACGTATTCTTGTACCATTTTAGCATATTTTAGCGATTATTCGAGCAATTGCTGGTCAGGATAAAGCGAAGGGCTGTTAACCTCTCTGACTAAAATAACATCAGACCCTATCACCTCAATATAACTCCAGGGGATAATAAGTTCATCAGCTTTACCAAAGAAACCTGATTTTTTTTCTTTAATATCGAGCACCAATGCGGTAATCTTTCCAATATTGCCATCTATTTCCAAGTCGGCAATATGCCCAAGCCGTCTGCCGTCATTAATCACAATAACTTCTTTTATCTGCAAGTCAGATAATGTTATCACAATGGTTCACCTGCCTTATATAAATTTATATGCAGGCAGATGCCCGAATTATTATGATTCTTTTTCATTCCGGAGCGGTCTCATTGAATCAATTATTTATGATAGTACCTCACAGTTTATATCAACTGCGAGGGGGGAGAGCAACAAATTTGTGATCAAATCCCTTTTATAATCAAATCAACGTTTTTTATTAAAAAATCGACGCCAAATCAATTAAGATTTGGCGTCGATTATAAGTATCGTCATATGCTATTTTTACAAAGATGATTAAATATCCCCTCCATTTCAAAAAGCTGAACATATGGACTTTAATTTGATAAGTGCGTTGTCTGCCTCAATCCTGATGCAGAACATCAACCGGTTTATTCATTCAAACATTTCTTTGTTCATTTGATCGATAGCTGCCTTTTCTAACCGGGAAACCTGAGCTTGCGATATACCGATTTCATCAGCAACTTCCATCTGTGTTTTTCCCTGGAAAAAACGTTTGTTCAGTATCATTTTTTCACGGTCATTGAGCTGATACATGCCTTCTTTCAAGGAAAGTTTATCCACCCACATCGAATCTTTGTCTTTGTCATCGCTTAACTGATCCACGACATAAATAGGATCACCGCCATCATTATAAATCGGTTCAAATAGTGAAACAGGATCCTGAATCGCATCCATCGCAAAAACAATGTCTGAGTGCTCAACACCCATTTCTTTTGCTATTTCAGCTGCTGTCGGCTCTTTGGATGTTTTGCTGATCAGTTTTTCCCTCACTTGTAAAGCTTTATAAGCAGTGTCACGGAGGGATCTGGATACCCGGATCGGGTTATTGTCACGCAGATACCGTCTTATTTCACCGATAATCATTGGTACGGCATAAGTGGAAAATTTCACATTATGCCCTAAGTCGAAATTATCAATGGATTTCATCAGTCCGATGCATCCGACCTGAAATAAGTCATCACCATATTCCCCCCGATTATTAAAGCGCTGAATAACACTTAGGACAAGCCGTAAATTGCCATTTACCAGTTCTTCTCTGGCGGTTATATCACCAGCTTGCATTTGTTTGAATAGCTCACGCATTTCGTCATTTTTAAGTACAGGTAATGTTGATGTATCCACTCCGCAAATTTCAACTTTATGCTTTGTCATGTTCTACCCTCCTGATGGAGATGCTGTTCATCAGCAGTATCTCCCCATAGAAGGTTTTTTATGCAGGGCAGCTGTGGATGCTATTCCAGCTTAATGCCTTCAAAAACATGTCAGAGCAGCTCAAACCATTTTATTAAATTCTTTTTGTAGACGCCGTATAATTTTTTTCTCCAATCGGGAAATATAGGATTGAGAAATACCCAGCATATCAGCAACATCTTTCTGTGTCTTTTCCTCTTGACCAACCAGGCCAAAGCGAAGTTCCATGATCTGTTTCTCACGTGGATTCAGCTGAGAAAGTGCATTTTTCAATAAATGTTTATCCACATTGGTTTCAATGTCCCGGGTTATAATATCTTCATCTGTTCCAAGTACATCTGAGAGCAATAATTCATTACCATCCCAATCTATATTCAATGGTTCATCAAATGAAATTTCGGACTTTAGCTTATTATTTCTCCTCAAATACATTAATATTTCATTCTCGATACATCTTGAGGCGTATGTAGCAAGTTTAATTTTCTTTTCAGGATTAAATGTGTTGACAGCTTTAATAAGGCCAATTGTGCCAATGCTTATTAAGTCTTCAATATTAATACCGGTATTTTCAAACTTTCGGGAAATGTAGACAACAAGCCGTAAATTCCTTTCAATCAACATTGCTCTGGCTGATTTATCACCATCAGAAAGCAATTTTAATAAACGTTTCTCTTCTTCTTTCGATAGCGGAGGCGGAAGTGCTTCACTACCGCCTATATAATAAATCTCATCCGTTTTCAGACCGAGCTTGAAGAGCAGTTTATACCACCATAATCGCATACGAAGTCTTATCATTTTCATATTAACTCGCTCCTTTATTCAGAATAGAATGTTTTACCAATCGGTCGCTTTGATTAAGCTGATACCGGATCAGCAAGTTTTATAATTTTAGGATGCATCAGACAGTGATAGGATTGATCTTTCGTCAGTACTGCAAATTGAATTCCGATCAATACCTTACGTGTAACGATTTCCTCTTCGTTATATACAAAAGAGATATTATCCGGTTTGATCGCCATCATAAACGTGCGATTTCCCTCAACCCCTTGAAAGGGAACAATCTGAACCTTGCTTTCCCAGCCAGCCGGAAGTTTTTCAAAATCAAGGCTTGTGTGAGCACTTTTCAACAATTCCCATTCATCTTCTGAAAACCATTGTTTTAAAAAATATTCATCACAAATAATAACCGGTCTTTTGGAAATCGGATCTGTCAACTGATTACCGCTGTCAATATAAGCTGTCGTTGATTTGGTGATTTGGTCAATCTGAATGGTTACCTGACACAACTGATCGTAGCGGATTTTTTCGGAAACGTGCTTGTCCATTCGCGATTTTGTAAAATACCAGACCAGAGGAAAACCAATCACCACAAACAGCCAGCTGACCGGATCGCCATAACCACTGTTAAATGTCAAAATTCCATTTGCAGCTAACCTGAATGGACTTTGGAATAGAAAGTGTATTGCAATCAATCCACCCCCTATGGCAAATGTTGTAAAGTAGAATAAGAGCAATAATTTAAGCATCTGATAGATCGAACGGACACGAAAACTGCACAACACAATGATGATTGAATACATCAGCTTGCCTATCAGACTCGTAAAAATAGAATCGGGATAATAAATGGAAATGGGCACCACGAGTGATGCAATAAATGCGCCAAAAATAATTCTGAGCTTTCTTGTGCTGTCTTTTGCCAAAGTCTGTGTCAGCATGAGCAGCATCATATCCAGGAAAAAATTTAGAAGCCAGACAGCATCAAGATAAATGGTCACACTCATTTCTTCCTTTCCTGTAAAAGATCCCATACAGGAAGTATAGTGGTATTGAGAAGCAAAGTCTGTCACTTCATGAAGGATAAAGGGGGCTAATTTCAACGACTTATCAACTTATTTGTCGCATTGTCATTTATTATTTTTGGATACTATTTACTTAAGACATCTTTTAAATTTAATGAACAGAATGCTGTGTTATAAGAAAATTATTTATTTCACAAAACAAAAAAAGAGCAACCGGATTTATAATCTGATTGCTCTTTCACACTTTTTCTTACATTATCGGTTGCGGTTACGATTCCGCAAGAATGTAGGGATGTCCAATTCATCGTCCTGCTGATTGGAGCGATTTTGCTTGGTTTGATTTTGTTCCGGCTCACGCGGTGGTGTTTCATCGGAAGGCCTGGTGGCTGCCTGCTGGTTCTGGTTCATAACCGGACGCTGACGCGGCTGATTATCTTCTTTTTGACTTTCATCAAAACCGGTGGCAATCACAGTCACAATGATTTCATCCTTTAGGTTTTCGTTGATGACCGAACCGAAAATAACATTCACTTCACTATCCGCAGCGGACGTCACAAGATCGGCACCTTCCTGAACTTCATAAAGACTCAGATTGGTACCGCCTGTTATATTCATCAGAATGCCATGCGCACCGTCAATTGATGTTTCCAGAAGCGGTGAGGAAATAGCCTTTTTGGCAGCTTCCGTTGCGCGATTTTCCCCCGTTGCAATGCCAATCCCCATTAATGCCGAGCCTTGATCAAACATAATTGTCTTCACATCGGCAAAATCCACGTTAATCAAGCCAGGTTTGGCAATCAGGTCGGAAATACCTTGTACACCTTGACGCAGGACATTGTCAGCTTCGCGGAATGCTTCAAGCATTGGAGTATTTTTATCAACAATTTCAAGCAGACGATCATTCGGAATGACAATTAGCGTGTCGACACTCGATTTCAGGGAATCAATTCCTGATTTAGCTTGTGTTGACCTTTTTTTACCCTCGAAAGTAAATGGGCGGGTTACAACACCTACGGTCAGCGCCCCGAGTTCTTTGCCTATCTGTGCAATTACCGAGGCAGCCCCTGTTCCGGTGCCGCCGCCCATTCCGGCTGTTACAAATATCATATCAGCGCCTTGTAACGCTTCTTCCAATTGTTCTTTATTCTCTTCTGCAGCTTTTCTGCCGACTTCGGGGTTCGCACCGGCACCTAATCCACGTGTTAACTTTCCGCCAACCTGTATTTTTGTTTCTGCCTGAGCCAGATTTAAAGCTTGTGCATCGGTATTGACAGCAATGAATTCAACACCTTCTACACCATGTTCGATCATGCGGTTGACTGCATTGCTGCCACCACCGCCGACACCAATTACTTTTATCGTAGCAAGCTGATCCATATTTGTTTCAAACTCTAACATACATCCGTTCCTCCTAATATGCTGAATTACAACGCTCGTATAGGTTTTCAATGGCCCAATCATTGGAAATGACCGGAGATTTATCGGTATTTAACGATACGTTTAATCAAAGAAATACTTGAATAAGTTTGCAAGTTTTGATTC
Organism: Lentibacillus amyloliquefaciens; assembly: GCF_001307805.1. GTDB lineage: Bacteria > Bacillota > Bacilli > Bacillales > Amphibacillaceae > Lentibacillus > Lentibacillus amyloliquefaciens. The sequence goes on along the minus strand of NZ_CP013862.1, from coordinate 306,206 downwards.
CTTTTTCTCTTCTTTAGCCGGTGCATCCGAATCTCTAGAGCTTTTCTGTCGCTTCGGTTTTACCTCACTATCATTACCGGTAACAGACGGTAAAAGTTCTTTTCCTTGTATTTTCGCATTACGATAAGCAAATTGCAAGATGCCAATTCCTGCAGTGAACTGTGGTTCTCTGACACCTATGTAATCAGGTATCGCTATACGAACGTTTGAATGAAATAAATCATGTGCTAGTTCCATCACACCTGGCATTTTCATTGTACCACCTGTCAGAACATATCCACCAGGTAATTGCTGGTAACCCATCCGTCTGATTTCGCGTTCTGCATAAGCGTATATTTCTTCCAGTCTGGCTTCTATCATATCAGAGATTTGCAGCTGATTATACGTCTCTCTCTGATTGCTGCCTATAATCGATACATCAAAGGTTTCATCTTCCCTGGCATCATCGTAAAACGCATGGCCATAGTTCAGTTTGATATCCTCTGATTCCTCGGTTGACGTTCTCAGACCGATGGATAAATCTTTTGAAATGTTATCTCCGCCCAGCGGGATAACACTTGTACCTGCTAAATGACCATTTTCAAAAACAGATACAGTTGTGGAACCTCCACCTATATCAATTAAAGTGACCCCTAAATTTTTCTCGTCTTTTGATAAAGCAACTGTGCCCGCTGCAAGAGGCTGAAAGCAAATATCAGAAATCTGCAGACCAGCACGTTCCACACATTTCAGCAGATTATGAAGCACAGTTTTAGAGCAAGTAATGATCGTCCCTTCCATTTCCAGTCTTACACCGATCATCCCGCGAGGATCCGTAATCTCATCCAGGCCATCCACAATGAATTGTTTCGGAATGACATCAACAATTTCACTTTCAGGCGGGATTGAAACAACTTGCGCGCCATCAATCACCCGGGTGATATCTTCATCACCGATTTCGCGATTCTCACTTTGCACGGCTACCACGCCATGGCAAGGCTGCAATTGAACATGTTTCCCGTTGACACCGACTACTACACTGTCAATTTGCATGCCCACCATTCGTTCTGCCTGTTCTACCGCGCTTCGAATGGATTGTACAGTTTGGTCAATGTCAATAATTGCTCCCTTTTTCATACCATTCGATTCAGCAGTTCCAACCCCAATGATATTCAGGGAATCGTTTAACACTTCTCCAATAATCACTTTAATTTTTGATGTACCTATATCAAGACTCACTAGTATTTCACTGTTGTTCAAAGAAAGGCACCCCCCTGGTTCAGAAGCATCTGATAGTTTGCCTTTTTCAATCAGATGGTTTGTCAATTTCGATTTTCATTCGTCTATAGTGCTTAATTTTAAGGGAAATTGCATAAAAAGAAAATATATATAGGTAAAATTCTATAATAAACCAGCAAAACCCTTTTATTTTCCTCATTTTTATAAAGAAAATCTTTTCTTATTGTTCATGTTCATTCGTGGATTCCTGATTATCAGAATCTTCCTCAGATTCCGCATTGAATTCCTCAAAGTAAACTCCGGCACCAATATGTATGATCCCCTTGCTTTCAGAACCCAGCTGCGAAACGATCGATGGATAAACACGCATCTTTTCAGCTAAATCCCTGATGGTGCCATCAACCATGTAACCATCATTCATATAGAGCAAAATTTTATGCTGGTTTTCATCGCTCGGGTTCCAGTGTATTTCAGAAATCAGCTGCAAAACGCTTTCCGGCAGTTTTTTTAGCTCACCGGTCAATTGATTCAAGTATTTTTCGTCTGAAAATCCCAGAAGCAACGGAGCGTTACCGTCTACAGAACTTTGCTGCAAGTTTTCAAGAACATTGCCATCTCCTAAGACTGGAAAATAATGCTCATCCTGTTTCATATAGCCCACATGATCAAATTCGCTCACACTGATTTCAATTGTCCAAGGCAGTTTTCGGTTAACGTCAGATTGCTGAATAACCGGATTATCGTTAACCGCCCGGCTGATCTCAGACGCATTGACCGACCAGATATTCGTTTTTTCTCCAATACTGCTCGCTTCAATGATCTCTTCATCTTTTACAAACGAGTTTCCCGAAACGTCTATCGTTCTCACATAGCTTAACGGTGATTGAAGATAGACAATGATGGAAATTAATAAGAAAAAAATAGAAAGATAAAATATCAGGCGGCGGTTTGCCTTCTTTTTCCGTTCCTGCTTTAACTTTGGTATCCGGTCTTCAATTGAAACGACATTTTTTTTCCCCATTTCTATTTCTTCCTTTGTTTTGTCATTGTAAAACAATAAAACGGCATCATGACATGCCGCATCAATAGGTAATTGAATTATATCATAAATAAAAGCTTTATACGTAGTAAACTTCTAACAATTTGATTAAAAATATTACACAACGTTAACCTATAATCTTGAAAACCTGCTGATATTCAACAAAATACCTGCTGAACAAAGTGTTAATGTCAGTGACGATCCGCCATAACTTAAAAATGGGAGCGTGATACCTGTAACTGGAATCAACCCAATGACCACACTTATATTAATCATAACTTGTATCGTCAGCATTGACACGATACCAAGAGCCAGAAACTTTCCATAAGCATCAGGCGCTTCCAAAGCCACTTTAATGCCACGCCAAAAAAGGAGAGCAAACAAACCAATCACAAACGTCCCGCCAATAAAACCCAACTCTTCACCAATAATGGAGAAAATAAAATCGTTTTGCGGTTCCGGCAAATAAAAGTACTTCTGTATACTTTCACCCAAGCCTAACCCCATCAAGCCTCCGGGGCCGACCGCATACAATGACTGGATGATCTGAAAACCATCTCCCAATGGATCTTCCCATGGGTTAATAAATGCCGTTATTCGGCTTATACGGTATGGAGCTGAGACAATCAGAAACAAGAAACCGACGGCTCCAATGAGACCAAGTCCAAAGAAATGCCCCAGTCTGGCGCCGGCGGTATAAATCATTACCATGCATGTTGCTGTCAGCACCACACCAGTGCCAAGGTCAGGCTGCAGCATAATCAGGCCAAAAGCAGCAAATACTAAAATAAGTGCGGGAAGAAAGCCTTTTTTAAAAGATGTAATATATTTTTGATTGACTGAGAGATAGACTGCCAAATAAATGATTAATCCCAGTTTCATAAATTCGGATGGCTGAATGCTGAATGCACCAATTCCAATCCAGCTTTGTGCCCCGCCGCGTTCCATTCCGATACCGGGAATAAGAACAATAAGCAGCAGAACGAAGCAGGCCAGTAAAACGATTTTACTGTACTTCTTCCATGTGTTGTAGGGCAGTGCCATGAAAAATAACATCCCCAATACGCCGACACCCAAAAAAAGCAATTGACGTTTAAGAAAAAAATACTGATCTGCATATTTATATTCAGCCCATACATACGACGAGCTGTAAACCATCACAGCGCCGACAAGGAGTAATGACAGGATCACTGCAGCCAATACTAAATCGGGAACATTTTTGGTTTTGAATAAGCTGCGTAACAAAAAAACACCCCACATCCAGATTATTTTGGAATAGGGGCTTTTTTACTGACTTAAATAGTTTTTAAAAGCTCTTCTGGTAACATCCAGGTTCACCACACAGCATATCGTGAGATTTCAGCTGCTGTCCAGGATGATTGGTAACTGAATGTTGTCTCATGTTTATACAAGCCCCTACAATAATGTATGCACGGCTTGTATAAACATGTCACCTCTTTGTTCAAAGGTTTTATACTGATCCCAGCTTGCGCATGCTGGAGACAGCAAAACAACATCATCACGATCCGAAAGATTATAGGCCGCCTCAACAGCATCACTCATGCTCTCAGCAGTTTCAATGACAGGTACACCTGCTTTGTGCGCAACAAGAGCAAGTTTTTCTTTTGTTTCACCTATTAGAATGGCAGCTTTCAAATTTTCCATATAGGGGATTAAGTCATCAAATTCATTGCCGCGATCAAGCCCTCCGGCAATCAGAACAACCGGCTGTTTGAAAGAAGTTAATGCCTTTTGTGTCGCCAGGATATTCGTCGCTTTAGAGTCATTATAAAATAAACGGCCGTTGACATTACTGACAAACTGAAGCCTGTGACGGACGCCTTTAAAGGTTGTTAACACGTTGTATATCGCTTGATTGGAAGCACCGCTTAATTTGGCTGCACAAATAGCGGCAAGAATATTTTCCAAATTATGGTCGCCATCAAGCACAATATCATGTTTCTCAATCAGTTTTTCGTTCTTAAAGTAAATACCCGTATCATCTGCCCACGCGCCATTTTCGACTTGTTTATTCAAGGAAAATGGAATCTTCGTTGATTTTGCTTCTTTTACAGCTTCTGCAACAGTCGGATTATCCGCGTTATAAATCAGGAAATCCTCTTCTGTCTGATTCATAAATATGTTGCATTTGGCATTTCTATAGTTTTCAAATGTTTTATGATAATCAAGATGAGCTTGAAAAATATTCAACAAAGCAGCGATGCGGGGTTTGAATGTTTTGACACCCAGCAATTGAAATGAGGATAACTCCAACACCATTTTCTCATGTTGTTCCAATGATTGGCCGACTTCTGTTGCTGCAAAACCAATATTTCCGGCGATTTTTGCCGGTTTTTGACTTTCATTAAGCAATTCAGCGGTCAAAGTTGTCGTCGTCGTCTTCCCGTTTGACCCTGTTATGCCGATTATCTCAGTTTCAGATAGATTACCGGCGAGTTCGATTTCAGTAATAATCGGTATCCCCCGCTTAAAGGCTTCCTCCAGCAAAGGTGTTTCGTAAGGGATACCCGGATTTTTCACGATGATGTCGATATCATCCAACACAGATAACGGATGAGAACCTGTTACAACTTCTGCTCCGAGTGCGTTTAACTCTTCTGCAACCGGATCTGTGTCACTTGTATTTTTATCATTCACCCTTACACTTCGTCCGCTGTTTAACAATAGTCTGGCAGCGGCGGTACCACTCTTCGCCAAACCTAATACAAGCACATGATGATAAGGGAAGTTCGTTAGTTCTTTCAAGCTATCCACACCTCTATATATACCCCAAGCGCTGCGAAAATCAGACCTATCAGCCAGAAAGTTGTCACAACACGCCATTCTGACCACCCAAGCAGTTCATAATGATGGTGCAGCGGGCTCATTTTAAATACGCGTTTGCCCCTTGTCTTATATGAAATGACCTGAATAATAACCGACAGGGTTTCGATAACAAATACACCGCCGACAATAATCAGGATAATCTCCATTTTCGTCAAAATAGCAATGGCGCCAAGGGCCCCGCCCAATGCCAGCGAACCGGTGTCACCCATGAAAACCTTGGCCGGATGAGCATTAAACACCAAAAAACCGAGCAATGCGCCGACCGCTGCCAGTGAAAAGATAGTCACTTCACTTTGCGGGAAACCATACCAGGCCAAAACACCAAAGGCCCCAAATGCAATGGCCGCTGTACCGGCAAGCAGTCCATCAAGCCCATCGGTCAGGTTGACGGCATTGGAAGCTCCTACAAGCATTACAATAGTCAGCAGTGCGTATCCCCATCCCAGTTCCCATTGAATGGATGTTCCCGGGATTTGGATATAAGTAGCATAATCATTGACGTGTAAAATAAGATAAAACACAAGTGCTATTCCTAATTGTCCAATCATTTTTTGTTTAGATGTTAAGCCAAGGTTCCGTTTCATCGCAACCTTAATAAAATCATCTAAAAATCCCAGGATGCCATATCCGGCCATTACAAAAATAAGAAGCCACATTTCATAACCCATTGATCCGGAACTATATTTGCCGGACATAATAATTGTCGTGATGATGACACTTATAACAATCATGATGCCGCCCATCGTCGGTGTTCCTGTTTTTTTGATATGTGACTTTGGGCCCTCTTCCCGGATGCTTTGACCAAACTTCAAACGGCGTAAAAATGGAATGAAAATTGGTGACAACAGGACGGTGATCAGAAATGCTATTGCGATGGTCATCATTAAAACGTAAATATTCACGATTTTTCCTCCTCTTACAGCAACCGTCCATGCCTATTCCGACTGCTCAGCAGCTTCAGTGACAAATGTCTCGAATTGCATGCCCCTTGAGGCTTTAAATAAAATTAATGTACGTTCTTTTAAATAGTCTTTCAGTGCTATAGATAATTTTTCTCTGGAAGTAAAATGCCTGCAATCAATTGTTTGGTAGCGTTTCTTTACAAGTAACGTAATTTCCAATGAATCCTCTCCAAGTGTAAAAACAGCGTCAAATGAATCATCAATGCTGTCAGCAACTGTTTGATGAAGAGATTTCGATTGATCGCCAAGTTCAAATATATCCCCTAACACAAGCACTTTTTGCTTAAATCCTTCCAGTTCTTTCACAACATTCACACTTGCCTTCATTGATGTTGGCGAAGCATTATATGCATCATTGATAATTGATGAACCGTTTTTGCCCGCGAGCATTTCAAACCGCATTGATGTTAATTCCAGACTGGTCAATGCTTGCTTAATAGTCGGTTTTTCAATGCCGAGCAGTGTGGCAATCGTTACGGCAAAGGAAGCGTTCAGCGCATGATGGCTTCCCAGCAATGGAAGCGTATATTCCTCACCGTCTGAAAGCTGAAACCGTGTAGAATCCTGAAATAATTTAACATTTTGTATGTGCACATCATTGGTTAGTTCAAAGCCGCAAGTGATGACAGAATTTTGATAACGAGACTGCCTTAACAGTGCTTCGTCGCCATCAATCAATAAATGTCCCTCATCACTCAGCCCTTGAGCAATTTCCATTTTCGCCTTGGCGATGCCCTCTCTTGAACCCAAGTATTCAATGTGTGACTCGCCGATATTCGTGATCACAGCATAATCGGGTTTTGCTATTTTGCTCAACGTTTCAATCTCGCCGAAGTGATTCATACCCATCTCAACTACCAGTGCTTTTGTATCAGCAGGCATGGACAAAATCGTCAATGGCACACCGATTTGATTATTCAAATTACCTTTCGTATAATGCGTTTTAATTGATGGAGCAATCACTGCAGCGATCAGATCTTTAGTCGTTGTCTTGCCATTCGATCCCGTTACGCCGATGACAGCAGGATCCACACTCCCGCGGTAACATGTCGCGAGTTTCTGCATGGCAGCCAGCGTATCGTCAACAAAAAACAACGGAAAATCCTGGGGTAAAAAATCAGGCACTTCTTTCGTTTTATCCCAGATTGCAGCGACTGCTCCCTGGTTGAACGCTTCTTTCATATAATGATGACCGTCAAACTTTTCACCGACTAACGGAATGAAGAGCGACTGATGCGTTTTTTTCCGACTATCAGTTGTTACCTCATTAATCTTTATTGAATCACTTGCATTTCCGTTTAAGTCATCAAAAATAGCTGCAAGCCATTTTGTCGTAAATAACATTCCTGATTCTCCTTAGCTTTCATTTCTTAAAAACGTTCAAAATCCTGTGCGGGCCGCTGTACGATGGCGGCTATCAGGTATAGGGCTTAGGATTGTTTTTTTCAGCCTTCTTATTGAACCTTTTGCTGAATGGCTTCTTTTGCTGTTATGCGGTCATCAAAATCGTATCGGGTATGCCCAATTTCCTGATAGGTTTCATGACCTTTTCCGGCAATTAATATGATATCACCTTTTTCCGCTTCACCAACGGCATGAAAAATGGCATCCCGCCGGTTCTCGATAACCGTGTAATGATCGCCTTGGAGCCCTTCTGTCATATCATTCAAAATAGCTTGCGCATCTTCCGTACGCGGATTATCAGAAGTGAAAACAGCTTTGTCAGCATATTGCATGGCAACCGAAGCCATGAGCGGCCGTTTTGTTTTATCACGATCACCGCCGCAACCCACCACGACATACACCTTGTTTTCCGCAAATTCTTTAATGGTCTCCAGCACATTCTCCAGTGAGTCAGGTGTATGCGCATAGTCCACTACAGTCGCGAAATCCTGATTATCATCTACCGGCTGAAAACGACCGTCAACACCTTGAACATTTTCAAGCGCAGCCTTAATCATATTCAGCGGAACACCGGCACTTACGGCAGCCGCACTTGCAGCAAGCATATTATAAACATTGAACTTGCCGATCAGACTCACTTTTATTCGGGTCGAACCTGCCGGTGTAACCATTGTAAATTCGGTTTTCGTTACCTCCAGGTTTATATCTGTCGCCTTCACCTGTGCGTCACTATCAAGACCGTAAGTGACGACATGCTGTGCAGTGCTTTTTTCCAGAACTGAATGATGCGGGTCATCCTGATTAATGACTGCAAATTTCTTGTTTTCCTCATCATAAGTATTCCCTAACTGGGCAAACAAAAGACTTTTAGCATGCAGATAATCTTTCATATCCGCATGATAGTCCAAATGATCCTGGGATAAATTCGTAAACACGGCAATATCAAACTCGCACCCGTTAACACGTCCCATATCAAGAGCGTGGGAAGATACTTCCATGATGGCAGTCTTCACATTTTCCCGGTTCATCTTATCAAAAGTTTTTTGTAAACTCAGTGCATCAGGCGTTGTATTATGTACAGGATAGACTTCATCCCCGATTTTCATCTGGATGGTCCCAATAAGCCCTGTTTTCCGGTTATACTGGTTAAATATTGATTCAAGTAAATAAGTGGTAGTCGTTTTGCCATTCGTACCGGTTACACCAATGAGCGGCAGCTGTCGAGTTGGATAGCCATAAAACTTTGAAGCCACAATCGCCATTGATTTGGACGTGTCACTAACGCGAATAACCGGAACCGAAGCATTTACATCTTTTCCCGCAAGGATTGCAGAAGCGCCATTTTCAACTGCCTGATGAACAAAATCATGGCCATCAACCGTAAAACCTTCTATACAAACAAACAGACTTCCTTTATTCACTTTTCTGGAATCTGCCTCAATTTGATTGATTGTTATGTCGTCAATAGGTGCTGAAGTATCATAAAATGGCAGCACCGAAAGCAATTTCGATAAGTTCATTTCAAACATCCTATTCTTATTTAGACTAACTGATTTATTAAAATGACACTGACATTCAGCGGATTAAACCAATCCGCTGAATGTATTATAGCAGATTTATAAGCTGTTCACGATGAATTTTTATCAGATAAATAAATTCTTACTGTTTGCCCCTGATCAACCTTAGTTCCGGGGCTTGGCTCCTGGTCAATAATATAGTCCCCTGATCCGCTTGATTCAATTGAGAGGTTCGTCTGATATTCAATTAAATCTTCCTTTCTCATACCGATCAGATCCGGCACTTCAACAGGTGGCTGTTCCGGCCAGGTATATTCTTTCTCAGGTCCATCCTCGCTCGGTTCCACGCCCATTGCCCGCAGACTGTCCCCGATTATGGTTCCGACGATTGGTCCGACTACTGGTCCACCGAACTGTACTGTACCTTGCGGGTTATCAAGTGCCACATAAACCACAATCTCCGGATCATCAGCAGGGGCGAATCCCATAAATGATACAACATAGTTATTCGCCAAGTAATTACCGTCAGGCCCTACTTTCTGGGCGGTGCCTGTTTTGCCGCCGACACGATAGCCATCTACGTACGCTGGACGACCGGTACCTTCAGCCACAACGCTCTCAAGCGCATAACGGATTTCTTCCGATGTTGACTCGGAAATCACCCGCTCTTTCAATTCCGGTTCAATTGTATCAACAACCTTGTCTGTCTTCGGATCAATCCACTTTTTGGCGATAGAGGGTTCGTATAACTTGCCGCCATTAACAGCAGCTGCCACAGCCATTACCTGTTGGATCGGTGTTACTGAAACCCCTTGCCCAAATGAAGTCGTTCCAAGCTCAACCGGACCTATATCATCCGGGTCAAATAAAATGCCATTCCCTTCACCGCGCAAGTCAATCCCGGTTTTCTGTCCAAATCCAAAATCGTTTATATAACTGAATAATTTTTCCTTGCCAAGTTCTGATCCCATCTGTACAAACCCAGGGTTACAGGAGTTCTGCACGACCTCCAGATAACTTTGCTGACCATGACCGCCGCCTTTCCAGCAGTGCAGTTCCGTTCCGCCCACTGAGATATCCCCGTCATCATGAAAATGATCTTCTTCAAGGTCCACCATTTCTTCCTCCAAAGCAGCTGCTAATGTAATAATTTTAAAAGTTGAACCCGGTTCAAATGTACTCCATATCGGCAAATTCCGGTCATATATCTCGGAGTCCACATTCTGATAATTTTCCGGATGAAAATTAGGACGTGTGGCCATTCCCATAACGCCTCCCGTATCAGGGTCCACAGCAATTGCCATGGCACCATCGGGGTTATACTGCGACTCGGCAAGATCCAGTTCACGCTCCATAATCGTCTGTACTTTGGAGTCAATTGTCGTTTTCAAATTCAGCCCATCTTCAGGTGCTTCATAATCATCAGCCAGCTGATCCAGTTCTCTACCTTTGGCATCTGAATAAAACGACAAACTTCCTTCTTCCCCGTTTAGGCGGTCATTATAAAAAAGCTCAAGTCCCATAAGTCCCTGATTGTCAATCCCGGCAAAACCCAACACGTGGGATAAATAGTCATCAAAAGGATAGTGGCGTTTTGAATCCTTCGCAAGATACACACCGTCAAGATTCAATCTTCTGAAGGCCTGCTCCTGTTCTTCTGTTATCTTTCTGCCTTCAGGGTGAACGCGCGTGTAAACAGCATTTTTCGTCACATAATCATACGCATTCTGTTCTGAGATATTTAACACATCGGCTATATCATTTGCTGTTTTCTGGGGATTTTTCACTTGATTGGGAACAACGATCACAGAAGGAGCTGATACATTTTCTGCCAGCACTTCACCATGCCTGTCCAATATTTTGCCGCGCTCAGGCTCGAACGTTATATCCCTGCTCCAGGATTCATCGGCAAGATTCATCAGCTCATCACCAATGACAAACTGGACATAACCCAGCCGCACGTCGATAATTGTAAATACCAACAGACCCACCAAAAAAACCGCTATGATTCGTTTTCGTACAGTTACTGAAGATACGCGTTTCATTTTCCTTCCCCTTTTCATAATCATACGTAGGCTTGTATCCACTATATGAACACAAAAAAAGGAATAGAACATGACTGACAGCAAAAGGGAGCCACGCCCTGCAATTTCTGCAGGACGTGGCACACTTAGGTTTCGCTTAATTGTCTTGTGTTTGTTCTTCTGTTTGTTCCTCGTCAGCTTGCGGCGGCTTGAGCTCAACTCCTAAATAGTCACCTTTTTCAATTGGTGTGCCTTCTTCAATGTTTTGTGTCGCCACATAGCCATTTCCCATTGGTTCGAGCTTAAGCCCCATCAAATCAGATAATTCAAGGACATCCCGCAGTGACCAGCCACTAATGTCCACCATTTTCGGCTCATCCGTTACCAGAATGATTCTGTCACCCGGCAGCAGCTCTTCACCTTCACTGGCACTGGCTTTGGTGATGGTATTTCCCGACCCGATGACGGAAACATTCAAACCACTATCGGTCAACTGGTTTTTTACTTGAGATGTTTCCTGATCAATCATTTTCGGCAGCTGCACGCTTTCAATTTGTTCGGCTTCTTCTTTGTCAGGTTCGATATCCAAATAATGCAAGCTATTTTTCATGACATTTTTGAAGATAAATGAAAGAGGAACCGAACCGGTTTCAGTTGCTTTAATGTCAGGCTGTTTGACAGACACAAACATCATCAGCTGCGGATCTTCTTTCGGCGCCATGCCAAGGAATGAATACATATAGTTGCCATGGCCGGTCAAGTAGCTTCCATTTTCAGATATTTGGGCTGTGCCCGTTTTGCCTGCAACGGAATAGTCTTCGAGCTGATATTCTTTCCCTGTCCCATGTTCGGATGAAATGACTGAGCCCAGCAAATCCATCACTTGGTCGGAAGTCTCTTTCGAAATTGGTTCTGAGACAACTTCAGTTGATTTTTCATCAATTGTCTTATTGGAATTTGGATTCTTTGTTTTTGAAATAACATACGGTTTGACCATCTTTCCATCATTTGCGATCGCTGTTGCAGCTTTCATTTGCTGAATTGGAGTTATGGTACTTGCTTGACCGAAGGATGTTGTGATTTTATCCCGCGGGTAGTTATAAACAAGTTGTCCGGCTTCTTCCCCAGGTAAATCGATGCCTGTTTTTTCATCAAAATCAAACGCATTCCAGTAATCCAAATATGTCTCGGTTCCGATCTTTTCCCATACAAGTTTGGAAGCGGCCACGTTTGAAGAACGGGCAAAGCCCTCATCATACGTTATGGAGCCCCAGCCTTCACCGCCATTATGGTCTCTGACCGGACTTACGCGATCACTGATTTGATACTTGCCTGATTTATACCATTCATCTCCGTTATAAACACCTTCTTCAATTGCAGCTGCCCATGTGAACATCTTCACTGTTGAGCCCGGTTCAACAGGTGTGGAAATCGCATCATTGTACCAATTTTCCACATCTTTCAGGTTATTCGGGTTATAGCTTGGCCGGTTGCTCATAGCCAGCACTTCACCGGTTTTCGGGTCCATGACAATTGCGGTCATACGCTCAGGACTGTACTCGTTATTCATTTGTGTCATAGTGTCTTCAAGCAGTGTCTGTATTTTCTGGTCAATCGTCAAGTAAACATCTCCGCCATCTTCCGGTTCTTTGACGACTTCATTTGGATTTAATAATTTCGTGTTATACTGATCACGTTCGTACGAAATAGAGCCGTCATCTCCACTTAGCAGGTCGTTCATTTCATTTTCAATACCAGTTACACCACTGATGACGCCATCATTTTTTTGTGCAAACCCGATAATCTGTGAAGCAAACATGCCATTGGGATAATAGCGGATAGGCTCTTCGACAAAATTAATGCCGGAAAGTCCCAATGCCTCAATCTCTTCCTTTGTTTCTTGTGAGATTTCTTTGCCCGCATTGCCGAATTCTACTTGGAACTGGTCGTTATTAATGCCTTCATTCAGCTGCTCCAACAGATAACCTTCATCCGCATCCAGTAAAGGAGCCAGCTTCTTTGCAACTTCTTCCGGATTATCGACATGCATTGGTTCATCTTCATTTTGCGTATGTGACTCGCTGACAATAGCTTGAATTCGGTATGTAGGGCGATCATATGCTAATGTCATACCATTTCGATCATAAATTTTGCCGCGTTCTGCATCAAGGGTGTAAGATGCAGTTCGCTTTTCTTCTGCTAATTCTTCCAGTGATACGCCATCGATTGCACCGGTTGCCTGAATGTAAAGGAACCTCCCCGATATGAGTAGAAACACCCCAACAAACAATATAATTAAAATTCCGGTCATGATGTTGGTATTCCTGTTTTTATTCATGACTCATCCGCCTTGTTTAGTTATTGTTAAAAGCTGTTGCCTGTTTTACCTGGGCATCTTGTATTTTTAACCCGTTTTCTTTCGCAATCCGGGTAATGCGCTCAGGTCTTTCTAATTGCTTTTTCTCATAAACAAGTCCTTCGTTGGTAACTTTCTGATGCTGTACGTTCGCCTCAAGTGACTCTACTTCCCTGTTCAGCGTATCTGTTGTGGAAGCGAAGGATACGACATAAATACTGACAGCAATCAGCATAACAGCTACAAGTGAGTATAAAACCTTTTCACCTTTTGTTATCCAGCCTTTCTTCCGGACTTTAACTAATGTTTGTTTGTCTTGTTGTGGTGCGCTCGAGGAATAAGACTTTTCCCAGCTTTGCGCCAGATTTTCATTCATAATTTTCTCCACCCTTCTTCATATGTGAAATCCTCATTCCACTGCCCTGTTTTTTCCACGATTCGAAGCTTGGCTGAGTGGGAGCGTCGATTTTCATCCAGTTCATCCTCACTCGGTATTAGCGGTTTTTTATTGACCAGTTTGAATGGTGCCTGATGATCGTCCGGAATCACAGGTAAGTTTCGCGGGACCGGTTTTGCACTTGTCCATTTTTTAAATGCTTGTTTACAGATTCTGTCCTCAAGTGAGTGAAATGTAATAACAGCAATCCTGCCATTAATGCCGACACATCGAGCAGCTTGATGAAGTGCATCGTTAAAAGCGCTTAATTCGTCATTGACGGCAATCCTGAGCGCCTGGAATATCCGCTTGGCAGGATGTCCTCCCTTTCGTCGGGCAGGGGCGGGGATTGCATCCTTAATAATCTCCACCAGCTGATAAGTTGTATCGATTGCCTGTTCTTTCCTCATCGTCTCAATTTTACGTGCGATTTGTTTGGAAAACTTCTCTTCACCATAACTGAAAAATATTTTAACAAGTTGGCTGTAGGACCATTCGTTTACAATGTCACGTGCATCAAGCTCTTGCTCTTGATTCATGCGCATGTCGAGCTTGGCATCGTGCTGATAGCTAAAGCCTCTTTCACCCTGATCCAGCTGCGGTGAAGAAACGCCAAGGTCAAACAAAAAACCATCAGTGATATCGATCTGGTGATCCGCTAATTTTTCTTCCAGCTCCCTGAAATTTGCCTGAACGAAAAGCATCCTTTCATGGAACGGATTAAGACGGTCTTCTGCGGCTTGCAATGCTTCCTGATCCTGATCAAAAGCAATTAAAAGTCCCTCGTCGTTTAAGCGTGAGACAATCCGCTCAGCATGACCTCCGCCGCCAACTGTACAGTCGACATATGTACCGTCAGGCTTAATAGCCAGTCCATTAATGACTTCTTCTTCTAATACACTGTAATGATTGAACATGTACGACACCTGGTTTCCTTATTAACATAATTACTTTATTAAATATCAAAATCCATCAGGTTTTCGGCAATTTCACCGAATGATTCTTCCGAGTCATCGAAATAGGTTTTCCATTTTTCTTCAGCCCAGAATTCAACCCGATTGGATACGCCTATGACAACACATTCTTTATCCAAAGCAGCATAGTTCCTTAACGGCTGCGGGATGTTTATTCTCCCCTGTTTGTCCACATCACATTCAATTGCGCCGGAGAAGAAAAACCTTGTAAATGCACGGGCGTCTTTTTTCGTAAGCGGGAGCTTTTTTAACTTCTCTTCAAGTAATTTCCATTCATCCATTGGGTAGGCGAACAAACACTTATCCAGTCCACGGGTGACAACAAAGCTGTCTCCAAGCCCCTCCCGAAACTTGGCAGGCACAATAATTCTTCCTTTTGAATCGATATTGTGCTGGTATTCGCCCATGAACATAGAGTCCGCCCCACTTTCTTATACACATGTTACCACATTCCCCCACTATTCACCACCATATCTTTTAAATTTTATCTAATTTTTTTGTGGGCAGTCTCAAATGAGGGAATGCCGTAAACTCTGACAAAAACTTTTCAAACAGGAACAACAGTGGGGAGCATCCTGTTTTCGGCATAAAAAAACCACCTCCTGCCACTCATTAATGTAAAAGTGGTAGAAGGTGGGGGGATTATCACCCGTTATAGATAAACAGCATGGTGATCGTCTTCGAATGAACACGGTTCCTGAACTAATTTTTTAATAAAGTCAGTGCCATAAACATTTATCCAAAACACTGGATTCCAGATCCGTTCCTGTAATCCATTATATGGATGCATGTGTTGGTGAACCAGATCAAATTCATGTAGCTGCTTCTTGTGGTTTTCTTCGATTGTTTTCAGAATACGATTTTCAAGATACTCGATATGTTCATTTAAATAGTACAAGTTCTTATCTGCCAATTCACCTAAATCAGATCGTGTTTCTCTGGCAATATCGCGCAGCGGTTCGTGCACGTCACCAATGGCCCGCCTCACCTCAGAGGCCACCTCATGCAGTGGTGCTTTGCTTTGAGACGCCAGCCATTTGGTCTTAGAAGCCGCACTGCCACGGTTAATTGCCTTCTCACACGAAATGCCATACTCACGCATTGATTTTTCAATGTGGCGGTCAACAAGTGTTAGTGAAAGCCGGGGAACTACCGGCGGCATGTCCATATTCACCGCATGGAAAGCGGGCTTTAAAGCGGACCAGTAACCCACTTCACCCGGTCCGCCAATGAATGCGAGAGTAGGAAATAATAATTCCTGCATAACCGGTCTTGTCACGACATTATTACTTAAAAGACCGGGATGGAAATGAGCAGTTTCCACCATTTCGTTAGTGGTCAGCGTGACTTCATTCTGTTTCCCCGTCCAATTTCCATCAGAATCCCGCATCAATAAAATTCGGTCATTGCCTTTATGGTAAAAAAGATGTGTTTCTTCAGGCTCTGTATCCAGCGAAACCGTGTAACCTTTTTGGTTTAGCTGCTGTAAGGTCGTATAGACCCCGGAACTGATTTCTTGTTGCTTGTCAATTAATGCAGCAAAGTGCTCACGTTCAATCTCACGCAACTCCTCAGCACCGGAATCGACAAGAACAATTCCTTCCTCGTCGAACAATTGATAAACAACTTGCGCAAAAAAATCCACATATGTAGAAGACCGGTCCAGACAGTCTCGAATAGTCCGGTACACATTCCGGGTATGTTCTGTTTCAGTGAGCTGTTCAAATAATTCATCGACCCATTGAACAGCAGCCGCTTTATCAATTTCAACCGTTGAAACAGATGGCTTATCGGCGACATTTTGATTCAATATGTGTTTCGTCATAACGTTTTCTTTCTGAACATAAACATGGTTAATTTCATCAAAATCATGGTCTTCACCGGCTATCCAAAAAACCGGTATAACAGGCACCTGTAATTTGGCTTCCTGACGCCTGGCCAATTGGATGATTGATATGATTTTATTAATCGTATACATCGGACCTGTCAGAAGCCCCGCCTGCTGTCCGCCGATCACCACAACACTGTTCTCTTCTTTCAGTCGTTCAATGTTATAATAAGTTTGTTGGGGAGCATCCCATCGTTTATTCATCGTTTCTACTACTTCTCGAAGACGATCACGATCGATTTGCTTTTGCTTCAGTTGCTGCATTCTCGTTTGGTATGTTTCTTCAGAATATGGATCATAGTCAAAATGCTCTAATATATTTGGTTCCTGATTGCGATAATCGTCTATTAGCGCATTCTGATTTTGTAATTTAATTGGCGTGATGTGCATACGTCATATGCTCCTTTAACGGTTATCGAAACTATCCATTCTGATTGTACATAAATCAACTTCGGATTGCACCCATTCTGTTTATGAACGCAAATAATACAGTCTGTAGACTAAACAATATAAATGATTGTTCCAATTACAATCAGAAGAACATATAGCAGGAAGAAAATCAAAAAGCAGACACGCCAAAAAATTTTAAAAATTTTATTGAAAACAATTTCGGTATACATTTTCCAGTGAAACACAACAATAACCGTAAACAGACTAAGCAACATCAGAAGGATAAAACTTAAAAATGTGCTTTCAAAAATGGTTTTCAGCATGGCAATAACTGCAATAATATAGAGAAGCGTTGTCCAATTCACAGCTGCATGAAATGCTTTCCATTTATTATTATGCAGCATTTTGCTGCCGGCATACACAGTTGTCGTTGCAATAACTGGTATGGTGATGATGATTCCAATAACATAAACAAACATATCCCATATCATATCCGGTCATTAATTCCCTTCTGCAGCTCAAGTTTTTCTTCAATCAAATGACGAAGAGAGGAATTTTGTTAAAAGTGCGTGATTCTCATTCGCTTTCATTCCATTCCCGCTTCTTTTATATTATAATTAAAAGTGGAGAAATTCTAAATACTTTTGTTTCTGGGGGCTGAAGAATGATGAATAATATACAAGTTGAGAGACTCCTAATCAATTATAAAACGCTGGAGCAGTTTAAGCGCTTCAAGGAATATGGCAATCAGGAACTGTCTATGCTGGAAGATTTTCAAAACAACATCATTGAAAACAACAGCGAGTCGCCATTTTATGGGATTTATATCGGACACAATCTGATTGGACGCATGAGCTTATACAGAATAAGTGCCAAATACGATAATTATTTCGAACCGGCTCAGGACTATCTGGAGCTGTGGAAGCTGGAGGTTTTGCCTGATTACCGCGGGAGATTTTATGGAAAAGCTCTCGTTGATTTTGCCAAAAGTTTTGAACTGCCGATTAAAACAAATCCGCGGATTAACTCACATGCCTTTTGGGAAAAAATGGACTTCCAAAAAGCCCAATACGACATGGAACGCGACCGGGGTGAAAACCCGCTTATCTGGATGCCTGAAGGTGTTAAGGAAAAAGACACCGGGCAGTCAAACAGTGATCCTGAAGAATAACTGTTAAATCCATAAGAAATAAAGACATGAATGGCATTTTACCAACATTCATGTCTTATTTTTTCACTTCTGTTGTTCATTGACCCAATTCCACAACTTCCCCATCTCTTCCCAAGCCTGTTCGTAATGCATCAACTGCTTTTTTAACGCTTTATTTTCCTGTAGTAGCTGTCTATGTGCCATTTCCTGATCTTCCGGGAATCCGAAATCTTCTGCCGGTGAGTCCGTGCGGATTTTTTCAAGCAGTGAAATAGCAGCAGCAAGCGGGTCTTCATTGTTCATAGATTTTGAATCATGGTCAACCATTGTTTTCTGCCGGTTATTTTGTTTTCGGTCCTCTTTAGCACTTTCAATGGCGTTTTCATATGTTTTGCGGATCGACGCATTCCAGCGAAAACCGCATGCTGCTGATGTTCTTGATAACTGATGAGCTACCTCTTTGAATGCTTCAAGCTGCGTCTTTCCTTCTCTTATATGGCGAAGGACAGTTTCTGCCAATAATATATCTTCATCTTTCGACCATGCATCCTGCCGTGTTGCATTCATAACACCCCTCCTAATACATTTGCTATCAATGTATGCAAAAGGTAGGTGTAATAGAATTGATCAGAAACAAAAATTTTCGGGTAGGCTGTTAACTTAAAATCGATTGGATCTGTTTAAAAACAATGAATCTTTCTAAATGCATCTGCGTGCGGTCTTCAGCAAATGAACAAAAACTTATTTGCGTGAAAAAAAATGCTTGATTGCTTCCTTATGCTCCGCAGTCTCCCATAGATTAGCACTATTTCTCACCTCTTCATCCATTTGAGCGGAAAGTGATAAAATGGATACCTGGCGTAAATATTGGTTTTTTAACACTTTCATTTGCTCAAGAGATTTAGCCAGATACGGTCTTAATAGGGTTCCCCTGTCATTCCATTCATCTTCCGGCACGACCCTGTTGATCCAGCCTTTTTCCAGCAGGTATTCTGCTCCATGAATTTCTGCTTCCATCAGCCATTGATAGGCAAACACAGGGTGAACTTTTTCATATAACAGTCTTCCGCCGCCCCAGCCTGGCGTGATTCCAAGTTTTGTTTGGACAAATCCGAAACGGGTTTCTTTCTTAGCAATACGGAAATCACACGCTGTGGCAATTTCACACCCGCCTCCCATAGCATCTCCATTTAATAAACAGACAACAGGAACTGGAAAAGACGCGATTTCATAGAGAACTTCCTTCATAGGATATAAAACAGAAAATGCTTCATCAGAGGGCAAGTCAGCATTCAAATCGTTTAGATCCCCTCCGGCACAAAACATCCGCTCACCGGAAGCTGTAATAACTAAAAATTTTATTGATTGCTGTTTAGCCGTCTCCAAAGCTGTACTGAAGACTTCAGCCATTTCCTTTGATATCGCATTCATTTTTTCCGGGCGGTTCAGCGTTATCTCACCAAAACCTTGTTCATCATACCTGTATGTAACCAGCTCTGACATCTGTTTAATCTCCTTTTCCTATTCATTATCAGGTCTGCCGCTCCAAATCCTATATATAAAAACAGATCACTTATCAGTGATCTGTTCAGAAAACCTATGAGACAGGATTAGTCATTTGCTGCTACTTCTTTTCCGTCATAATGCCCGCAAGATTTGCAAACATGATGCTGTTTTGTAAGTTCACCGCAATTTGAGCATTCAACCAGACCTGGCACATGCAGTTTTTTATGCGTACGACGTTGGTTTTTCACCTTTTTTGAAGTTCTTCTCTTTGGTACTGCCATCACTTACACCTCCTTCAAATTGAAAAGGAAACACATTTCTACTTTTCATCATCTTCCAGTAACGATTCCAGTTTCTTCAAACGTGGATCTGGTTTTTGTTCATTTTTTTCCTCAGAAACAAATGCCCAACCATCCCCTTCTGTCGGAGCTTGACCTTTTGCATTTGCATCATCTGAAAAGACACGATATGGCACTTCCAATTGGATATTTTCCTTGATTAGCGGGGTTAAGTCAAGTACTTCCCCATCAATTTGATGAATTTCATCATCAGAATCGTCATCCTGATAAGGTGACTCAGAAAACACTTCAATTGTATCGATATCAAACGTATAAGGCACATCGACCAATGTGCGGGCACAAGGCAGGATCATTTTGCCGTCAATATTAAATGTGAATATGATCTCATCACCTTGGTCCATCGCGGTCCCATGAACGTGAACCGAACCGATTTGCCGGATATCATTTTTCATGGTTTCCAGTTCGGAAACATCGACATGCTCATCGAATGAAAAGGGTTCATCCCTTGAATTTTTTTTAATTTGTCCTAATGAAAATTTCATATAATCACCTCAAGGCAACATGAGTTATTTTAAAAGGAAAATGCAGTTTTGTCAACATATTTTCTTTACACATTTACGTGTTTCCAGTATTCCCGTTGGAGTACATAGACAACCATGCATACGCATACTTTTTTTGATACAATGAGTACCAACTTGAAAAAGGAGCTAAAGACTATGCAGGCTTGCGGTTTAATTGTTGAATATAATCCTTTTCATAATGGACATGCTTATCATATTCAAGCATCAAGAGAAGCGACAGGTGCTGATTGTATAATAGCTGTCATGAGCGGATCATTTCTGCAGCGTGGTGAACCGGCAATCATTGATAAGTTTCACCGAACGAAAGCTGCTTTGTCAGCAGGTGCTGACCTAGTGCTTGAACTTCCCTACCTCTATGCTGTCCAAAGCAGTGATCTATTTGCCGAGGGTTCAGTCAAGACGCTAAATGAGGCAGGTGTGTCAAGCATTTGTTTTGGCAGCGAATCCGGCGATATCTCATACTTCACTCAAGGCTATAACACTTTTAAAAACAATCAGGCATCCTACCAATCGGCGCTTCATGAGCAGCTGGATAAAGGGGAATCATTCCCTGAAGCCAGCCGCCTTGCTTATCGGCACATCGGACTGACAACAGACAAAATGGATTTGGCAAAACCTAATAATATCCTTGGGTTCGGCTATGTTAAATCAATTCTGGATAATGATCTGCCAATCGACCCCCTAACTATAACCCGTATAAAAAGCGGCTATCACGATCAGGCAATTACTGATTCTATCGCTAGTGCCACAAGCATCCGTGAAGAGCTGCTGGCAACAAATAAAGTGACTGAACAAGTAAAGCGTGCACTTCCGGAAGAAACAATTACCCAGCTTTTGCATTATAAACAAAAGGCCAACTGTTGGCATTCATGGGAGTCGTATTTCAGCCTGTTGCATTATCGGGTCATGACCATGTCGGACAGTGAACTTGCAGCCATCCATGGTGTTGACGAAGGACTCGAATACCGTATCAAAAAGTCCGCACTTAAGGCCGGATCCTTTCATGAATGGATGCATGCTATTAAAACGAAACGCTATACATGGACAAGACTGCAACGTATTTTTGCGCACATTTTAACAAATACAACAAAAGAAGAAGTGAACCTGATTAAAGGTAACGCTTCAGTTCCATATATCAGACTGCTCGGCATGACCAAAACCGGTCAGCACTATTTAAATTCCCGGAAGAAACAAATGGATGTCCCACTTATTACAACACTTGCACGCGCAAATGTCCCGATGGCACTCAAGGAGGAGAAAGCGAGCAATGCTTATTACAGCATTCTCCCGGCTGATAAACGAACCGAATTCCGCCGGCAAGAACTTCAGCCGCCGATCATGGCATAATGATCAAAGATGAGGCTATCGGTGAAAAGCCGGCGCCTCATCCATTTAATGCCGGCTTTAAATGGATCACATTTTGTTAACAGTATCATTTACTGATCTTCCCTGTTTACGCTTTTGCAGAATCAAGGTTTTTCAAATAGTCCAGTGCATCCTCAAAAGTATTAACAGGAACAATTTCCATGTCAGTCCCGATCTCTTCTGCTGTTTTCACGGCATTCTCATAGTTCGAATCCTCGTTCCCATTATTATTGGCGGCAAAAAAGATGTCACAGCCTTCTCTGTCAGCAGCAATAACTTTTTTGTCAACACCGCCAATCCGCATCACATTCCCTTGATAATCCACCTCACCGGTACCGGCGACTTCATAACCTTTTGTCAAATCCACATCAGTCAGCTGATCATATATCTCCAATGAAAACATCAAACCGGCACTCGGTCCTCCGATGCTTCCGCTGGAAAAATTCACTTCAGGATTGACCTCCACACTGCGATCGGTTACCAACTGGATACCAACACCTGCCTTGTTATCGATATCCGGAAATGCTTCAAGCGTGACATCCTTCTCAAGTTCCTCTTCATCCCGCACTACATTAACTGTGATCGTATCACCTGCCTTTTTATTATCGACATAATCAATTAAATCATTTGCTTCATCTATTTCCTCTCCATCAATTGCAGTGATTCGGTCACCTGATTGCAATATGCCTTCTGCCGGCATTCCGTCTATAACCGATACGACATAGACACCGTTATAATCAATTGTAATATCCTCGCCGGCTGCTTCATAAGCAACCACGGTTGACGCTTCCTGGGAACTTTCCATCATTTGCAGCTGAGCATGAAAATATTCATCCTGTGATACCCCTTCCGGCCTGACCTCACGCAATGGCTGGATCTCCTGATGGGGCATAATTTTTGCCATTAGATACTGGACAGGGGTTGCCTGTCCACCGCGAATGGTCACCAGGTGCATATCACCTTCACTCTGATAGCCTTCTGCAACTTCCACTATTGGATTAAGGGCATCAGCTCCACCCGGTTTATATACATAAAACGGGAGTTTATATGCGGATATAAAAAATGCAATAGCAATCACTAAAATCAAATAAATAATATGTTTCTTTGTAAATCTCACGAATAATCCCCTTTCCGTCCAAAACGTCCAATAGGCCGTGTCGCAAAAGTGTATGTCATAAAACCCTATTGTATGTGCGTATATTGATATAGACTCGTACAAACTCCGGAAACGACCAATGATGTTGAGTGGTTACTGCTAATTAATAAAAATTAAGCTAGCATTATTTTACTACTTACCAATTAAGAAGTACAGAATTCACGCATTCCACAGGGGGCTGACGATGATACAGAAATTGAAAACATTACTATTATCAGGCATGACGACGTTTATTGCTTTTTGTCTGATTAAATACCCTGATCAATCTTTAGAAGCCAGCATCAGGGGGCTGAACATGTGGTGGGAAGTTGTATTTCCTTCACTTTTACCTTTTTTTATCACAGCTGAATTGCTGATTGGTTTCGGATTTGTGAAATTTATTGGCGTCCTGTTTGAACCGATTATGCGGCCTTTATTTAATGTACCCGGCTCAGGAAGTTTCGCTTGGGCGATGGGGATGGCGAGCGGCTATCCGACGGGTGCAAAAATATCAGCACGCCTTCGGGAAGAAGGGCAGCTGACCCAAATTGAAGCTGAGCGTCTCGTCTCATTCACGAACGCCTCGAGCCCCCTTTTCATTTTCGGAGCTGTTTCAGTCGGTTTTTTTTACGACGTGAAGCTTGGTATTGTACTGGCCTCCTCACATTATATTGCTAACGCACTCGTTGGAATATGTATGCGATTTTACGGCAGGCGAGCTGAAATGAAATCCGCTAAATCAAAGAAATATAAAACTTCTATTTTGCGGGCTTTTCGGGAAATGCATCGCACAAGACTTAATGATCCCCGCCCTTTTGGTAAAATCGTCGGCGATGCTGTGCTGAATTCAATCCAAACATTAGTGATGGTCGGCGGATTCATTATTTTATTTTCTGTGTTCACGAAGCTTTTGTATATTGCAGGCATATCACCGATTATCGCAATATTTTTTCAGCACCTGTTGCAAATTCTCATGATTCCGGCGGAGCTAGCTTTGCCTTTATTATCCGGCTTATTTGAAATCACACTTGGTGCAAGTCAAATTTCACAGGAGAATTCCGCCAATCTGCTGGAGAAAATTATTGTTGTCAGTTTTATATTGGGCTTTAACGGCCTGTCTGTTCAAGCCCAGGTCGCAAGTATTATCGCACCGACAGATATCCGGTTCGCCCCCTACTTTTTTGCTAGGATTCTTCACGGCATATTTGCAGCCATTCTGACAGCTTTGTTTTATACACCTTTATATTTAAACCGGACCTCTTTTGATTTTAAAGGCGTGCCTGTATCAAATGACATGCATGAAGAATCCTGGCTTACCGCCTTACATCGCCTCGCAGAAATTGGGCCTGTTATAACATTGATCGCTATTGCTTCTGCTTTGTTTATTATTTTGAGTCGGATGCAAAAAACTTAAAGAGGCTATTCAAAAAGTCCGGTAACAATGACACACCGGTGTTTCTAGTTGGCTTGTTTCTTCACTCCTTGGCAAAGGCGAGCAATGCGGATTCAGAGAAGTATTCCTTATGCTCATGTATCTAAAGACATACTTTACGCTACTTGAAACTGCGTCGCCTCGAACTTCTCGGTCCTTGTCATCCTCCTTTTTGAACACGCACATAAAAAAGATGCCGTAATAAAACGGCATCTTCTTAAGATCATTTGTTGTTGTTATATTTATCTCTTAGCGCTTTTTCGACAGGCCCCGGCACTAAATCAGCTACGTCCGCTTTATATTTGGCAACTTCTTTAACGATGCTGGAACTTAAAAATGAATATTGATTATTCGTCATCATAAAAAACGTTTCAATGTTGTCGTCCAGCTTACGGTTCATGGCTGTAATCTGCATCTCATATTCGAAATCACTGACAGCACGAAGTCCGCGCAGTATAGCATCTGCCTTATGTTCGCGTGCATAATCTATTAAGAGCTCCTCACTGGTATCAACGGAAACATTTGGAAGATGCCTCGTGCTTTCCTCCAGTAGAGCCATCCTTTCGTCAACAGTAAATAAAGGTGCCTTGGACTGGTTATTAAAAACAGCAACAATCAATTCATCAAAAACTTTCGCCCCTCGTTCAATTATATCAAGATGCCCATATGTAACCGGATCAAAACTTCCCGGACAAATCGCCAACCGGTTCATTCAAACAGCCCCCTTTGTATTTTGATAGATGGTTATGCCTGTCGTATCGTTATAATTTGCTTGTTTTGCAATTGAAAATCTGCCGGATTCAGCTGGCAATTGCTCAAACGCGTCGTGCTCACAATATATTAGGCCATCCGTATTCAATAACTGGAAATCGTCAATTAAATCAAGCACTTTCCCGTAACTTACCTTTTGATAAGGGGGATCCAGCAATATCAAATCAAACGTCAGCCCTCTTTTGAAAGCAGCATTCATTGCACGAAAACTATCTGTGCGAAATACTTCAGCATGATCGTCCAGCTTCAGCGCCTGCAAATTTTTATGAATGGTATGTATAGCTTTTGGGTGCTTATCGACAAATATACCTTGATTCATGCCCCTGCTTAATGCTTCTATTCCCAACGCACCGCTTCCGGCGAATAAATCAAGGCAACGACCGCCTTCAAAGAAAGGCCCTAAAGCTTGAAATACTGCCTCTTTCACTTTATCTGAAGTAGGTCTTGTTGTCTTCCCTGGCACTGCTTCCAGCTTATGCCCTTTATATATACCAGCAATTACACGCATACAACCACCTCATTAAATTATAATAAGCCTATCAATTTAAATACGCAAGCATCTCTTTTTAAGTGGGTGTTCAAAAAGGAGGATAAAGTGAAACTTCATTCAGCGGAATGATTTTTTCCGTTGAATGTTGTTAGCCGCCGTTTTCTGGTGGGTTACTGATCATTATATGCCGGGAAAAAAGACCGAGAAGTTCGAGGCGACGCAGTTTCGAGCACAGAAAACTCCCCCCGAATTTACATCGCACGAAGGGAAAGCGTATTTCTTTTCCAAGGAAAGGAATGTTTGCCTTTAGATACATGAGCCGCGGAGAAAAACAAGTCAACTAGAAACACCGACGTGTCATTGTTACCGGACTTTTTGAACAACCTCTTTAAAATCATTTCATAAATCTATGTATATAAACATTTTGCCTGTCCATAATAACATAATGAAACAGCTCAAATTTGCTTGACTGTTTCAAAAACACGGAGAAGACTTACACTTCCCCATAAGTTCTTCCTCCGGTTTCTCCTCTCCCTTTGCCTTTTTGTTTTCTGATGCGAAAACAAAGGGACCTGCAGAAAATTTTCTGCAGGTTTTTTTCTATTTAGGTAAAGCTTGTTTTGAATCCCACAGCAAACTTGTGTCAAAAATAAAAAAACCTTTGCAACTATAGTATGTATTGCTGCAAAGGTTAAATTCCCATTTTATAATCATATTCCTTCGCCTTATCCGGTATCGCATTTTCAAAGTTTGTCTGCAAATAAGGCTTATAGGAACGATCGACTTTTGAAACAAATGGTAATTTCAGTAATTTTGTTTCGATATCATCAAGAACATCCTGATCCACATAGATGACTGAGTACTTGAGCTTTTTGGATGAATAAATTAAGTGTCCATAACGCTTAATGTGTTTAATGTTTTTCATATGCTGAAACCAGACAATCAGCCCTTGACGTTTCGTCCTCATCACTTATCCTCACTAACATGACTTTTTTTAGTCAGTCTACCAGAATATCAGCCGAACATCAAGATGCACTGCACCCGCATTTTCCGCCATGGCCGCATCCAACATCGGTTAGCGCTGCACCGTCTTTTGGTGCTTTAATGTCATTATTTACACTAAAAGCGATATACTCACTTATCTCGTCCAGCATTTTCTGCAAGTTACGTTCAGCTATTTTAAATTCAGCTACTTTCTCATTCATGTCCATTTCACGTTTAGTCGAGCGCACCTTTTTCATGATTTCGTTGTAATCGGGATGGTATCTCCCGAATCGCTGAACTTCCTCGTGCTGTTCTTTTATATCATTAAAAGCTGTAATCAGCTTCTGTGCTTCTGCGTTCTCGTTAAGAGCCTTCCGGGCATCTTGATAGGATTCCATGACATCTGATTTCAGGACCATGTTGCTGACAATTTCTGAATGATCCAGAATATCGGCATATTCCATTGTTCCTATCATTATTCTCACCTCCAATTTCATCTTATCATGTAATGCGAAAGAATAAAACAGGCGCAACCCTAGTCTTTCATGATTTCAGTGAAATTGATCAGCATATTGAGCATTTGTACATGACTGCCGATTTTATCCACTTGCTGGGAAAACGTTTCACCGTAAAAGAACTTCGATTCATTTTCAAGCTCACGAATTCTGTCAGGTTCTCTTGTCAGATAGCGATACCAAATGGGATTAAACCGGACAAAATGAGCATATTTCGGATTTTGCTGTAAATAGTTATACACCGGTTTCTGCATCAGACCACCCCTAATCTTTAAATGCATTAAATAGATTCTGATTTCCAAATGGCTGCTTCGACGGGTTTTGCGATGACTGAAACTGCCCAAGAAGTCCCTGTAAAGTCGAAATCGTGTTATTCACGTTATCGACTTGATTTTGGAGTTTATCCAAATCAATATTCTCCGACATCTGGACCAGGCGCTCAACCATTTCTTTTTTTCCTTCTTTAGATTTGCTGTCGGTTGCTCCGCTGCCGGTTTCTTTATACCGTTCCCATAACGGGTCATTTTCCCCGAGCAAGGCCCATTTTTCATAATATGTCTGGAAGCCTTTTCCACTTTTTCTGACCTCTTTCACCAGCCCGGGATGTTTTTGCAAAAATGCTTTAAATTCCCTGACACTTGGATGGAGGTTATCACTCATCATTTCTCACCTCGGTAACAATAGCTGTTACTGATTAATTTATGAAAAATAGGCGGATTCTGTGATTCTGCCTGAGATAATGAATTCATTATTAATCAATGTACGATGTTTATTCCTTTTTGAGAAAGTTTTGCGTGTAATGAAAACGGTGAACGCCGGCCCCCAAATGAGTGAAGTCTTCTTTCAGCAAAGCTTCACGGTGCCCTTTACTATTCAGCCAGCCGTGAAGAGCAGCCTGTGCATCAGGATACTGAGCAGCTATGTTTTCACCGGCGGATTGATAGAATATATTTTTTGCTTCCAGCCGTTCTTTTAAGCCATCACCATTCTCGGCATAATGGGAGAAATAACTATTTTGTGCCATATCCTCACTGTGCAAGTAAGCAACATCACTGACATTTTCATCCCATTCCAATCCTGATTTGCCATGTTGACTGCGCATAACATTAGTTATATGAAATATTTGCTGTTCAGCCCCTTCTTCCACCTTTTCCCATTGCTCATCAGTCAGTTCCGGTGCTTCAGGGAGTTCTCCCCGATAGTGCATTTCATACGGCTGATGCTTGAGCAGCGTATCGGCTGATAGCATTCGAAAGGCTGACAGCTCCTGAGTAACTGTATCAAAATATAACTGTAAAAAGATACTGTCTGTAATCTTCACCAATGGACGTTCCACTAATTCCTCATCGCTCAATTTGAACGTATAAGAAGATGATTCTTCGTTGTATGTCACTTCATTTGACATGGTAAACACATCACGAGCACTATCATATGTCATACCAATATCTGCAGGCTCAATTGATAAATGTTTGCCCAGCCCATAAATCGATACCACGCTGTCATTCTCTACGCCAAACTGAATAAACTGATTCTGTTCATTTGTATAAAGCCACCACTCATAGCCGTAAGGACTCGCATCCTTCCGCAAAGGTTCTCCAAACTTTTCCAGTAATTCATTTGTGGATTTATTCATCCACTGATAGGTATTGCCTTCTAATGGAACAGTGCTGCGATTGTCCGGCACTTCTTTTGACTGCAGCTTGTTATCGCTTTTTTCGACAGCTTGACTGGAAGGTTCTATTGAATCTTTTGTAAATACCTCACTTTCTTCAAATAGATAATAAACACCGGATAACACGAGTAATAAGACAATGACTATTGGTATGAAGCGCATCATATACTTCCCTTCTATTAAAAACGTTTGAGGAGCTATGTAAAATATTTATATGACGAAAAAAACAATACATGCTAATTAACAATAGAAAAGCAACCAATATAAAATCGGTTGCTTTTATTATACTATATTAATGTATCTCCGGTCTTTCTGAAATGTCTTCAAGCGCCTTGCCGGCTGCTACATTCGATTTATCGTCCAGTGATAAGTCCCCAAGTGAAACAATACCGGCAAGCTTTTCATTTTCTACAATCGGCAGACGGCGTATCTGCTCACGAGCCATCATATCACTGGCTTCCTGCAGTGATGCATCCGATGAAACGTAGTAGAGCTTGTCACTCATCACTTCCTCTACTGCTGCAGTATCAAATTTTTTCTCAGCATAGCCTCTTAAAACCAAATCACGGTCAGTAACCATGCCCAATAACGCTTTATTTTCCGAACATACCGGAATAGCACCAACATTTTGCTTTTTCATTTTAGAAGCAGCATCAAACAGTGTATCTTCCTTTCGGCATACAGCAACATCTTCACTCATAACTTCTTTGATACTTTTCATTTCAAGCCTCCTTTAAAGTATTATCATTTATAATCTTTCCTGAAACAGAAATATCTTGCATACGGATTTCATATCCTTTTCGATTGCAAGTTGATAACATTTTTATTATTATTAGGATGTCATGATATTTTTGCGAGGTGGATAACATGTATCTGGAAAATACAGGAATTGAAGAAGCAATTGTTGACTTAAAACCATTAGACCGCCTAATGGGCAATCATGCTTTCATTCGGGCCGGACAATGGGATTATGAACGTGTCACATATGATTATAAAATCGAATCGAAGGAAAAGAACATTACATATTATATTCGCATACAAGGGTATGCCGTTGAAGGTGATGTCGACCGGGGCAATGCCGTTATTCAGTTAAAGACACCACTTCTCGGTAAATATTATTATCCACATGGTGTCGAATACGGTGAAGACGAGAACTTTCCGGAAAACCTCGTTGATCGAGCAGCGAACCTGGTGCAAAAAGTTAAGGAAGAAGTTTACCAGTATAAAAAATAATGACGATTCCTTGCTCAGCCAACTGCTTTAACCGATGTGAAAGCGGTTGGCTTTTTCATCAGTAAAATATCAACATCAGCTCTGACTTACACGCCGGCAATAAGTGCCGATATCACCCTATATTCATCATATAATTGCTTACACTATTTATTTATACTTGGCTAATCCTCGAGGTATAAATGAAAGGAGACTTCTGCTTATCTTGTTTGGTTCGATTACTAAGCGCCAATGGACACTTATTTTTCTGGCCATTTTTCTGCTGCTTATTTTTTTCTTTATATTGCCGATATCCGTACCATTAATCATTGCACTCGTAACAGCATGGATCCTTAACCCGCTCGTACGGTTTGCCCAGAAAAAAATAAACATAAACAGAAAGACGTCAGTCATCATCGTTTTTCTTTTGTTTATGATTTTTTTAGGCCTCAGTGGAACATTTGTTGTAACAAAAGCTGTTACACAAGTGGTTGATTTTGTTGAGGAAATCCCCACTTATGTCACGGAAATGAATTCGGTTTATAAAACGTGGGAATCCGATTTTCAGCAATATACGGAAAACATCCCTGATGATTTTTATAATCAGGTGACCGGTACAATTGAAACACAGCTGACTTCAATGAGTGAAACGTTAAAAGAAACCATCACCATTGACAGGATTTCACAATTTGTAGCTGGAATTCCCCAGTATTTGGTTAGTTTCATCGTTTATTTAATTGCGTTATTTTTATTTATGCTTGAACTGCCAATCCTAAAATCAAAACTTTATAATTTCATGACAGAAGAAACAGCTCAAAAAGTTTCCTTCATGAACAAGCGGCTTGCAGAAGTTATCTTAGGATTCTTCAAAGCACAGTTTCTGGTCAGTATTATTATCTTTATCGTGACACTGATAGGACTGCTGCTTTTCACACCGAATGTTGCCATTATCATGTCAATCATTATTTGGTTAGTTGATTTCATCCCGATTATCGGATCAATCGCTGTCCTCGGCCCTTGGGCTGTCTTTGCATTTATCGCAGGCGATTTCGTCCTGGGGATACAGCTGGGGATACTGGCGATTATATTACTTGCCATCCGAAGAACGGTTGAACCAAAAGTGATGGGACAGCATATCGGTCTTTCACCGCTTGCCACCTTAATTGCAATGTTTTTGGGTATTAAATTGCTCGGGCTGCTCGGCTTCATTCTTGGCCCATTGCTCTTGATTGCATTTAATTCTGCAAGAGAAGCAGGTATAATAAAACTAAATATAAAATTTTAAAGTGTGCGGGGATCCCCGCACACTTTTCTTATCCGCCAAATATTGCGTTTATCATGCTGGTCGTTTGTCCACTGTCGAAAAAGACGTAAAGAAACAAATACACCATCACGCCTGTTATTGCACTAAAAAACCAAATAATAGCGGTAACAGGGCCGATTTTTCGATGGATCCTGATTTTCCGTTTAAGCGCCAATGTAATCGTCACAACTCCGAATATCGCACCTGTGGTAGCCAGTGTGATGTGGAAGACCAGGAAAATTGTATAGTAAATTTCCAGTTCTTCCGGTCCTCCAAAGCTTGTATTGCCAAGAAAGACTGTTCTGGATACATAAATGATGAAAAATAGAAGTGCACTGATCGCTGCAGAAATCATTGTTTTTTTGTGCGCTTTTGCTTTTCCTTTCATGATGAAGCGCCACCCGACAGCGACCAGGACAGCACTTATTATGATAAATAACGTACTTATTGTAGGTAGAAACGGCATATGAACAATCCCTCTTTCTTTATTCTATAGCCAATTAAAATTACTGAGATCAATAATTTCATGATCTGGAGGAATGCACGAAAACAGAGGCTCCTTTTGTTTCAGGAACCCGCTGTATCACTTAGCTAATTATTCGTTCGAATTGGCAGGTAGCGGGTCAACACGCAGGCTTTCTGCTGTAAACCACTTAAAGAATACGCGCCCTAAAATAATGCCATACGTAATCTCTTGCATTATTTTCATAATAATACCGCCTAATTGCTGATCCTCCAATGTTGACATCGGTGAAAACATTTCAGGACCTGATATAACTGAACTCAATCCTTGCAGGACGCCTGTAGGAACACAGAGCGCAAGAGCCTGAATCCAGGCGCCATCTTGCGTGTAAGCTGCATAAACCGGCGTGTCTGCAAAAATGATTAAGACACAAGCTGGAGTTATAAGGACACTGTTGGCAAAAATATAGAATATTTTACCCAAAGGCGATATGCGGTCAAATTCCTTCAATGGAGACAATATTGGCCACCATACAATAAAAGCGGAAATTAATATAATGACAGATATGGAAGAATGTGCCGCTTGAGACGATTTTGCAAAATCAAATATCGCCGGTAAATGATAAAGTGAAAAAAGTGTATTAAATAATAATAACGAGATGAGTGGTATCGAGAAAAACTTGAGAGCAGGCTTAACAACGGGACGATAGACGATTTTCATCCATAGCCAGGTTGGAATGCCTTTAATAATAAATATTGGAAATACAATGAAATAAATTGCCATTTGAATCATATGTGCCGTCAGCATCATATGCGACAATAAATCGACGGGCGCGCCTTTGACAGCATACAGCAATACAAGACCACCATAGAAAAAGAATTGCTGCAGTCCTGAAGGTCGTGCTTCTCCCTTTCCGCCAAATTTATGACGCAACGGACCAGTGATGACAAAATATAATAGAGCAATCCCTAAAACAAATAAAAGATAATAGGGGCTCCATAATGCACGAAAGCCAAATATTTGAAGTTCGAGCCACATAAAAAACCCACTCCATATACGAATACAAATTATAATTCATTCTATATTATAACGCATTTCCCCACAATACACACAATCATATGTGACAAATTAAAAACAAATCCCCACACCCTGAAGTTGTAACTTGGATGATGTTTTTCACCAAATTTCTAATTTCCGCAGTTGATGTAAACTGCGACGTATGACAGGATTGATTTCCGCTGCGGGCAGTGTATTTCCGGAGCGGTAGACGACGCACAACTTACACCTAAAGTTACTTCGCAGTTTATGGGTATTGTGAAAAAACAATAATAGTTTAAAAAACAGCTTTCACCAAGGTTCAACAAGATCAAAAAAAGACCGGGAACAAGTCCCGATCTTTTTTAAGTTATTACCACCAAGTGATGACACCAAGTGCGG
Organism: Lentibacillus amyloliquefaciens; assembly: GCF_001307805.1. Classification (GTDB taxonomy): domain Bacteria; phylum Bacillota; class Bacilli; order Bacillales; family Amphibacillaceae; genus Lentibacillus; species Lentibacillus amyloliquefaciens. Next base: position 272,839 of record NZ_CP013862.1, on the reverse strand, counting down.
CCAGTGTCAGCATCGCAGCAAACATACCGCCATACATCATAACAGACGGCATATCATGACCTTTATCTTTCATATGCATGAAATAGTATAACTGAAAGCCCACCTGGATAAGTGCCAGGATAATCAGTACAGGAACAATGAACATACTGTCCATCACGCCTGTCGCAACTATTACAAAAGCAATAATTGTAAACAAAATCATTAAAGCAAACGTAATAACCTGTTTCTGCATCTCTTCTTTATTTTTCTGTTTTTGAAATTCTTCAGCTTTATTGGAATTGGTGTTCTCTGCCATTGATTACCCCACCTTTCCCATCAGGTACACAACAGTGAAAATGAATACCCAGATAACGTCAATAAAATGCCAGTATAAACTGAATGTATAGAACTTCGGTGCATTGTACAAGTTCAAACCACGTTTCGCATTACGGATCATGATAGCAATCAGCCAAGCCAGACCAAATGTAACGTGACCACCATGGAAGCCGACTAACGTATAGAAAGCAGAACCGAATGCTGATGACCTGAATGTAAAGTCATACTCAACGATATAGTGTGTGAACTCATAAATTTCACATGCCAAAAAGGCAAACCCAAGAATGGCTGTGATCCCAAGCCATAGCTGCATCTTTTTAAAATCATTGTTTTTCATATGATACATTGCATAAACACTTGTTAATGAACTCGTTAATAGCAGCATCGTCATAATAAATACAAGTTCCAGTCCAAACAGTTCATTTGCTGTCGGACCGTCTGCGGTTGAATTTCTCAGTGCAATGAATGTACCAAACAAACTTGCAAAAAGCACCGTTTCACCACCGAGGAAGAACCAGAAACCAAGAAATTTGTTTCTGCCTTCCAAGGTGGCTTTTTCCGGTTCATTTGGCATTGTTTCCGGGTTCAAGGAATGATCATGACTCATATCAGTCAGCCTCCCTTTCCAGTTCGACTTTTGGTATATGATAACCGTGATCATCTTTCAATGATCTGATCAGCATACAAGCTAATGTCATGGCCATTCCGCCAAACAATAGAATATATGCCCAGCCATAGTCAACCTGATAAATGAAACCGAAACCGGCGATAAACAAGCCAACAGACATCAAGAATGGCAAGAATGATGAGTTAGGCATATGGATATCATCCAGCGGTTCTGCAGGTGTGACATTGCCTTTTCCTTCCGTTTTCTCAATCCAAAGCGGATCAAGTCCACGGACAAGCGGTGCCTGTTTAAAGTTATAGTGCGGAGGCGGGGAAGCAATCGTCCACTCAAGTGTACGGCCATCCCACGGGTCATCCACAGCTTTTTCGCCTTTAACTGCTGTATAAACGACATTGACCAGCATCACAATGACACCAAATGCCATAAAGAAAGCACCAATTGTACTGATCAGGTTTCCAGTATCAAGTCCCTGTCCTTCAAGGAATACCCAGTAACGACGTGGCATACCCATCAAGCCAAGGAAATGCTGGATAAAGAACGTCAAATGGAAACCGATGAGGAATGTCCAGAATGTCAGCTTGCCCATGCCTTCATGCAGGACACGTCCGAACATCTTCGGCCACCAGTAATGCAGACCTGCAAAAATACCAAATATGGTGCCTCCAACAATAACATAGTGGAAATGCGCCACAACGAAATAGGTATCATGGTACTGATAGTCAGCCACAACTGAGGCGACCATTACACCTGTCATACCGCCCATAGTGAATGTAGGGATGAACCCAAGTGCCCATAGCATTGCCGAATTGATTGTAATTCGACCACCCCACATAGTCGCCAGCCAGTTGAATATTTTGATTCCGGTTGGTACTGCAATCGCCATCGTCGCAATGGCAAAAATTGAGTTTGCTACAGGGCCCAGACCAACGGTAAACATATGGTGTGCCCAAACCATGAATCCTAAGAATGCAATCAAAATTGTTGCAAATACCATGGCTGTGTAACCGAATAACCGCTTTTTGGAATTAGCTGCAATGATATCACTGAATATCCCAAATGCAGGAAGTATCAGAATATAAACTTCAGGGTGTCCAAAGATCCAGAACAGATGCTGCCAGATAATGGAGTTACCACCCAGCCCAACATCAAAAAATGCTGAACCAAACATACGATCAAACATTAACAGGAATAAGCCGATCGTTAATGCCGGAAAAGCAAACAGGATCAGTGTGCTTGTCACAAATGTTGTCCATGTGAACAGCGGCATGCGCATATACGTCATACCAGGGGCCCGCATGTTAATAATTGTTACAAGAAAGTTGATTCCTGCAATCAGTGTACCGGCACCAGTTATCTGCAGCCCAAGCACGTAAAAGTCTACACCATGTCCCGGTGATGTTACCGATAACGGTGTATAAGAAGTCCACCCTGCATCAGGAGCGCCACCCAGGAACCAGCTGCAGTTCAGTAATATGCCGCCTAGTATAAACAGCCAAAGACCCAGAGAGTTTAAGAATGGGAATGCAACGTCTCTGGCACCTATCTGAAGCGGTATAACCGCGTTCATTAAAGCAAATATGAGCGGCATGGCTGCCAGAAATATCATCGTTGTGCCATGCATTGTTAAAAGCTCATTGTAAAAGCCTGCGCTGACAAAGTCATTTTCAGGCTGTATCAATTGGATACGAATAGCCATGGCTTCGAGCCCGCCAAGCAGGAAGAAAAAACCGCCGCCGAATAAATACAAGTGCGCGATTTTTTTATGGTCGACAGTTGTCAGATAATCCCACAAAACTTCGCCGAAACCTCTTTTTTGAGAAGCTACTGTACTCAAAATATTAACCTCCCTTTATAATTTTCCACCCTTTTTATTCAGTGCCTGCACTTTCAGGCGTTATCTCAGACGGTTCCAATTGCATCAGATATTCGGCAATTTTGCCTGCCTCATCTTCTGACACTTCAGGATAGTTCCCGGTCATTTTGTTGCCCGGTTTAAGTGACTCAGGATCCATAATCCAATCAACCAGATTCTCTTTTGACAAATCTTCAACACCGGCAAGCGTTGATCGATCTCCAAAGTTAGTCAAGTTCGGACCAATCTGTGCCGGAGAAGAACCAATCGCATGACAAGACATGCAGTTGTTTTCCTGGAACAATGATTTTCCTTCCTGTGCTACAGTACTTTCAGGCTCAGCCTCAGGATTAACATTTTGCATATCCTCTACCCATTGATCAAATTCTTCTTGACTCACAGCGATAACTTTGAAGTCCATCAGTGAGTGGGAAGGTCCACAGAATTCTGCACATTTACCCCAATAAACACCTTCCTCTTGCGCTTGGATATACATCGTGTTCTCGTTTTCCGGGTTCACATCCATTTTACCTGAAATCGAAGGTACCCAGAATGAGTGAATAACATCAGAAGACATCATGTTTAAGTATACTTTTTCGCCGACGGGAACATACAAGTCCTGACTTGTTTGTATTTCCTGTCCCTCATAATTAAAATGCCACCAATACTGATTACCGGTCACTTCAACATTAAGGCTGTCGCTTGCAGCCGATTCATCCGCTAAATCAAATGTGGCAGTTATAGTAGGCACTGCAATAATCAAAAGCAAAATAATCGGAATAATCGTCCAGACCGTTTCCAATGTTTTGTTGCCTTCAACTTGCTTTGGAATATAATCTTCCTGACCTTTCTTTTTACGATAGCGAATTAACACAATTGTATAAACAATCATGACAATAGCCAGAACAAACAGCATGATGACAGTACTCAAGATGATTAAGTATAATGATTGATCTGCCCCATAACCTTTTGGGTCAAGGGCTGTCAGGTTTTCTTTACCGCATGCTGATAGCACAAGTGACATCAGGCCTAATAGAGCAATCGCACGGAATTTTCCCATCCAACCTTTCATGTATTCTAACCTCTCTTCCTTTTTATAAGTCTTTATAAATTTATTATCATCATGTGCAACAACTTAACTGAAGGGCAATTCAAGGGTTACAAGCACCATCATTAAGAAAAGAATCGTTAAATAGTTCAATGAATAAATGAATATCCGATTCGCCCATTTCAGATCATTCTTAGTGAAAAAACCACTCATGCCTAATGCCAGCCACCCGACATTCAGCAATGTTGCAATGATTATAAATGTTGTGCCCAGTGATGCCATGAAAAACGGGAGCGGCAGTAAACATGCAATATACACTACAATTTGGCGTTTTGTTATTTCGAAGCCATGGACTGCAGGCAGCATGGGTATAGAAGCAGCTTTGTATTCCTCCGTTTTCTTCATGGCAAGCGCAAGAAAATGCGGTGTTTGCCATATGAACATAATCAGGAATAATATAAAAGCCGTTATGTGAAGACCAGGATCGACTGCTGCCCATCCGATAACAGGGGGAACAGCCCCTGAGAAACTGCCGATCGCAGTGTTTAGCGTATACTTTCGCTTGGACCACATGGTATACAAAACAACGTAGGTAAACCATCCTGCAAAAGCAATTAAAGCTGCCTCTAGCGTTGTCAGCATCAGTAGAACCAGGCCCAGTGAAGTCGAGAAGACACCCATTGCCAGAGCACGATTGAGTGATATACTGCCAGTCACAGTCGGACGTTTTTTCGTCCTTGACATAACAGGGTCAATATCAGCATCATACCAATTATTCATAATACATCCACCCGAAACAACCAGAGCAGTCCCTGCCATTGTAAGGAGAAAAATATCCCAATTAGCTATAAAGGAGGCATTTGTAAAGTATACTGCCAGCCAGAAACCGGCAAATGTTGTAATCAGATTTGAATTCACAATCCCCACTTTCGTCAAAGCCTTAAGGTCTGCAATGAATGTAGCAGTCTTTTTCTTTGTAACAGCTTGTTTATCAATAATTGGCGAAGATGTTGTCTCCACTTTATCCATTTCCATTATCCCCCCTTTTTATCCCAACAAAAGGCACATAATAAATAATCGGCATACTGCTTATCATGCCTTTAAATTCCCAAATGTATCCTGCAAACTAACCTAATTGTACCATGGATACCAAATACATTCTATTTAACCACATGGTTTATGTTAAATTTGTCACATTATGTAAATTGTGACGAATTTGTGAAAAGGATGCTGACAATAAAATGAAAGGCTGAAAAAGCCTTTGAAAAATAACATCCAATTGATACAGTTACCCATGAGGACGGGCTTTACGGCATGAATATCAGCAAATATCCCCTACAATATTTCTAGCAAACAACGCTCAACAATGCAAGGGTTTTTTCCATTTCAATAGTGAAAACAGGTTAAACAACTTAAAAAAGGGAGTGAATTTTAGTTGATGCATTTAATTCAGCATATTATGATATATATGTAGTAGCATTAATAGACAAAAAGTGAGGCAATTTTTATGATAAGAACTTTAAAGTGGCTCTCTGTAGTTGCTTCATTGGGGATGGTTTTTGTTTTAATCGGGGGCGCTCTTGTTACAAAAACCGGTTCCGGTTTGGGATGCGGTGAAAGCTGGCCGCTTTGTGAAGGGCAGATTTTGCCGGCAAATATTACACCTGAACTGGTCATTGAATTGAGCCACCGTCTTGTATCCGGCGTAATGGGCGTTGTGGTCCTGGCATTATCAATTTTGTCGTGGATCTTCTTCGGACATGTGCGTGAAGTGAAATTTCTGGCGTTCATGTCTTCATTTTTTCTGATACTGCAAGGATTGATTGGGGCAGCAGCTGTCATATGGAATCAGTCCGATGCCGTAATGGCCACCCATTTCGGAATATCGCTCATTTCCTTTGCAACAGTGTTTCTGTTGATGTTGATTATTTTTGAAATTGATACAAAATTTGATGCACCATCACTGATCATTCAAAAGAAACACAGGATTGAAATATATGCCATAACGCTATATACATTGGCTGTTGTTTATACAGGGGCACTGGTGCGGCACGTTGAAGCCAATATGGTTTGCGGCGGCTGGCCATTCTGCAGCAATAACGCACCATTATCATTCTCAAATTATAGCATTGAACAATGGATTCAAATGGGGCACAGATTAGCAGCGGGCGTCTTGTTTGTTTGGACAATTATCCTGGCGCTTAGGCTGATTAAGCAGTACCGGAATAATCGCATGATGTACTGGGGCTGGATTACGACTGCATCACTCATAACACTGCAGGTATTCTTCGGTGCCATGATAATAGTTACAATGCTTAATCTAGGCATTGCCCTGATGCATGCACTCATCATCTCGATTTACTTTGCCATGCTGACCTATTTCGTATTGCTTTCTTCAAGAAGTGCCAAGTATGAAAAAGGGTAACGGTTATTTCACCGTTACCCTTTTTCTTTATTCAAATTCAATCAGCAAGTCATCTACAGCAATTGTATCGCCATCTTTTACATAGATATCTTTGATGACACCCGAAAATGGCGCTTGAACAGTTGTTTCCATTTTCATTGCTTCATTTATTAACAAATGGTCACCCTTCTGAACTTCTTCCCCTTTATCAGATATGACTTTGACGACTGTTCCCGGCATTGTTGCTCCGATTTGTTTTTCGTCATTTTTATTGACTTTAGGACGTGCTTCAACTTCCGATTCCACATTTTCATCTTTCACAACGACCTGTCTTGCTTGTCCGTTTAATTCGAAATAAATAACACGTGTACCGTCCGCCCGCGGTTCGGAAATCGACATCAGTTTAACATGCAGTGTTTTCCCTTGTTCAATTTCCACTTCGATTTCTTCATCCAATTTCATGCCATAAAAGAAGGTTAAGGTATCGAGTACCGATACATCTCCGTACGTCTCCTGGAACTTGTGATGATCCATGAATACTTTCGGATAAAGTGCAGAAGAAATCAAGTCGAAATCCGTTACCTGCCGATCAAGCGATTTAAAGAGCGAGTCGCGCAATTGCGTGAAATCAATCGGGTCAAGCAATTCACCCGGACGTACATCAATCGGTTCTTTTCCTTTTAAGATAATCCGCTGCAATTCTTTTGGAAAACCTTGATATGGCTGTCCAATCAAGCCTTGTGCGAATTCAATAACAGACTCAGGGAAATCGATCGATTCGCCGCGTTCATAAATATCGTCTTCATTTAAATCATTCTGCACCATGAACAATGCCATGTCACCAACAATTTTTGACGAAGGTGTTACTTTAACGATATCCCCGAACATTTCATTAACCCGTCTGAACATGGTTTTCACTTCGTTCCATCGCTCTTCAAGTCCAACCGCTTTGGCCTGCTGCTGCAAATTGCTGTATTGGCCGCCCGGCATCTCGTGGAAGTATATTTCAGTATGCGGTGCTTTTAGGCCGCTTTCGAAATCCTGATAATGATTGCGGATTTCTTGCCAATAGTGACCCAATTGTTCATAGGCATCAATATCTATCTGAGGCTGGCGGCTTGTTCCTTCCAGTGCATGATACAATGTCTGGGCACTTGGCTGAGATGTCATGCCGGCCATTGGTGCATTTGCCACATCGACTGCATCCACGCCTGCTTCAATTGCCCTTGAATACATGAGAATACCATTACCGCTCGTATCATGTGAATGCAAATGAACAGGCACATCTACTGTTTCTTTCAGAGTTGAAATAAGCTGATAGGCAGCTTCAGGTTTTAGAAGCCCTGCCATGTCTTTGATGCCGAGAATATGCGCACCTGATTGTTCCAGATCCTTAGCCAGATTTTTGTAGTAAGTGAGATCATATTTTGAACGGCCGACATCCAGAATATTGCCTGTATAGCACATCGCTGCTTCTGCAATTTTATTATTCTTCCTTACAGATTGAATGGCCGGTCTCATACCCTCAACCCAATTCAGACTGTCGAAAACCCGGAACACATCAATCCCTGCTGTGGCACTCTTTTCAACAAATTCGTCAATCAAATTATCCGGATAGTTTTTATACCCAACTGCATTGCTCGCACGCAGGAGCATTTGCAGCAGAACATTCGGCATTTTCTCACGCATTTTCAACAAGCGCTGCCATGGATTCTCTTTAAGGAAGCGGTATGCCACATCAAATGTTGCACCGCCCCACATTTCAACCGAAAATAGCTCCGGCAGCATCCGCGCAGTCGGTTCAGCGATATTGACGAGATCTTTTGTTCTGATCCGTGTTGCCAATAGTGACTGATGCGCGTCACGGAAAGTTGTATCAGTGAGCATCACATTGTTATTATCTTTCAGCCATTTTGCCAAATATTCCGGTCCGTGTTCATCAAGAATTTGCTTCGTACCATCAGGTATTTTTGAATCCGCGTCAAATTCCGGTATCGGCGGTGTCATCAATGATGGCTTTTCCCGATTTGGCAATCCTTCAAAACCGTTAACGGTCGTATGGCCGATATAAGTCAACATTTTAGTTCCGCGGTCTTTCCGTTTCGGAAATACGAACAATTCCGGTGACTGATCAATAAATGTGGTCCTGTACGCTCCGGATAGAAACTGTTGGTGTGAAATCACATTTGCCAAAAATGGAATGTTTGTCTTAATCCCGCGTATCCGGAATTCTTTCAAGTTTCTGACCATTTTTTGTGCAGCCTGTTCAAAGGACAGAGCCCATGTTGAGACTTTAACGAGCAAGGAATCATAATGCGGTGAAATAACCGCCCCTTGAAAGCCATTACCTGCATCGAGTCTTACGCCAAAGCCGCCACCTGTCCGGTAAGCCATGATTTTTCCAGTATCCGGCATGAAGTTATTAAGCGGGTCTTCGGTCGTCACCCGTGACTGGATGGCATAGCCCAATGTTGTAATCCCGTCCTGCTGTGGAATGCCTATTGAATCATCATGAATATTTTCACCTGCAGCAATTTTGATCTGTGTTTGAACGATGTCGATTCCTGTAATCATTTCCGTAATGGTATGTTCCACCTGAACACGGGGGTTAACCTCAATAAAGTAATAATCGTTATCTGTTACCAAAAATTCAACCGTGCCGGCATTCACATAACCGACATTATCCATCAGATCAACTGCAGCCTGACATATTTCTTCCCTTAATTTATCAGGGAGTGAAACACTCGGTGCTGCCTCAACAACTTTTTGGTGCCGGCGCTGGACAGAACAGTCACGCTCATGTAAATGAACGGTATTGCCGTATGTGTCACCTATAATTTGAACTTCAATATGTTTAGGGTTTTCGATTAATCTTTCAACATACACTTCGTCACTGCCAAATGCTGCTCTTGCTTCGGATTTAGCCCGGTCAAATGCTTCATCAAGCGATTGCTCATTTCGGACAATCCGCATACCGCGGCCGCCGCCTCCGAGTGATGCTTTTATGATAATCGGGAACCCATGTTGTTTGCCGAACGCTTTAACCTCGTCCAATGATGAAACAGGACCGTCACTTCCCGGAATCACCGGCAATTTAGCATTAAGAGCCTGTGTTCTTGCTTTCACTTTGTCACCAAACATATTTAAATGTTCGCTTGTCGGGCCAATGAAGATGATTCCCTCTTCTTCACAGCGACGGGCGAATTCAATGTTTTCCGACAGAAAACCATACCCTGGATGAATCGCATCAACGTCTACCCTTTTGGCAAGATCGATGATTCCTTCAATATCCAAGTAAGCGTCGATCGGTTTTTTTCCCTCGCCGATTAAATATGCTTCGTCAGCTTTGTAGCGATGGTATGAACCAATATCTTCCTGTGAGTAAACAGCGACTGTGCGTATATTAAGTTCAGTACATGCACGAAAAACACGTATAGCAATTTCTCCGCGATTTGCTACTAGAATTTTATTGATTTGGTTTCTTTCTCCCATGTTTTTCCTCCTCGATTGCGAAATGTATTGTTCTCAGATATATCTTGTGCGGTTGATTCAGGTTCTTGCTCGTTCTGTTTAACAGACTTTGCAATATTATTCATGATCCCCATAGCTATCATCATAACCAATAGCGAGGACCCGCCGTAACTGACCAAAGGGGTAACTGCGGGACACCTGTTATGGGAAGCAAACCGCTGATGGCACCCAAATTAATGAATGCCTGAATTCCGACCATTGATGATATGCCAATTGCAAGCAATGCCCCAAAACTATCGGAGCATTTTCTGGCTATAAACAATCCGCGTAAAACAATGACCGATAACATCCCGACGACAATAACCACGCCGATAAATCCAAGCTCTTCAGCAATAACAGCCATGATAAAATCCGTATGCGGCTCCAGAAGAAAACCCAGTTTCTGTACGCTTTGGCCCAGACCTTCCCCGGATAAGCCCCCATTTCCAATCGCCAGATAAGATTGGATTAAATGATAGCCATCATCATCCGGATCTTCAAATGGCTGGTAAGCCCCTGCAAATCTGCTGATACGTTCATCAGTAACCATACTGGGGATTGCGAATGCAACCAGGGTGAGCCCAACCAGTATGAGAATAATCAAGTGTTTAAAACGCGCACCGGAACTGAATATGACAGAACAAGCAATCAAAAAGATAATTGCCGCTGTCCCGATATCAGGCTGCTGAACGATTAAGGCCAAGATGACGGCAGTCAATATTAATGGAGGCAATACACCTCTATTAAACTCGTTAATATAGGCTTGTTTTTTTGAATAAACAGAAGCAAGGTAGATAATTAAACCCAATTTAGCAAATTCAGCCGGCTGAAGACTGATTGGCCCAAAATCGAACCATGACTTGGCATTATTAACACTGGTGCCAAACACAAGCACCAATCCCAGCATAACAACCACAATGACAATGATCACCTTGATCATTTTCTGGTAATACTTATACGGAAAGATGCTCGTCAGGACAAACCCTGCAATTGCCAAAATAAACCATTGAATCTGCCGCATCAGATAATAAGTGCTTTCATGCCCTTCCACTACAGCTAAGACCATGCTTGCACTATAGATCATGACAATTCCAAACGCTGTTAAAAGCACTGGTGTTATCATTAGCGTAAAATCATAATCTTTAATTTTCTTAATCATTCCACTTCTCCCCAAAGTATGTAATCATAGAAGCAGATGAAAACAGATTTGCATTGAGGATAACATATATTTTAAATAGTATATCACATTAACTCAATCATCTGCCACATCAAATAGTGCAGCGATTAAATAAAAAAACCTTGCCGCTGTCCAATCAGGCAAAGTTTTTATTGCATCAAACAAATTTTTACACAGAATTCTGTGATGCCTCATGCAATTTAGAGAGCTGCCTTTCTAAATTTTCGAGAAGCGCTTTACCTTCATCCTCATCAATCAAATTTAAACGTACAGCAAAATCAATCTCTCTTGAGAGACCAAACATTTGTGTATCGAGAACTTCCTCATATAGAGGGCATTGCGGCATTGTCAAATTATCTATCTGCACTTCTATAAGTTTGCGTATTCTGGCAGCATCAGCCTTTAGAAGGGCATAAGCCTTTTCGCGATGGGTTTCAGTCACCTCTGAAATCAAAATTATCCCTCCATTAAAACACTTCCTTGTATTTTATCTTATCGTTTGTACGATAAAATTGCAAATGAAATTCAGCACATCGGCACTATTAAATGAAAAAAAATCCTCTATCTGCTATCATTACTTGGAATACATATTTTTTGAGGTGATAACGCTTGATTTTACCAATTACCGGCAAAGTTGCATATGCCATAACCTTAGACCCTACTGTGTGGATCTTTGATAAGCGAAAAATCTTGCTTGAAGAGGCTTTTAACGCCAAAAGCCAAAAAGTGGACGAAGAAGATGAAGTCAAAAAAGCTTCCGAACGGTGGGACAGGGCAGTGAATACCGAGAAACAAAAGCAGTCTGTGAACAAAAATATCACCAAGGCAGAAGGAAAAAAGTTCCTCGAAAACTCATATGTTATGCCGATAAAAGAATTTTTAACCAATACGAGCGTTAAAGAAGATGCCCAAAACGCCATCCTGGAAACAGCAAATGGCGAAGAGACCATCCCGCTAAAAACACTTGAAAACAGCCTCTTGCTGTTTGCTCTGGATGGCAAGCCATTGAAAGAAGATGGTCCCGTTCATTTATTTTACAATGATGGCTCCAACCGGGACAACCCTATAAAAAGCATCAAAAAAATTATTATCGATTAGTGGAGAAAGTTTTTAAAAGTCGTTTCTTTAATACGCAACATTTTTTAGTTCAAAAACATAGATAACAGCATAAAACCAATGGACCGATCCAAAAGCTCACTTTTGAGTGACTTTTGGAGCCGGCCTTTTTTGTATAATTTGCCCGTGTTAAAGCAAACTAATCAGACAGTCCCTTTCACGTTCAAAACAAGGAGGAATAGACATGCTGTTACGCTTAGGAATACTGTCTGTCTTAAGTATTACACTCTTAATTGGCTGCCAGCAAAATGATAATGAACAATCACTTCCGGAAGAAACAGAAGATAACGGCCGTTTTGTTCAGGTTAAAGATTCCGATCCTGTTGAACAACAACGTTTAACCAATACTGAGATTGCGGCACACTTATCCAATGTTGCAAACGATGTCCCTAATGTGGAGAATGCAACATCAGCTGTTGCGGGACCTTATGCAGTTGTCGGGATCGATGTCGATCAGAACCTGGACCGGTCACGGGTTGGTACCATCAAATATACAGTGCTTGAAGCATTACAAAAAGACCCTTATGGTAAAACAGCCGTTGTTGTAGCTGACGGCGATGTTGTGGAAAGAATACGGTCAATGGGTAATAAAATGGCTCAAGGATATCCTGTGCAGGGGGTAGTCGATGAGCTCTCAGCAATCGTTGGCAGATATATGCCTGACTTCCCAATTAATGAAGACCGGCCAAAAGAAGGCGATCAAAACAAAGAATCTATCCCACAAGATGAAGAACAGGAATTGGATGATATCGAAGAAGAACAGTCCAATGAGCATAATCAAGAATAATTAAAGGTTCAAACTGAGGGTGCTCTCCCGTATTGTTAGGAGAGCACCTTTTATATTTGCGTTTAGTTATTCATTTTTTCGTTTTTCTCTTCTTTCACTTCGTTATAATAGTTGACGCCAAACTGAGATCCTTCTGACACCATTTTGGAATTTTCCATTTGCGCCGCATCTTTGCTTCTCGTCTGATCCGGCGCACCTGCATCTTCCAATGTCGACTCAGCGTCTTTTTCATTTTTTCCATTCTTTATTTTGTCTGCAGCAGTTTTTAGTTGTACTTTAACTTTTTCCCGACTCTGTCCGTTTCTCAGAAAATAGCCTGCAATACCTGCACCTACTGCTCCGGCTGCTGAAGCCATATAACGTTTTTTCATCGAATCGTCCTTTCCGACTAATGATAATTGTATTAACCTTTTCCCTGTTATGTTTCAACTAAACACATACTTTCAAACAAATTTCTCGCATGTTATAGTAATTAAGTAAGCCTATATTTTGAGGTGAAAATAATGAAAGTACAATGTGCACTATGTGACGAGGTAGACGAGCTAGAAGATGATTCATTGCATGCTAAGCGGCTCAGGAATCGCAGAATTCGCATGTATTTATGCCGGGAATGCTATGAACGCATTGATAGTAATACAAGAAAAAGGCATGCCACAGGCAGTTTCCAGTTGTATGATACGAAAAAAAAGAAACGCGATTTAATTTAAACAACCTCTTAAAAAAACTCCCTGCCCGGGAGTTTTTTATGCATGTTGTGACTTGCGCTGTCGGTGAAGCCTGAGGCGGTATATGCCCAAAACAAGACAAATCACAATTAAACTGTCGGTGATTGGATAGCCTACGATACTGAAAAGATTCAATATCAGCATCCCAACGGCAAGCATGATATAAACAATGACTGATTTTAAAACAGGCAGTTCCTTGGCAAATCCAAGTTTATAAGCAATGGTTGCCAGAACCAGATTGACAACATAAAATGTCCAGAAAACATTTATACTGTCCCGGTAATTTATAACCAGTTCATAAACAAAACTGAAACTTGTTTCCATCAATATCCTCCATTATCCCTTTACATAAAAATTCACCAGTTCGAAATTCATTCCTTCACCCATCATACTAAATCTTATTCAAGCACGCCATTAAAAACTCGGGAAACTTTTGAACAATCATTTTATTTAGTATATACTAGTTCATGGAAATCGAGGTGCATTTATATGAAAAAACTTGATATACCTATGCTTCTATTAGCGTCCCTGGTTATTTTTATGTTTGTTTTTACAGGCATCGCCATTGCATTCCGAAACATATGGCTGGTTCTATTGTTTATCATACTCGGTTTTGCTTTTATGGGACTTGGAATTTACTTGAAACGCAAAAGAAAGTGACACTATTTCGGTTGTCACTTTCTTCCTTTTTTTGTATATTCCTCTATTAATTGTTCATAAATAACAGGATTACAAGTCATGACAGAATTTTGTTGCAACATATTAATCGGTTCACCAAACGCGTTTGTCGTTTTTCCTCCGGTTTCATTCACAATCACAATTCCTGCTGCAATATCCCATGGCGCCAAATCCATTGTCATATAACCATCAATAATCCCTTCTGCAACACCCGCAAATTCCAGGGCTGCAGATCCATAGGTTCTTGTCCCTCTGACTGTCTTGACCAAGCTTTGCATCACCTTTTCATCAACAAGACGATTATCACAAAGCCAAAAATGGTTCAGTCCCAAAATCGATTCGTAAAAACTTTTGTTCTCAGACAGCTGAGGCAGTGGCGATTCATTTTTAAAAGCCCCTTCTCCCCGCTTGGCGCTGAATAACACATCAGCCATAACATCATAAATCAATCCTATTTCACCAATTCCGTCCTGGTAAACACCAACGGATATCGCAAAATTTCTTTTCTGATGAACAAAATTCATCGTCCCGTCAATCGGGTCAATTATCCATACAGTGCCATCAAGAGATTCCAGTTCATCTCCATAGCCCTCTTCACTAACAATAGCGTGATCAGGATATGTTTGTTTTATGTTCGATGTAAAAAAATACTCCGTATCACGATCCATCGTTGTGACAAGGTCATTCGGGTTGGATTTTGTACTGATTGTCAATGGATCGTTTATTTTAAATCTGATTGTTTTACCTGCCTCAAGAACCCAGTCTTTGGCTTGCTGGTAAATTGCCTGTCGTTGTTCCTGATTCATCGGAAAGCCTCCAATATTTCATTTAACACTATCATATCAAATTGGACGGCAACTTTCATATTTGCGCATTTCTCCCTCCTGGAAACACAGCAGGCAGGTCAGTTTAAACCAGCCTACGAGATGAACGAGGTGAATGTATGTAACTATACAGCACACACCACCATGATAAAGAAAGCATGGCCCGAATTCGGATTAGCCTGTTTCGGCACCATGCTCATGCTCCAATTCCAAAAGACGTGCGCGCAGTAGCTTCAGCCGTTCTTTCGACTTAATTATTTCAACTTTATCATTTGCTTGTATAGCATCATATAATGTCATTAATTCATAATCGATTTCAATACGGATCACAGGCAAACGTTCTTGTTTTTGTTTTTTACGCAAATCTTCTATGACATATTTCATCTCACCCACAACCTTTCATATATCTTATATTATTTGTATGCTTCGCCAATGATAATTGTTCAACAACCTGAGAATAACCAATTTATTTTTTGAAAATAACTTATTGAATCATTAGTTAACTGATACCCTTTATTTTTAATTTTTAAACATTTTAGTTGCAGAAATAGTCCTCAAACCAAATCGTTTAACAGTTTGCAAAATCAAAATTCCTTTCTGGGAGTAAATCTTAATAGATATAACTTGACTGGACAGTTTATTTACTTAATAATAATAATTATAATCTAACGCGATGGAAAAGCTGAAAGGATGAGCTATATGAGTTTTAATGGATTTACTGAAAAGGACTTCAATACATTAACCATTGATGGGCTTGAGGCGCGTATGGAGGCTATCAGGAGGAATATCCAGCCAAAGTTTAAAGCAATCGGTGATGAACTTTCAGAGAGCCTCTCAGATCTAACTGGAAACGATATGCACGTACATATTGCACAGCATGCCAGACGGACGAAAAATCCGCCAAATGACACATGGATGGCTTTCTGTCATAATAAACGCGGTTACAAGAAACACCCGCATTTTCAAATTGGCTTGTTCGACGACCACTTATTCATGTGGCTAGCGTTTATTTATGAACTGCCGGACAAATCTGCAATCGCCGACTCATTTCTAAATCATATGGATGATATCCAGGAATCGATTCCTGCACATTATGTCATTTCACTTGACCATACTAAAAAAGATGCAACCTCACTTTCTGAAATCGGTCTGGAAAAAGCATTGACACGTTTTAAAGATGTTAAAAAAGCTGAATTTCTAATCGGAAGGCATTTTCACCCGAATGATTCAATTCTGCAGGATGGTCAAGAGTTTATAGAAGAAGCAAAAACGACTTTTGAAAAGCTCACTCCTCTTTATAAGATCTCAATGGGGTAACAAAAAGGACCTTTCGTTTCGAAAGGTCCTTTTTTTACATATTAATTGTTTGCTGTTCACTTTCTCTCGCTTTCTTTACCACTGGATAGCCGGCATAGCCGGAAGCCTGTTTAAACTCACGGAAATACGTTTTTTCCTCACTTTTTGCCGGCACAACCTGTTTAAACTTTCGGTAAGCTGCAAGCAGCTCTCTTCTGTTCACTTGTTTTTCATATGCCTGTTCAATCAATGCAAAAAAATTAACGACATCAATCACTTCCTGCTTAGACCATGACTCATCCATTGGGTAATGATAATTCATTGCTGTTTTTTCACCTCATTTAAGACCATTTTCTTCTGACTTGCTCTGCTTCAACGACCATGGAATCAATCAATTCTTTAACAGTCGGGATATCGTTGATTCTTCCAGTGCCCTGGCCTGCCCAGCCAAACCCTCTTGTGTCACTGCCTTCATAAATGTAATTTTTGTTCGCTTCACCGCTTATATAAGACTTCAATGATTCATAACCACCGTTTTCTTTTTCAATCTCCAATATTTCATCTGTCCAAGTGTTTTTCAGCGCTCTTGCCGGGGTGCCCAGCGAGCGTTTGATAACCACAGTGGCGTTTTCATCGGCATCAAGCAACGCCTGTTTATACATAGGGTGGGCATCCACACATTCCTTGGTTGCAATGAAACGTGTGCCCATTTCAATGCCTTCAGCGCCGAGTGCCAGTGCTGCCATCATGCCACGGCCATCCACTATACCTCCCGAGGCGATTACCGGAATGGAAACCGAGTCAACCACCTGTGGTGTAAGGACAGAGGTGCCAATATCTCCACGACCAAGATGGCCGCCCCCTTCTTGTCCGACGACCATGACAGCATCAGCTCCAAGTTCCTCAGCTTTCTCCGCTTGCCTCCGTGCCGCAGTCAAAACAAGCTTCTTAATTGGATGGTCCTTTACCATGTCAAGCACTCCTTTAGGGTTGCCCCCTGTCACGGAAATGACCGGCACTTCTTCATCAATGGCAACTTGCACCATATGCTCGTAAGATCTGCCGTGCTGCCCGATGGCAAAATTGACACCAAATGGCTTATCAGTCATTGTTTTTACTTTTTGAATTTCCTCACGCAGTGACTCCGGATCCGAAAGACTCATTGCAGTTATTTGTCCCAGCCCGCCGACATTGGAAACTGCAGCAGCCAAATCAGCATACGCCAGATAGGCAAGACCCCCTGAACAATCGGATAATCAATATGTAATAGCTCTGTCAGTTCAGTCTCCCATTTCACGAACATTCTCCCCTTTTTCTTTCTATCTTACCATTAAATGACCCGATATTGCTATATTCCAGAAAATAAAAACAACTGCACATAAGCGATGCAGTTGATGGAATGAAAGCGTTGTTATTTTTTTGTACTATTTAGCGCAAGTCGGGCAAGCACCATAGTATGTGGTCACTTTAACATCATTGAAGTGTTCAATCACCTTTTGGCAATCTTGACATACGATTGTACCCATTTATACCCGCTCCTTTACCTTGAATTAGAATAATATAATTATATTATAATGTGTCACATTACAAAAATCAACCCCAAATTAGTATAACATATTAAGTTTTCATGTTTTTTTGAACGATGATATGATCCTTATCTTATAAAAAGCGAAGCCAGCGTGCTAATGTATAGCTGGCTGGCTTTTTCGGATGTGTCTTTAAATTAACTTCCTATTCGTTTGTCTCGTCAATTGTCTTAATTGTTTTGGGATCGACAATTTTATACCCTTTATCCTTAGACCGGTCACGATATCCTCCAGGGCTTTCATTGTCCATTCACGGTCATGCATTAGAAGATTCGCACCAGGCTTCAGCAAACTATAATCGACATCCACTTCGGGGCCTTTGCCGGAAACCATTGCTTCAGCCAATTTGTCAGCGTCCATATACGGTTCAAAATAATCATATCCATACGTCCAATTCATCAACACCATACCTTCATCTTTAACGAGGTTTTTCGTAAAGTCCGTATTGGCACCATTAGGAGCTCTGAAAAATTTCGGGCGTTCGCCAATAATGTCTTCAACCTTATCATTTAAGTTAACAATTTCTTTTTCCTGTTCTTCAGTGGGCAAATCAGGTAACAGTGGATGGTTATTCGTATGATTGCCGATTTCAAAACCCATCTCATGCAGTTGCTTCAGTGCCTCTTTATCTTCTTGTGTCTCCAAAAAGTGACCATTTACGAAAAAAATTGCATTTGCGTCAAGTTCCTTTAATGTTCCGGCCATTTCAAGCGCGTGTTTATCGGGAGCGTCATCAATTGTCAAGAGTACAGCTTTCTCAGGGGCATCTTCATTCACAGGCACAACTGAAGACGTCTCACTGTCAATCTGATAGAGCGTCTCAACAGGTTCTTCTTCAGACTGGTTTTGCTCCTGCTGTTTTTCCTCATCAGCTGACTCTTTTTCACCCGTCCCCGTCTGGTCCTCTGTTTCTTCTTGTTCGCCTTTGTCATTTTCTGTTTGTTCTTGCGCCATATCCTTTTCCGATTCCTTTTCAGCATTTGTGGTATCATTTTCACAAGCTGGTAAAAATACTGCCATAAACACGATGAACCATATAATATTTTTCAATGTTGTCTTCCCCCTATATTATGTAATTACCTTCATTATAAGTAAGAGCTGTCAGTTTGACTATACTTTATTTGTTTATTTACTTATTATTTGGGTATCAGTAAACAGTATTACTTAAACATTTGAGGGGAGGATAAAAATGCTACTATGACTATGTCGAGAAAATTGACATGTTGTCGTATTATGTTACACTACAAGAGTTTGGCACAAAAATATGAGGAGGTTTTACTATTAAATCCACAAAAATTACATCTGTTTTTTGGGCCTCTTTAATACTGGTATCCATATTTATCATTTGGGGAGCTTTTTTCCCTGAAAATGTACAGTATGTATTAGGCTTGATTGATGGTTTTATTTCAGACACGTTTGGCTGGTTTTATTTGTGGTCTACTACTGGATTTGTTTTATTTGCAGCGTTTTTAATCTTTGGGCCTTATGGAAAAATCAAGCTTGGAAGGCCTGATGATGAGCCGGAGTATAGTTACTTTACCTGGTTTGCATTTCTGTTCACTGCCGGTATGGGAGTTGGTCTCGTATTCTACGGCGTGACGGAACCTGTAACACATTTTTATTCACCGCCTTCTGCTGACCCGGAAACGACAGCTGCAGCTAAAGAGTCGATGCAATACACTTTATTCCATTGGGGATTCCATCCATGGGCTACATACGCCGTGCTTGCATTGACCCTGGCTTATTTTAAATTCCGCCACCGAGCCCCCGCTTTGATTAGTTCCGCATTTTCACCACTGATCGGTGATCGGTCTAAAGGTGGGTTGGGAACTGCCATTGATACACTGGCAGTATTTGCTACCGTATTTGGTATTGCAACATCTCTTGGGCTTGGTGCAACACAAATTACAGCCGGTTTAAGCTACACCTTTGATGGAATTCCAAATACACTGACAACAAATCTGATTGTCATTGCAGTTATCACAGTATTATTTATGCTTTCTGCTACAACAGGCATTAACCGAGGTATCCGTTACCTGAGCTGGGCAAATATTATTCTTGCCATTGCACTGATGGCCTTTGTGTTCGTTCTTGGTTCTTCAGTTCAGATGGTCGAGTCTTTTTCAACAACCTTGGGTAATTATTTACAAAACCTTCCAAGCATGACACTTGGCATGAATGCTTTTGGAGGTGACAGAGAGTTTCTTAATTCATGGACACTCTTTTACTGGGCTTGGTGGATCGGCTGGTCGCCATTTGTCGGAACCTTTATTGCCCGTGTTTCAAGAGGAAGGACCATTCGCGAATTTGTCATTGGGGTAACTGCTGTGCCGGTAATATTCAGCGCATTCTGGTTCTCTGTTTTTGGTGTTTCCGGTTTGAATATGGATTCGGCTGAAGGCGGCATTATCCATCAGTTAATGAACGAAATGGGAAATGAAGTAGCTTTATTCGCATTTCTTGAATCAACGCCTGCAGCAGCTGTCGTTATCGGTATCACAGTCCTGTTGATTACTTCCTTCTTCGTCACCTCTGCCGATTCCGGTACATTTGTGCTTGGCATGCTGACAACAGGAGGCAAGTTAAATCCAAACACAGGTATTAAAGCTATTTGGGGTATTGTCCTTGCCGCAACTGCTGCGGTTCTATTATGGTCCGGCGGGCTGTCCGCACTTCAAATGGCCATGCTGATTGCAGCATTCCCGTTTGCGATTTTAATGATCTTTATGTGTATTTCGCTTATCAAAGCACTGAAAAGCGAACATGACATTTTGCAAATTGAAAACAAACAACGCGAACATGATCCGGAGTACCGGGAAAATCTGCGTAAAGAACTCAGAAGACGTCGCGAAGGATTTAAAAAAACACTTCCTGATACCGACAATGAAGAATACTGACACTGAAGTAAGATAAAATGAATCTTCAATCAGTGGGGCTTTTCTTTCTTCCCCCACTGATTGTTAGATAAACGAATCGGACATTTACTGGCAGCCATCCCCCCCACCTAATCTTCATCGTATACGCGAACATTTGAGGTGGGGGTCCTTACTCCCAGTTACATGCGGGATAAAATGAAATAAGTCATAAAACACAAAGCTGTCCGGGAATGGAGTCTCCAACTCTAATCCCGGACAGTCTTTTTAACGATAAGGCTGTTTTTTAAAAGAGGTTATTCAAAAAGGTTATTGCTAAGAAAGTATTTTTTTCTATTTGCAGACGAAAGAAACTCCCCAGGGGCGACCTCTGGGGAGTTTCAAAAAAATTATTACATTGTATGAATTGGTGTGCCCAATGCAACATCAGCTGCTTCCATTGTCACTTCTCCAAGTGTTGGATGTGCATGGATGGTTAGCGCAATATCTTCAGCTGTCATACCTGCTTCAATTGCCAACCCGATTTCAGCAATGACATCACTGGAATTCGGACCGACAACTTGTGCACCGATTACAAGTCCGTCTTCTTTTCTGGTAATAAGCTTCATAAACCCGTCTGTGCTGTTAAGCGACAATGCGCGGCCATTTGCACCAAATGGGAATTTAGATGCTTTAACATCGTATCCGGCATCTTTTGCATCCTGTTCTGTATAGCCGACAACGGCAAGCTCAGGATCTGAGAATACAACAGATGGTATAGCCAGATAATCAATCTCGGATTTTTCACCGCTGATGGCTTCTGCCGCAATTTTGCCTTCATAAGATGCTTTATGTGCCAAAGGCAGACCTTCTACAATATCACCAATCGCATAAATGTTATCAATGTTTGTTCGGGATTGCTTATCAGTTTTAATAAGTCCTTTATCGTCAACTTCGATACCCACTTGCTCAAGACCGATTTCTTCAGTATTTGGATGCCGGCCGACTGTAACGAGCACATAATCAGCTTCAATTGTTTCTTCTTTATCCTTGGCTTCATATGTTACTTTTACACCGTCTTCAGATTCTTCAACACCTTTTGCCATCGCACTCGTAACAACTTTAACATTTTTATTTTTAAGGCCTTTTTTAATTGGCTGTTTAAGTTGCTTTTCAAATGTGCCAAGAATCTCGTCCATTCCTTCAAGAATCGTAACTTCAGTGCCGAAGTTTGCATAGGCGGTGCCGAGCTCAATACCGATATAGCCGCCGCCGACAACGACCATTTTCTCAGGAATCTCCTGAAGATTTAATGCACCGGTGGAATCCAGCACACGATCTGAGAATTTGAAGTTTGGAATCTCAATAGGTGTAGAACCAGTTGCAATAATGCTGTTATTAAAAGTATAAGTTTGTGAATTTTTCTCATCCATTACTTTAACAGTGTTTTTATCAACAAAGTAAACTTCACCTTTTACAATATCCACTTTATTACCTTTAAGCAGACTTTCAACACCTGAAGTCAATTTATTGACGACTTTGCCTTTCCATTCCTGCACTTTGGAGAAATCCACTGAAACATTTTCAGTGGTAATTCCCAATTCTTCATTGCCGTGTGCGTGCTCTGTCTTATGACCGGCTTCAATCAGGGCTTTTGAAGGGATACAGCCGACGTTCAGGCACACACCGCCTAAATCACCTTTTTCTACAATGGTTACCTTTTGGCCTTTTTGAGCAGCCCGAATGGCAGCTACATAGCCGCCGGGACCTGCTCCAACTACAAGTGTATCTGTTTCAATTGGAAAATCTCCTACTACCATTATCTACGCCTCCATCATAATTAATTGTGGATCGTTCAGCAAGCGCTTGATCTGATTGAGTGCCAACTGCCCCGTTGCCCCATCAACAATACGATGATCAAAGCTTAGAGACACTGCCAATACAGGCGCTATAACAATTTCGCCATCGCGGACAATCGGTTTTTCCTGGATACGCCCGATTCCCAGAATAATAGCCTCCGGATAGTTAAGGACAGGTGTAAACCACTGACCGCCGGCAGAACCGATATTTGTAATCGTGTTGGATGCACCTTTCATTTCCTCAGGTGATAGTTTACCACTTCGGGCTTTTTCTGCCAATTCATTGACTTCCTGAGATATCGAAAATATTGATTTACGGTCTGCATCTTTGACAACCGGTACCATTAGGCCTCTGTCTGTGTCTGCAGCAATACCAATGTTGTAATACTGCTTATAGACGATTTCGTTTGTTTCATCATCAACAGCGGCATTTAATATAGGATATTTTTTCGATGCTGAAATTAATGCTTTAGCTACATATGGTAAATAGGTCAATTTAACCTCTTGTTCTGCAGCAACTTCTTTAAATCGCTTGCGGTGTGCCACAAGCTCGGTAACATCCACATCATCCATCAAGGTGACATGTGGTGCTTTCGTTTTGGAATTAACCATAGCATTTGCAATTGATTTCCTGATACCGCTCATTTTCTCGCGGGTTTCAGGATATTCGCCTTGTGGTGCTTGCGCAGCTGCAGGCTTCTGTTCACTTTTCTCTGCTTCAGCAGGCTGTTCTGCTTGCTGATCACCGCTTACGTAATTGTCCACATCTTCTTTTAAAATACGGCCATTTTTGCCTGAACCCTGCACATCCTGGATATTCACATCATTATCACGTGCATATTTTCGAACCCGTGGCATTGCAATCACACGTTTATCTGATGTAGATTCTTCCTTCTTGTCGTCTGATTCAGACATCTCAGTTTTTTCACCTTCATCAGCAGAACTCTCAGTTTTTTCCTCTGATTGATCAGCTTCTGAGGATTCCTGAGTTCCTTCCTCTTGCTCTTCTTCCTCGTCATCAGATTCATAGCCTTCTGCATCAAACGAGATGAGTGTATTGCCTACAACAGCCACTTCACCCTCGCCAACGTGCACTTTCGTTACGGTTCCGTCAACCGGTGAAGGGATTTCGACAACGGCTTTGTCATTCTGAACCTCACAAAGCACGTCATCCTCCTGAATTTCATCGCCTTCTTTAACGAACCATTTGGCGATTTCGCCTTCATGTATACCTTCACCGATATCAGGCAGTTTAAAGTTAAACGCCATAATGACGACCTCCAATCATTGATTAAAAGTTAATGACTTCATTCACTTTTTCGATTACATCTTTATGCGTTGGCAGCCACACTTCCTCTGCCTGTGAAAATGGATAAACGGTATCGGGCGCTGTTACACGCAACACCGGCGCTTCCAAATGAAGGATTGCACGTTCCTGGATTTCAGAAATGACATGTGCACCCACGCCTGCCTGACGTTGTGCTTCCTGCAGCATAACAACACGGTTTGTTTTCTTCACTGACTCAACAATTGTATCAATATCCACCGGAGAGATCGTGCGTAAGTCAATCACTTCCGTTTCAATATTATCTTTTTCCAGTTCTTCAGCTGCTTTTAGTGCCGTGTGAACCATGGCACCATATGCAATAAGTGTGACATCCTTGCCTTCACGTTTAATATCGGCCTTGTCCAGATCGACAGTGTAGGCTTCATCCGGTACTTCAGCACGGAATGAACGGTACAATTTCATATGTTCCATGAAAAAGACCGGATCATTATTGCGGATTGAGGAAATCAGAAGTCCTTTGGCATCGTATGGTGTTGATGGAACAACGACTCGAATGCCCGGTTGCTGTGCGATGAGTCCTTCCAGAGAGTCTGCATGCAACTCCGGCGTATGAACACCACCGCCAAAAGGTGTACGAATCGTAATAGGTGCAGGCTTCGTCCCGCCTGAACGATAACGTATGCGTGCTATCTGGCCGTTAATCGCATCCATTGCTTCATAAGTGAAGCCGATAAACTGAATCTCGGGTACCGGTCGGAATCCCTGCAGTGCAAGGCCAAGTGAAAGGCCGCCGATTCCTGATTCGGCAAGAGGCGTATCAAATACACGGTCTTCCCCAAATTCATCCTGCAAACCTTCTGTAGCACGAAATACGCCGCCATTTTGTCCAACATCTTCACCGAATACAAGCACATTTTCATCATTTTTCAGTTCATGGTGCATTGCATCAGTGATTGCCTGAATCATTGTTTTTTCTGCCATGATTTACTTCGACTCCTTTTCTTTGTATTCTTCCATTTGCTCCTGCAGGTTGTGTGGAAGTTCGTCATGCATGATATCAATTAAGTCGGTCACTTTTTGTTTCGGATAATTATCTGCTTCTTTAATAGCTTTTTTAATATCATCTTTGGCGTTTTCAATTGTTTTATTTTCTTCATCCTCTGACCACAAGTCTTTATCTTCAAGATATTTGCGGAGACGAACGAGCGGGTCCTTTTTCTCCCATTCATTGGTCATATCTTCAGTCCGGTAGCGTGTTGGGTCATCACCAGCCATGGTATGCGGACCATAACGGTAAGTCATCGTTTCAATCAATGTCGGCCCCTCGCCGTTAATAGCACGTTCGCGGGACCTCTTTGTCGCAGCATAAACTGCGAAAACATCCATGCCGTCAACGAGATAGCTTTCGACACCTGCAGCAACCCCTTTTTGGGCAAGCGTTTTTGCATTTGTCTGCTCTTCAACCGGAACTGAAATAGCAAACTGGTTATTTTGCACAAAGAAAATCGCCGGCGCACCATAAGCACCTGCAAAGTTGATGCCTTCATAAAAATCGCCTTGGGACGTCCCGCCGTCACCGGTGTATGTAACAGCAACAGCTTTTTTACCGCGTTTTTTAAGACCTAATGCCACACCGGCCGCTTGCGTAATCTGTGCCCCGATAATTATTTGCGGGCTCAGGCCATTAACACCTTCAGGGAACTGGTTGCCATGAAAGTGTCCCCTGGAGAAAAGGAAAGCCTGATACAGTGGAAGGCCATGCCATATCAGCTGTGGCACATCACGATATGCAGGAAGAATATAGTCCTCCTCCTCAAGCGCAAAGTGACTTGCTAGCTGAGATGCCTCTTGGCCTGCTGTAGGAGCATAAAACCCTAATCGGCCTTGACGGTTCAATGCGATTGAGCGTTGATCGAGCACTCTTGTATAAACCATTCGGCGCATCAGTTCTTTCAGATCATCATCTGAAAGATCAGGCATCCAGTCTTCATTAACTACCTCACCCTTTTCATTAAGAACCTGGAACATCTCGAACTGATTCTCGATACTTTCAAGTACGTCTTTCAAAATGGTCACCTCTTCCTTTCTGTATGACTGTTTATATTCTTTTTCTAGCCTTCCCAAAATATGAATAAACTGTACCCTTTTGCTCTAAAACATCTTCCCTTTTTTTATCAACAATAATCATATACCATACAAACTCTAAAACTGTTACATTCAATAAGCAAAATTTACTGGTACAATCCTTTATTCTTTTTAAAGTGTAGCCCACATATATTATTTGGTCAATTGTTTTGTTTAAGATTTTTTCATTTTTAAATAGGGATGACAGCGTTTACAGTAATTGCGGTCCTTTCACGGCATGAACTGTTATATTTTAATAAAAAAACTGTATTAATAAAAAGAAGAAGATAATGAAACATTGATTTTATAAGGCTTCCTTAGTTTGTGATGCATTTCTAACTGTCGTCTTAAAGCGACAAAATTTAAGTAAATTGCCTCAGGCGGTATGTAACTGCGCTTGCTGAGAATACACCGGAGTTTTAGACACATGTTTTTTTCTGACGTTAAAAAAAGAACCAGATGATCTATTCATCTGATTCCGTCTCTTCTGATTCACTTGTTTCTTCATTGTTATTATTTTCATTTTCTCCTGATGCAGGATTTTCTTCATATTCAACTTCAATTCCCGCAGCATTATAAAATTCTTCTTTTACCGAATTATATTCAGTGGTCAAATCATTGAATGTCTGGTTGGCATCCATGACCTTTTGATAGCTTTCATTCAATTTTTCGATATGATCTGTGAGCGTTTCCTGTTCAAGATCTTCTTCCTGAAGCATCGTATATAATTCCTCTTCAAGCGATAATGAATCAGAATACGCTTCATGAAGCTCATCATAGGCATTATAGCGATCCGTCATCGTACTGTACAGCTGATTTGCTTTTTCCTTTGCAGCCTCCTCTTCCAAATCACTAATCATATTCTCAATTTTTGAAAACTCTTCTCTGGAAGCATCGATACTTTCTTTTTCTTTCGTTATTTTATCTTTTCTTGTTTCAATGTTTTCAAGTGCCTGATTAGATAACTCTTTTATTTGATCGAACTCTTCCATGCTCAAATCAATAATTTGACTATATATATCCTGCTCTTCCTGCTCAAGTTCAACAATCTGTTTCTGCTGAGTTCCAAAAGTCTGTTCAAGTTTCACAGCTTCTTCGAGATGATTATAAACTTTTTCGGAAGTCGATGTTCCGCTGCAGGCAGAGAGAATTACAATGAGACTTATAAAACCTATCAATGATGACTTTTTCCATACCACTTAACATGTCTCCCCTCAAACGAGTTACAGAATTTACAATTCAGTATAACATATACAGATGGAAATCGGTTTTTCACTTAAAAATTTTTCTCGTCCTTCAGCAAATTTATGATGCTGTGAAACATATTATGTTAAAATACCATTATCAGAGTTGTTTAAACAAGGCAGAATGGAAAAGTGCCTTCATACCAACTGTAAGAAAACGAGTCGATACTGCACTTGTTGAAAACCTTCAGGAATAAGCTAGGGAGTGTCAAAGAATGATAACAATGGATGATATTGTACGTGAGGGACATCCTTCTTTACGTGAAAAAACAAAAGAAGTGCCAGTGCCCCCTTCTGAGGAAGATATAAAATTATTAAATGACATGCTGGACTTTGTCAAAAACAGCCAGGATGAAGAAATTGCACAGGAGTATAACCTAAGGCCGGGTGTCGGTTTGGCTGCACCACAGCTGGGTGTCAATAAACGAATGTGCGCTGTTCACTTTGAAGACTTAAAAGGAAAACGCTATAGTTATGGTTTGATCAATCCTAAAATTATCAGCCATTCAGTTGAACAGGCATACCTTTCAGCAGGCGAGGGCTGTCTTTCAGTGGATCGTGACGTCGAAGGGTATGTGCCGCGTCAGGCCCGCATCACAGTTAAGGCAATCGGCATCGACGGCGAAGAAATAAAGCTGCGGTTGCGTGACTATGCGGCCATAGTGGTCCAGCATGAAATTGATCACTTGGACGGCGTTATGTTCTATGATCATATTAATAAAGCAAACGCATTTGCCATCCCTGACAACGCCAGGTCGATTGACTGAAAATATATAAGCTCTTCTTAAACGGCAGGAATCTATATTCATAGGTTCCTGCATAATTTTTATTAAGACCACAAAAAATACCCGTAGAAACCAGCGATAAACAAAACTTTGAACACTTAAAAACAACTCTTTTTAAAATAATTGCAGTGTTTTTATTTCAAATTTGTTCAAACCGTATTATACTATAGGTAAGAGGGATTGGATCGGCAGAACGTTTTTATCGCTTTTCTTAAAAGTCTAAAAAGGAGATGTCCATCTCATGTTAAAACGCCTGAGAGAAAAGCTAAAAAAACGCTGGAAGGATTTTCTTGGCAGAGGACGTGTACCAACAACTTTTGAAAAGGAATATCACGAAGACTAACGCTATCTTGCAGGAAAGAATCGGGTGATGCCCGTTCACACGGAAAGCTTATCCCCTTCTTCTGATGGGAGGTAATGTTACCCGAGTGACCGGGCGATTGATCATGCCTGTCCGTTTATTTACTATGGAAGGCTTATGCATATCCTTGGTGGTTTCGGACAAATTCATTAATCTTGATAACGTTCGCTAAAGGCAGCACACGCGGATGACAAACAGTTCAATCCGCTGTTTAAACATGCTGTTTGCCGTTATTTTTAATGGATAACAAAACAATCATTGAACAGGAATACGGAAAATTAAACAGAATAAATGAAACGTTAGGAGAGATAATAGTGATTTTTAAAGTTTTATATCAGGAATTACCTGAAGAAATACCCGTTCGCGAGCGAACAAACAGTTTATATGTCGAAGCAGACTCCGAAAGAAAAGTACGTCAAAAACTGGCAGACCGCAACTATAATATTAATATCGAATATATCCAAAAATTGGATGATGCACATTTGGCTTATGAAAAACAATCCGATCAATTTGAAGTGGAGTCCGTCTGACGCATGAAGTTCGTCAAAAATGACCAGACAGCTGTCTTTGCATTAGGCGGTCTTGGTGAAATCGGAAAAAACACTTATGGTATCCAATTCCAGGATGAAATTATCCTCGTCGACGCAGGAATTAAGTTTCCCGAAGATGAATTGCTGGGTATCGATTATGTCATTCCCGATTACACCTATCTGATCCAAAACCAGGATAAAATAAAAGGATTGTTCATAACGCACGGACATGAGGATCACATCGGAGGGATTCCTTATTTGCTGCGTGAAATTAATGTGCCGATTTATGCCGGTAAACTTGCAGTCGGATTAATCCGTAATAAACTGGAAGAACACGGCTTGTTGCGAAATGCCAAGTTAAACACAATTCAAGAAGAAGATGTTATCAAATTCCGTAAAACATCCGTCTCCTTTTTCCGTACAACGCATAGTATTCCTGACTCATATGGTATTGTTGTTAAAACACCACCAGGCAACATTGTCCATACCGGTGATTTCAAATTTGATTTCACACCCGTTGGCGACCCTGCAAACTTAACCAAGATGGCGGAAATAGGCAAAGAAGGCGTACTTTGTCTGCTGTCAGATAGTACAAACAGTGAAATTCCAGGATTCACCATGTCCGAATCAGTTGTTGGCGAAAACATCCATGATATATTCAGCAGAGTCGATGGCCGTTTGATTTTTGCAACATTTGCATCGAATATTTATCGCTTGCAGCAAGTTGTCGAAGCGGCGGTTAAACATGACCGTAAAATTGCTGTATTCGGTCGTAGTATGGAATCTTCCATCCGTATCGGTCAGGAACTTGGATATATCCAGGCGCCTAAAGATACATTTATCGATGCGAACCAGATCAACCGTCTGCCTGCCCATAAAGTGACCATCCTGTGTACAGGCTCACAGGGGGAACCAATGGCCGCACTGTCCCGGGTAGCCAATGGCACACATCGCCAAATCCAAATTATACCTGGTGATAAAGTGGTCTTTTCATCATCACCAATTCCTGGAAACACCGTGAGTGTCAGCCGAACTATCAACAAGCTTTATCGTGCCGGAGCAGATGTTATTCATGGGCCATTAAGCAATATCCACACGTCAGGCCATGGCAGCC
The DNA here is from genome assembly GCF_001307805.1 of Lentibacillus amyloliquefaciens. Classification (GTDB taxonomy): domain Bacteria; phylum Bacillota; class Bacilli; order Bacillales; family Amphibacillaceae; genus Lentibacillus; species Lentibacillus amyloliquefaciens. Next base: position 242,736 of record NZ_CP013862.1, on the reverse strand, counting down.
AGGACGAGCAAAAACTGATGCTCAGACTGATGAAGCCAAAATATTTCATGCCGATCCACGGCGAATATCGTATGTTAAAGGAACATCTCAAACTTGGGGAAGCATGCGGCATTGATCCGAATAACTCTTTTGTCATGGACAATGGTGACGTTTTGGCACTGGGGAGTGACAATGCCATGATTGCCGGGAAAACCCCATCGGGATCCGTTTACGTAGATGGGAGCGGCATTGGCGATATTGGGAATATCGTTTTGCGTGACCGCCGAATTCTATCTGAAGAAGGCCTTGTCATGGTCGTTGTCAGTATCAACATGAAAGAATTCAAAATAGCATCAGGACCTGACATCATCTCGCGCGGCTTTGTTTATATGCGGGAATCCGAAGATTTAATTAACGAAGCCCAGAAACTGGTCGCAAAACACTTGGAAAAAGTAATGGAACGCAGAACAAGTCAATGGTCTGAAATCAAAAATGAAATAACCGATACAATCGCACCATTCCTCTTTGAAAAAACGAAACGCAGACCAATGATTTTACCGATTATTATGGAAATATAAAGACAAGAACAATTGGAAAAAAGCTAATAAAATGGGCATGAAAAGTTAACTTTTCATGCCCATTCTTATGGGAAATACCTCCCTATTTCATGTCTAATCAATAACAAGATGCTTTTCAAATCGTGATATATCTTTGTCAGCCCCGATAACAATCAGGATGTCTTCCTCTCTAAGCACCTCCTCAGCTGCCGGAGAGACATTAATGTCTTTATCACGCTTAATCGCTACAATGTTGCAGCCATAATTTGCTCTGACATCCAGATTAGCTAAGCTGTGGCCGCGCATCTTTCCGCCTGCTTTCACTTCAACAATGCTGTGATCATCTGAGACCTCCAAATAATCCAAAATATTGTTGGATATAATATTATGTGCAATCCGCTTTCCCATATCCCGTTCGGGGTGAACCACCTGATGGGCACCAATTCGGTTTAAAATTTTCTCATGATAATCATTTTGAGCTTTTACCGTTATTTTTTTAATGTCAAGATCTGTTAAGACGACTGTCGTTAATATACTCGCCTGAATATTGTCACCTATCGCGACGATTACGTGATCAATATTTTTGATGCCTAATTCGTTTAAGGTTGCTTCATCCGTCGAATCAGCCATAACAGCATGGGATGCAATATTTTTAAATTCATTTATTCGATCCTCATCTGAATCAATGGCCAGAACTTGTCTGCCTTCTGCACTGAGTTCTTTACAAATACTGCCGCCAAAACGGCCTAAGCCGATTACTGCATAGTCTCGTTTCATCCCTGTTCCTCCATAAAGCGATTTTGTTCACAGTTTATCACAATGTGTCAGTTCTGGCACTAATTTGCAGACTAATTTTCTACTTGCTTTGTAAAGATATTGAGACAAAGGTTTCACTGTAATGTCACAGATACCTGTTTGAGGTTGAGTTGATGTGTTTTATACTATCCATATAGGGAAAACTACCTGTTGGACGTATGACTGGAGATAATTAGTAAAGCTGATTTCTAAAAATTATTGTTTTTGACTCAAAATCCATAAACTGCGACGTAACTTTAGGTGTAAGTTGGTGTATCGTCTACCGCTCCGGAAATACACTGCCCGCAGCGGAAATCAATCCTGTCATACGTCGCAGTTTACATCGACTGCGAGATTGAATCGCAACAAGATTGACGAAAAGAGCCAATTACACAATCCGAAATTATAAATATGACATTTGCGATGCATTTCAATTAAGGAGGCCTACATAAATGGAGTTAGATACAGTTCTGATGAGCAGATTGCTTACTGCTATGACACTTGGGTTTCATATTATATTTGCAACACTGGGCGTTGGTATTCCCCTTCTTATTTCCATTGCCGAGTTTATAGGAATTAAAAAGAAAGATCCGCATTACCGGATGCTGGCCAGACGCTGGGCCCGCGGATTCGTCATATCAGTAGCCGTTGGTGTTGTTACCGGAACGGCTATCGGTTTGCAGCTGTCCCTGGTATGGCCCAATTTTATGCAAGTGGCCGGAAACGTCATCAGCTTGCCATTATTTATGGAAGTTTTCGCATTTTTCTTTGAAGCGATTTTCCTCGGCATCTATTTGTACACGTGGGACCGGTTCAAAAACCAATATATCCACTGGTTGTTCTCACTTCCAATTATTATTGGCGGCGGATTTTCAGCCGTCTTTATAACAATGGTCAACGCATTTATGAACACACCTGAAGGATTTGCCGTAGAAGATGGTGCATTTACAGCGGTTAACCCGCTGGCAGCCATGCTCAACCCGGCAACCCCAACCAAAGTGTTTCACGTTTTATCTTCGGCATATTTAACATGTGCCGCTATACTTGCTGCTATAACAGCTTTTATGATCTTGAAAAAGAAAACGAGCGACTATTATAAAAAAGCATTGAAATTGACGTTGACATTGACGTTCATCTTTGCTGTTGTAACAGCAATCGCTGGTGATTCATCAGCCAAATTTCTTGCAGAACACCAGCCGGAGAAACTTGCCGCAGCAGAATGGCACTTTGAAACCGAAGAAGGTGCTGACCTGATTTTATTTGGCTGGCTGAACGATGCACATGAAGCAATCGGAGAAATCCGAATCCCTAATTTCTTAAGTTTTCTCGCGTATGGTGATTTCAACGCAGAAGTGACAGGACTGGAAGAAGTGCCTGAGGAGGAGTGGCCGCCGCTCTGGGTCCACTACATGTTTGACCTGATGGTTTCCATTGGTTTCCTTCTGCCGGCGATAGCATTATTATATTTCTTCTTAAGCAAACTGAAAAAACGTAATGAACACAATAAAGGAATGCTTTCACTCATCGTATTGAGTGGTCCATTAGCCATGCTCGGAATTGAATTCGGCTGGATTTATGCCGAAGAAGGACGACAGCCCTGGATTATAAGGGGATATATGACCGTGGAAGAAGCAGCTACTTCCTCCCCGCATATTGGGCTGATGTTTTTCCTTTTCCTTGCCCTGTATATCGTACTGGGTACTTTATCCATTGTGACACTGCGTAAAATTTTCAAGGATAACCCGGCTGAAGAAGAATTGGAAAAACAATATCCATCTGTGAAAAAGGGTGATGAATCATGAGTTATGAAATAATCGGCATCACTGTATTATGGATTTTCCTGTATGGTTACCTGATCGTAGCTTCAGTTGATTTTGGTGCCGGCTTTTTTGCCTATTACGCTAAAGTCACCAAACAGGATCACATTATCAATCAGCTTATATCACGGTACCTCTCGCCCGTCTGGGAAGTGACAAACGTCTTTTTTGTTTTCTTCTTTGTCGGTATTGTCGGGTTCTTTCCGGATTCCGCCTATTATTACGGATCAGCTCTATTAGTTCCCGGCAGCATTGCCATTATTTTGCTGGCCATTCGCGGCAGCTTCTATGCATTCGAAAATTATGGCTCCAAACAAAGTATAGTTTATACATTTTTATATGGGGCTACCGGTCTCTTGATCCCGGCATCCTTATCGGTGGCCCTGACATTATCCGAAGGCGGGTTTATCGTAGAAAAGAACGGTGTGGTTTCACTCCAGTACCAGGAATTGTTTACAAGTCCCCTGTCATGGAGTGTTGTGGGCTTATCTATTGTATCGGTTCTGTTTATCAGTGCAGTCTTTTTAACGTTCTACGCAAGTCGTGCCAAAGACTATCCGGCACTGAACCTCGTGCGCAAGTTTGCCCTGTTTTGGAGTACACCATCCATCATTGCTGCATTGACCACATTTATCTTTTTGAGTCAGCATAATGAAAGACACTATCAAAACATGCTCGATTTATGGTGGATGTTCGGGCTATCAGTGGCATTTTTTATGGCAGCAACATGGCTGCTTTATCTCGGGAAAAACTACGGTCTCGCATTTATCAGTGTCATGCTGCAATACTTTTTCGCCTTTTTCGGTTATGGGATAGGCCATTACCCGTATATCCTTGATCCTTTTATCAGAATATACGACGGCGCCACCCACCCATCAATGGGAATAGCGCTTGTGGCGGCATTCATCGGTGGCCTGCTGCTCTTAATTCCATCATTGATCCTGTTAATAAAGCTATTTTTATTCGATGCTGAGTATGTAAAAGGGAAAAAATAGCTGTTACGATATCGTTCTTAGGAGACTGAAATGCTATGAACAGCTTAAGAGAATTAACATTCCATTATAAACGTCCAATAGCCATCTTGTTCATCCTGTCTGTTATAACAGCAGCAGCCCTGATATTTCAGGGCTACTTCCTTGTTTCTGCTGTCGAATCAGTATTTCTGAAACAGGTGAATTTTTCAGGTATCATATGGGTGCTTATAGGGTTACTCGCTGCTTTATTGCTTCGAACCATCACCTCTTATGCGAATAGTCATATTGGGGTTAAAATGGCTGCAGATGTGAAAGCAAACTACCGGAAAGCTCTCTTGCATAAATTTAGAGACACCCCCATTAAACAATCAGCTCAAGGACAGTCCGGCGGAAAAATCAGTATACTGCTTGATTCAATCGATGAGATGGACAGCTATTTCAGTGAATATATCCCACAGCTCATCCAAACGTCGATTATCCCGCTGGTCATTTTAGTTATCGTGTTTACCCAGCATGTAAACACGGGGCTGATTATGATCATTACAGCCCCATTCATCCCGATTTTTATGATAATTATTGGCATGAGAACAAAGAAAAAATCAGAAGAACAGCAGGAAAAAATGACCGCATTTGCCGGTCATTTTCTTGATACACTGCAAGGGCTCACAACACTAAAATTGTTTTCCCGCGCAAAGGATAAACAAGACGCTCTGGAACGAAGCAGTCTGAACTTCCGTGATGCCACCATGGAGATTTTAAAAGTTGCGTTTATGTCATCGTTTATGCTGGAACTAATTTCAATGCTCAGTATTGGTCTTGTTGCGCTTGAGTTGGCCATTCAAATGATAATTTATGAACGGGTTACTTTCTTTACGGCTTTCTTTATATTAGTGCTTGTACCTGAATTTTATTCTTTCCTGAAGCAGCTTGGCAGTTCATTTCACAATGGGCGCACAAGCATGGGTGCAGCCAATAAAGTGATAGCAGCTTTAGAAGAGAAGGATCAGCCTGTTCAGTGGGGCGATCAAATGCTGTCTTCAAACAAAATGCCCCCAACCATTGATCTTGATACCGTCAGTTTCGAATATGGAGAAGGACAGTTTTCATTAAACCAAATTAGTACCAATCTTCCCAAATACGGACAGATTGCCATTGTAGGCAGAAGCGGATCAGGCAAAACGACACTGCTGCATTTAATCGCCGGCCTCCTTCCTGCTTCGAATGGAAAAATAACACTTAACGGAACACCGTTAACACACTACAGAGAACGCGACTGGTTTGATCAGTTGAGCTATATCTCTCAGCACCCCTATATTTTTTCAGGGACAATAGCGGAAAACATTGCCCTCGGAGGGGATCCTAACTCCAGCCGCGCGGAAATTGAACGGGCAGCTGAGGCAGCAGGTGTAGCTGAAATGGTGCAGTCACTTGAGGAAGGGTATGATACGCCAATCGGCGAGGGCGGCCGAGGACTTTCAGGCGGTGAAATGCAGCGCTTGGCAATTGCCAGAGCTTTTTTGAAACAACCGGCTATCATTCTGTTTGATGAACCAACAACAGGGTTGGACCTTTATACAGAAGGCATTTTACAGCAATCCATTAAACAATTGGGAAAAGATGCGACGGTGATTACGGTTGCCCATCGGCTCCATACGATTAAACACGCTGATAAAATACTCTTTCTTGAAGATGGCATATTAATAGCAGAAGGCACCCACCAAAGGCTGATTGACCATATTCCGGAATACCGACAGATGGTCACCGTTCAGCAAGGAGGGAAGGCGGAATGAAAGATTTGATGGTGATTATCAGGCTAATGATGATTGAGAAGAAAGATATACTTCTTTCAATTCTGTTCGGTTTTATCGCAGGCATTACCGCTGTCGGACTATTTGCGGCAAGCGGCTACTTGATCTCAAAAGCCGCATTGACGCCTCCTTTTTATACATTGATTGTTATAACGTCAACGGTTAAGCTTCTCGGGGTCACCAAAGCGATCGCACGTTATGCTGAACGCTACTTTTCCCACAGAGCAACCTTTACGATTTTAAGCAATTTGCGGGTGACGTTTTTTAAAAAACTTGAACCGTTGGCACCGCAGATCTTTCATAAATACCGAAGCGGTGATCTTTTATCCCGTATTGTCGGTGATGTTGAAACACTGCAGAATTTCTTTTTAAGAGTCTTTTACCCGCCCATCGTATTGGCATTAGTATTTCTAAGCACGATCCTGTTTACGGCTTTCTTCTCATTTTATATCGCCCTTGTCCTTTTGGCGGGGCTTATACTGACAGGACTCGTCATCCCTGCATTGTTTGCATACAGACAAATGAAGATTGACAGCCAGGTGCGGTTTCAAAGAGGCACATTATCAACCGAAGCTACTGAGTTTCTGCATGGCTTTCGCGACCTGAAAATCTATCAGAAACTTAATGAAAAAGAACAAAAACTTATTCAGTCATCTGATGCCTATATTCGTGAGCAGAAAACGGAAAATATTAATAAGCTGTACAGCGAATCGGTCAATTCATTCGTAACATTGTTTATTTCCTGGTTAGTTCTGGCGCTGGGGAGCTATCTTGTCATCGAAGGACAGCTTGAGGGGATTTTGCTGGCGATGCTTGTGATGATTTCGCTGACAGTTTTTGAAGATGCCGCTCCAATGGCAGCTTTTCCTATTCACTATCAGGACAGTAAACGAGCACAAAAACGATTGTCCGGTGTCGTTGAAGATAGCAATGAAACAAACTTAAGCGAACATGAAATGGAGACATTGCAAGCGAACCATGCCATCCCAATCGTGATGGATGATGTTTCATTTACATTCCAGGACGAACTCCGGCCGGCGCTAAAAAATATTCACTTGACTATAGCACCCGGCACAAAGACCGCAATCGTCGGTCCAAGCGGCTCCGGTAAATCGACACTGATGCAGCTGCTGTTAAAAATGAGCATTAAAGACCATGGGAATATCCTGATTGACCATTTACCTGTTGAGCAAATTGAACAGGAATCGATTTGGCGTAACACAAATGTCGTTCTGCAGGAAAACCATTTCTTTTTTGGTACCATTCGAGACAACTTGCTGCTTGTTAAAGACAATTTAACTGACACGGACATGGCACAGGCATTGGAAAAAGTTGGGCTCAGTTCTTTTTCACTGGATGATGCTGTCTATGAAAAAGGAGAAAACCTCTCAGGCGGCGAAAAACAACGTCTGGCAATAACACGGGTGCTACTCAAAGATGCAAACCTATGGCTCCTTGATGAGCCGACATCTTCGGTAGATGCATTGACTGAGCAGATGATTTATAAGCATATGTTTGAACAAGCTAAAAATGATACGCTCATTCTGATCAGTCATCGGCTGACTAACCTGGATCAAATGGACCAGATTATCGTCATGGATCAAGGGAGTATCATCGAATCAGGCACATTTGAAAAACTGATGCAACAGAAAGGCTACCTGTATGAGATGAAACAGATTGAACAGGATATGTTGTAAGAGGCTTTTTTCTAAAAGATTATTGCTTTTGACACAAAACCCATAAACTGCACAACAGTGACAGTGTTGATTTCCGCTGCGGGCAGTCGCGCACCTTAGGGCAACGCTTCAGCTTCCTCGGAAGCAAAAATCGCTTCCTGCTCAGATTCAGCTGCCCGTTTTCCCGCAGGAGTCGACTGCCCTCCGCTCCAATCAATGCCATGTTAGCGAAGGAAATATACGAAGACTCCAGCGGGACGGGAGGTATCGGTGAGACCCCGCAGAACGGAGTTCGAGGAGGCTCACCAACCGCCCGCGGAAAGCGGAGTGTATTTCCGAAGCGGTCTCATTGAATCAAACATTTATTATAGTACTTCGCACTTTATATCAACTGCGAGGATTAAAGAGCAACAATATTTATGAAAGGATTCTATAAGAAAACTGAAAGCGGCTGCTTTCAGTTTTCTTAATCTACATCGCATCAAGCATCTGAAATTGTGATTTCACCAGTTCAAAATATTCGCCTTGCTGGTTCATCAGTTCATCGTGATTCCCGTTCTCCAATATTTTACCGTTCTCAAGTACAAAGATATTATCCGACTCTCTGATTGTTGACAGGCGGTGTGCAATCATGATCGCCGTCCTCCCTTTCAGCAGCCTTTTTAATGCTGTCTGGATTTTTACTTCAGTTTCCGTATCGATACTGGCGGTTGCTTCATCCAAAATTAAAATCTTCGGATCTGCGAGTAATGCCCTGGCAAATGATAATAATTGACGTTCACCTGCTGATAGAATGTTGCCGCGTTCTTCCACTTCGGTTTCATAGCCATTCGCCAGACGCTGTATGAAATCATCAGCACCAACGACCTTTGCCGCTTCCATCACTTCCTCATCTGTGGCATCAGGACGGCCAAAACGAATGTTTTCCATAATGTTGCCGGAAAAAATAAATGTGTCCTGCAACACAACACTAATCTGACTTCGTAAACTTTGCAGCCTGACATCCCGCACGTCATGCCCATCAATCTTAACGGCCCCTTTTGTCGGGTCATAAAAACGGCTGATCAGATTGGCAATCGTCGACTTCCCGCTTCCGGTATGTCCTACCAGCGCTACCGTCTGCCCCGCTTGAATGCTCAGCGATATGTCATGCAGAGCCGTCCGTTCTGTATCATACGAAAATTTTACGTGATCAAACGCAATGTGACCCTTCATCTCAGGCAAATCAACGCCATCCCTTTTATCGACTACATTCGGTTCTTCATCCAAAAACTCAAAAATACGCTCTGATGCAGACATCGCCATCAGCAGCTGATTGTACATTTGCCCGAGTCGTGAGATCGGTTCCCAAAACATGCCCACATAAAATCCAAACGACACGAAAGTTCCGATGGCTATGCCCCCATTTGCCTCGCCCAGCAAAATAAGATAGGCGCCATACGCTATCAGAATAATAGTGCCAAGCGCGTTGCTCATTTCAACAAACGGCCCGAACATTGCACTCTTTTTCGTTGCAATGCGCCAGCTCTTGAAGTTATCGGTATTCACCCCGTCAAAATATTCTTCATTCGCCGTTTCCTGTGAGAAAGATTGAGTGATTCGAATCCCTTGAATGCTCTCATTCAAATGTGAATTCATACGGGATTGCTGAATACGCACATCCTGCCATGAACGCCGGATATTTCGTCTGAGCTTGGTTGAAATGTAGAACATAATCGGAAGAATAACCATAATGGCCAGTGCCAGCTTCGGACTCAGCACCAATAAGATAACAATGATTCCAATCAGTGTAACAATATCCATCAGCAGGTTAATAATCCCGTTTGTAAACAGTTCCTGCAGGGAGTTGGTATCATTCATAATCCGAACGATAATCGATCCGCCTGAACGTGAATCAAAAAACCGATGTGACAGACGCTGTATGTGTGAAAATAAATGCTGCCTGAGATCATAAATAACATTTTGCCCCAATATATTGACCCATTTTATACGAAAGGCATTGCCAATATAACTCAGCAGGTATAAAAGTCCAATACCAATGACCATATATGTGAGCATCGTCGTATCTTCATGGGCGATCACAATATCAAAAGCAACTTTCCCTATCAGAATCGGTACAATTAAACGGACCGCAGTTGAAACCATCATCGCTATAAAGGCACCGGGCAAGTATGTTTTGGAATATGGCTTCAAATATCTTAATAACCGCCACATTTGTTGCCAGTTGAATGGCTTTTCCACGGCGTGATCAACGGTATAGTAAAACCTTTTTAAATGCCGATTTTCATGTGTTTTCTTATTTGCCATGTGACTTCTTCCTTTCTATGTTGCCGGTTCCATAATATGCTCCCGGTCCTGATACTGAATATTATAGATGCGCTCATATGGTCCATTATGCTGCACTAATTCATCATGTGTGCCGCGTTCAACGATTTCGCCATCCTCCAGGACAAGAATTTCATCAGCATGTTTCAATGATGAAATGCGATGAGCAATAATGAAGGTGGTCCGCCCTCTCATAACTTCTTTTAAGGCTTGCTGGATTTTAAATTCCGTTTCCATATCAACAGCTGATGTCGCATCATCCAGCACTAATATACTTGGGTTGATGCAGATTGCCCTTGCAATGGCTATGCGCTGCTTTTGTCCGCCGGAAAGTCCCATTCCGCGTTCTCCAAGCATCGTGTCATAGCCCATCGGCATTTCCATAATAAAATCATGTGCCTGAGCTCGTTTGGCTGCATCGATAATTTCCTCTTCCGGTATTTCCGGATTGCCATAGCGGATGTTTTCCCTGATGGTGGTTGAGAACAAAAAAGATTCCTGCAACACGAATCCAACGTGTTTACGAAGAGTTGTCAGCTTATAATCGGCAACAGGCCTCCCGTCCACCAGAACCTCGCCTTTTTCAGGTTCATAAAAACGCGGAATCAGTTGCGTAATACTTGTTTTGCCTGACCCGGTTGCACCGCTTAGACCGATGACTGTTCCCGGTGGTGCATCGAACATGACATGTTTAAGTGCTTTATCATCATCTTCAATATACGTCAATGTCACATCTTTGAAGGTGACATGGCCAGCGATTGCTGTATCAATTGCCCCTTCTTTCTCCCGTACATCCTCTATTGCTTCAAGCACTTCCAGGAGCCTTTCCCCCGATGCTTTTGCTTGTGAAAACATATTGATGACAAATCCCAAGTTCATCAGCGGGCCCATGATATACCATACGAGACTGAAGAAGGCGACAAGTGCACCCAAACTAAGATCGTCATTAATAACAAGAAAACCGCCATAAGCCAAAAGCAGCACGACACAGATATTTCCAATGAATTCCATCACCGGGAAGTACTTTGCCCAAATACCTGAGGTGAATAAATAATTCTTTCTGTAATTATCATTGCTGTCAGAAAAACGGCCGACTTCAAAATCCTCTTTTGATAATGATTTCACTGTATTCATACCGCTAATATTTTCCTGCACCCGGGTGTTCAACCTGCCGAATGATTTGCGGATACCTCTGAAAGCCGGGTGAACCCGCTTATCAAATTTGTAAACAACGATGGCTAAAAATGGCATCGCCGCCATCGTAATTATGGCAAGCGGCAATGAATAATAAAACATAACCCCTAGACTGAATAGAATAAGCAGCGTTATTTCAATGAGATCAGAGATGCCAAATGAAAGGAAGTTGCGGAATCCTTCCACATCAGTTGTTTTACGGGACATCAGATCCCCAGTCCTTGCATTATCATAGTATTTAAACGACAAGACTTGAAGTTTTTCATATAATGCTTCCCGAAGCTTATAAACAGCTGTTATGCCAAACAAGTCCCCCATATACTGATGAAAAAATGAAGCAATTGCTTTTATAAGCATAATCAAAAAGAAGCCAATTGCAATATAAGGAATCAATGAATAACGTTCCTGCAGGACAACTTCATCAATCGTTAACTGCAGCACAATAGGGTAAACAACTGTAATGGCCACGACAAAAATCAGGAAAAATATTGACGTGAATAAGTATTTTTTATATGGCCAGTAAAATTGTTTAAGTTTTTTGAAAATAATCATTAGGTCTTCCTCCCCGATGTCTTTTCGTAATATCTAATATAACGGGTTCCGAAATAAATTACCATATGTTTTGCTGATTTTTTTAAAATTTTTAAATAAAAATGGGTGCAAAAAAAATCTGCCATCTCCGGCAGAAGCATGAACTTGCATTTTAACTTGTTTCTGTGATAATTTTGTTGATGCGTTTCTCTAGCATTTGCATACCACCATTTCCGGAATGTTTGTGCCTCAGCCTGCCCTTTTGATCAAATAAATAATATGCAGGAACATATCTGTTTTTAAATTGATTTGTCAGTTTATGATCATTATCGACAAGAATTGGCTGTGATATGTCGTGTTCTTTAGCAGCCCGGCGCACCGCTTCGAAATCCCGGTCGCGTTCTGTTCGTGGCATATGAAGGGCTATTATATTTAATCGACCGTCATAATTATTGCAGAATTCATTCACTTTAGGAATTGCTTTTTTGCATGTTTCACAGCTGACAGACCAAAAATAGATTAAGACCGGTATCTTTCCGCTCAGATCCATTTTTGATAAGAGCTTAGAGTTTATGCAACCCGTTCCTCCATCTAGCTCAGGCATATGATCTCTCAATCTCACATGTATAACCTCCATCTGTTTCGGTAAAATGGTTTCATTATTGTATATGCCCGAGGGGTTATTCCTGTAACTGAAAATCGTTAAGTTTAAGTTGAGAAAGAGAGGGTAAATTAGCATTGTCGGTTCGTGTCAAATTCAAAAGAAATTGGAAGGAGATTACATATGGACATTTTTGGCATTAATATTGATTTGGCCAGCTTAATGAGCAGTATCGTACCAGTTGTCTTACAAATTGGTTTAATGATTCTGGCATTTATTATTCTGGTCCCCATTGGCAAAAAAATAATCGAAAAGACGTTACGCAAAGCGGGGTCGAACCAAAAATTATCCCCATCAAGGGTTAAAACATTGGAAAAATTATTATTAAACGTTTTTTCCTATGTGATGTTTTTTGTGCTTATTTTAATGCTATTCGGCGTTCTTGGCATTCCACTTGGACCGCTCTTGGCAGGCGCAGGTATTATTGGACTGGCCATCGGCTTTGGTGCCCAGGGTCTTGTCAGTGATATTGTTACCGGTTTTTTTATTTTGCTGGAACGCCAGCTGGAAATTGATGACTATGCGACGACTGCGGGCTATGATGGCATTGTTGAAGAAATCGGGTTACGGACCACAAAAATCCGCAGTTTTGACGGAACATTGAATTATGTGCCAAACCGCTATATTGAAGGGGTTGCCAACCACACCCGCGGAAATATGCGTGCGCTTGTTGATATAAGCATCCAGCATAATGACAATATTGATAAGGCCATTACAGTGCTGGAGGAAGTCTGTGAAGGTTTCAAAGAAGATGAGCGCTTCAAAGAAGGCCCTGATGCAATTGGGGTGCAAAGTTTCGGCTCAACCGATATCGTGCTGCGTGTTGTCGGCCAGACTGAAAATGGTCTTCAGTGGGAGTGCGAACGAGCCATGCGGAAATCGATTAAAGAAGCCTTTAATCATGCTGGCATTGAAACGCCATTTCCACAGCAAGTTGCTGTACAGATGAAACAGTAAATAAAAAAGCTTCGGTTTGAATTCAAACCGAAGCTTTTTTTATAACCCAAGAAAGTATATCATTCTTTTTTAAAACTCGGCTGATTCGCCGATTTCTTTAATTCTGACTTCCGGATTCTGACCTCTGAAAAGAGGAGGTGGCAGCAGAATTTTTCTTATTGCTCTCTGTTTAACTTGTCTTGTACCATGTCACACACTTCCTGTGCGCTGAAGCCATTTGCATTTATGACAGGACCGGCAATACTTGCAGTTGACATTCCCATAACATCCTTATCCTGCCCGGTAATGACACAGCAATCACAATAGGCCGTATCATCTTCCGAGTGCAAATCAACGACATCATGGCCCATTTCAGCCAATCTTTCCTTCACATCGGTCATGGATCCTTCCACACCAATTCGCGCCATTTCCATACCTCCTTTGGTGCAAACCTTTATAATTTTAGGATTGCCCAAAGAATAAAGCAGTATGTAGGCTAAACACCTGAATTAGAAAGCACACTTCAGCAGAATTATGCATTTGTCTGGAAAGTATAGTAATCACGTTTCAATTGCTTTAATATAACTCTTCTCGTCAGAATACCGTCAAAATAGCCATCCTCACCCGCAACACATACAAAGGGATAATTAATGACTACCTTCAAGCCTTCCATAAATGAATCAGTCTTAGATAAAGCAGGAATATCCGGATTCATCGCTTCTTCCACTTTTATATCAGATAGCTTCTCCATTTCAAATCGTTCCAGTCCCAACACCGTATTTAAAATTCTCGTCTTGCCGATGGTTCCAACAAGCTTATAGGACGAATCCAATACGGGCACTGCTGAATATCCTGATTTCACAAGTATAAGCAGCGCATGCTCCAGTGGATTATTAACCTGGACGTGAGCCACCTTCTCTGAAGAAATCATCAAATCTTCAACTACAATATCTGTTAACTTCTTATCCTGTGTTGCACTCATATAAGACACTCCTTTTTAAGTCCCCAATCGTTAAGGAGTCAGTTATATATTGACTACTTATATAGTTTACCATAGAACAGGATCCGGAAACATCGTTTAACCCCGGATCCCTGTATATTTTTATAAACATTCATTTGCGAAAACTGTCTTCTAAAGGTTGTTCTTGGTTACAAAATCTATAAACTGCGAAGTATTTGCTATGTTGATTTCCGTTCCGGGCAGTCGCGCACCTTAGGGCAACGCTTCAGCCTCCTCGGAAGAAAACCGCTTCCTGCTCAGGTCTAAGTCGCCCGCTTTCCCGCAGGTGTCGACTGCCCTCCACTCCAATCAACATTCATAACTGAGGTTTAGTTAAGCACCAAAACAATGAGATTATAAAGCGCGGCGCCAGCGGAGGAAATACTCGACGACTCCTGCGGGACGGGAGGCATAGGTGAGACCCCGCAGTGCGACGAGCACGAGGAGGCTCACCAGCCGCCCTAAGGTGCGCGGCGTGTATTTCCGGAGCGGTCTCATAGCACTCAAACATTTTTTATAGTACTTCGCAGTTTACATCAACTGCACGCTTCTTTATTAACCGAAGTATTAAAACGGCTGTGAATTAAGCCATTGGCCTCCATCCATTGTGATGACTTCACCATTAATATATGCAGCTTTATCCGATAGTAAGAAGTATGCCAAGTCTGCAATCTCTTCCGGTTCACCCAATCGGTTCAATGGCACGGAATTAACGGTTCTTTCAGCCGCTTCTTGCGATTCGAACAATTTCCCTGCGCCGCCGGTCCGGTCAATTGGTCCGGGTGCGATGGCATTAACACGAATACCATATTTACTTCCCCATTCTACTGCCAAAGTACGCGACAGATTAAGCACGCCCGCTTTAGCAGCAGAAGAATGTGCAACACCCGCTCCGGCTCTCCAGGCATATGTCGCAACCATATTGAGAATCGAACCCTTAATGCCATTATTTATCCAATATTTACCGACTTCATGACTGCAATAAAAGGTCCCGTTCAATACAATATCAATAACAGCATTCCAGCCATTAATGGATAAGTCTTCAGCTGGTGCAATAAAATTCCCGGCAGCATTATTAACCAGATGATTAATCTTTCCAAACCGGTCAATTGTCTCTTTTACCATTCTTTCAACATCATCCGGTTTGCGGACATCCATCGAAATCGTATGTAGCTCACCTGCCGCTGTTTTTTCCATTTCTTCTTTTGTTAACTGCAGCCGGTCTTGATCACGGCCTGTTATAACCACATCAGCGCCTTCGTCAGCAAACTTTTTTGCCATATATTTGCCCATGCCGCTCGAAGCACCTGTTACAATAATCACTTGATTTTCCATTTCTTCTCCCCCTGTAAGCTGACCCTCTATCAACTATCATAATTTTTACTGACAAAAAAGTCAAAATATTTGCAGTTTATTTATAATCGGATTTTACTGTTCTTATATTTCACCCGATTTGAAAATAAGGTATTATAGAAACGTGGTGCTTATTATTTCTAAAGAGGTAGACATATATGAACAGACGCACATTTCTAAAGCGGTCGATCGGAAGTTTGCTTGCTTTTATCGGCCTAAGCGGCGGTACGTATTATTACGCGCGGGAAATAGAGCCGGATATGCTCGATATCAAACAAGAAGCGCTTATCTCAGGCAAAATTCCCGATGCATTCAATAACTTTAAAATCATACAGTTTTCAGATACACATGTAGGCTTTCACTACTCAACCAACCAGTTGGCAAAACTGATTCAAACGATTAACAACCATAATCCTGATTTAATTTTGTTTACCGGTGATTTGGTCGATGAACCTCACAACTACAATTGGGGAAATGATGATCTTGTTAAGCATCTTCAAAAGCTCCAGGCAAAACACGGTAAGCATTGGATTTATGGAAATCATGATCACGGCGGTTATGGAACGGATACAGTGAAAAAAGTTATGGACAACGCCGGTTTTAACCTGCTGCAAAACGAACATATTAAAATTGAAATTGATGGTAAACAAATTGTCCTGGCGGGGATTGATGACGTTATGCTTGGCAGTCCTGATCTGCAAACGACTTTAGCCGACGCCGATCCGGATTTATACACGATGCTTCTCTCGCATGAACCTGACTATGCCGATAACACCGTTCATTTTCCTGTTGATGTTCAGCTTTCGGGTCACAGTCATGGTGGCCAAGTACGCATGCCTGTTATTGGCCATTTGTATACCCCACGTTATGCAGAAAAATATGTCGAGGGCAAGCATACATTAGAAAACGGCAAACTGACACTTTATGTCAATCGCGGCATCGGCACGACACGGCTACCTTACAGGTTTTTATGCAAGCCGGAAATTCATGTCTTCACGCTAAAAGCTGAGCAGTAAGTGCAGATTCACTCCTACCGATTAATTTCGTAACAGTTTGTTCATAGTTTTTATCCGGCAACCATGCTAAAATCATTATAAGTACTTATTAGGAGGAAAATGATGGTCAAATTTATACGGTTATTCCTGCTATTAGCATTTTTATTATTTTTAGCGGCTTGCGGTGATCAATATAACGGTGATTTTTCATATAAAGTACAAGACTTTACATTTACGAACCAGGATGGCGAAGAAATAAGCAAAAGTGACCTTGATGGTAAATTTTGGGTCGTAGATTTCATTTTTACCAATTGTACAACGGTCTGCCCTCCAATGACGTCCAACATGGCTAGTTTGCAGGACCAATTGGATGAAGCCGGTCTGCAGGACGATGTTGAGCTTGTTTCATTCAGTGTCGATCCGGAACGTGATAAACCGGAAACATTAAAAGCTTATGCAGAAGCCCGCGGCGGCTCATTTGAAAATTGGAATTTGCTGACAGGCTATGACTTCGACACTATCAAGGAATTCTCGATTCAATCGTTTAAATCAGCGGTCGAACAGCTTCCTGATTCAGACCAGATCATGCATGGCACAAGCTTTTTCATCGTGAGTCCTGAAGGCAACGCCATCAAAAACTACGATGGCCGAAAAGCTGCTAATATGGAAAAAATAGTAGAAGATATTCAGGATATGATGTAATATGACAGAGTGGGTTTTTGCCCGCTCTGTTTTTAATTGAAATAGGACAGGCTATAAGGTACGATAGAAACACACAAAAAATTATTATAATAGAAAGGAGACTCAGCTGAATGCCTGAAAACGAATCAATTCCACTTGATGAGCTTGGCAAGGCGCTTTTCACCATTAACCGCCACGCAAAAACAGCTCCCGACCCCAAACATCTCTATTTTCTTAAAAAAGAAACAATCAACCGCTTATTAAAAGAAAAACGCGCCGAGAAAGTTGGCTTGCACTACTCAGACAATCCAAAGTTCAGCAACCAGCATTCGACGCTTTTAGTTAAAGTGGACACGTATTTTTTTCATATCCCTCCGACGAAAGACGACTTCAGAGAACTTAAGCATTTAGGCAAGCTGGATCAAAACTACCGGAACCCTTCAACAAAGATGTCACTTTCACAGGCTAAAAAACTGGTCTACCGCTACATAAACTGGCATCCGCCCAAAAGGGTTCAAAACAAACCTAACAGAAAAAAGTACAGGTCTTCCTACTTTACACCTTCATCTCTTGGAAAAATGGAATGGCCCCCGACCAAACCCAAAAGGAACTCACGTTAGAAGGCTCTTGACCCCATTTGCTTTCCGGTTTAATGAATGCCTGAAAGAGGGTAATACAATCACTAAAGGGAGGTATCGGTATGACCGTTGAAATGGAGAACTTTCTTTATGAACTTAAAAAACAGGCCATGCAGACTCATACGCTAAAAGACGCGTACGAATCACTGACCCCCGGTGAACAAGAAAAGATCAGCTCGTTAGCCCCTTCCACACAGGCAATGCCTACTGAACAAGCGAAAGTATTGTTTGAATGGTATGAAAAGATGCAGGACGAATATGGCGTAAAAGACGACGAATAATGCAGATGCGCGCACTTGTCATGCGCGCTTTATTTTTTTCTGAAAGACAAACTTAAGAAGATGCGCGATCACCAAACAACCGCCAAAGGCCGCGAGACTATGTAATGCAGCCTCAAGCAATTGCAGCTGAAAAATGGCCGTCAGAGCAATTCCTCCCATTAAGAATAAAAGGATGATAAAGCTGGTCATAACATAATTTAATAGTCTGATTGCTTGAGAAGTAATCAGCCAGATAATGACCGGGCGTATCAGATAATATGTAACGGCAGCTATCATGAACAACACAACATATGAAAAATCAATTTTCTCAACTAACGAAATCCCCCACTCATACACCGCTTGCCCATTCAGCATTTAATTCACCCCCATTTTTTCTTATTATTCAATATAAACAAATCAATTCTGTATTATACCCGGCTGCTCTTTGATATAATGACAATATTGTATGATTGGGGGGGTTCTCTTGAACAGGGCATTTATTTTTATTATACTTGGCGCCGCACTTTGGGGGACGATTAGCTGGTATGTCAAGAATTTGTACGCCTATGGTTTTACACCGATGGAAGTCGTGACACTTCGCGTATGGTCAGCAGCGATTTTAATCATTGTATTTTTATTGCTCGCTTCCCCAAACAAGCTAAAACTGAGCTCCTTTTCCGATCTGAAATATTTTATAGGGACAGGGATCTTCAGTATTGTCTTCTTTAATTTTTGTTTATTTACGGCGATTGATTTATCAACCATTCCGGCAGCGACTGCACTCTTATATACCGGTCCGGCATTTGTTACCGTGCTATCATTTTTATTGTTTCAGGAGCCATTAACAAAACCCAAGATCTCTGCCTTAGTTATAACGCTTATTGGCAGCGCGCTTGTAGTCGGGCTGATTCCCCTGGATCTGAACACGTTTCAGCTGGGAAGTATTTTATTCGGCTTGGGCTCAGGTTTTGGCTATGCCCTCTATAGTATTTTCAGTAAATTTGCGCTAAAAAAATATACCAGCTTAAGTATTACCGCTTATACTTTTATTGTGGCTGCCGTTTCATTAGTTCCTTTTTTCCCGTATGAGGAAAAGTTACCGCTGCTTTCAGATCCGGCTGTATTGTTTTACGCTGTAGGACTCGGTTTTCTGCCTACAGCATTTGCCTATATCATTTATACATACGGACTCAACCAGACAGAAGCATCCAAAGCTTCGATCCTGACAACGGTCGAGCCGGTTGTTGCAACATTGATCGGCGTGTTTATTTTTCAGGAGGCATTTTCCGGTGTACAGCTCTTGGGGATGGCATGCATTTTAGGTGCCGTTATCATAATCCAACTAAGCTCATGCCAAAAAAGAAGGGAAGCATTTTCACAATAAGTGATAGCCATCGCGCCACAACGTTTATGCTCGGTGTAAGTTCAATCACATAAGGTAAGTTGAAAACGATACATTCCAGCACATGCACTTGAAAATCATATACTGTTCAAACGACTTTAAATACCAATAAGAGAGGGGGCAATTCAGGATGCCCCTCTCTTTTCTTATTAAATCTGAAAATGGTTCCAAAATTCACTTTATGATATTATAGGGTTATCGTGATACAGAATCCATTTTATCAGAATCTTGACTGGTTTCTGTTTTATCAAGGCGCTGTTCAATTGGGTTGATTTTTAATTCATCTTCCCATAGTTCTTGTTTATTTTGCCTAACCAGTTCTTCAAAATTTTGAAATCTTGGTCGCATATTATACACTCCTTTGCTGTACTACTTATATTATACCACCTTTTACATATTTTTAATCGGAATTGTTTGAACATTTTTCAAACATTTTTCAAGAGCGTTTACTTTAATGCCAATTCAGATAAAAATGAAATCTCCAAATCATGGAAGTTACAGGTCCGGCATATGTTTTAACACAGTCTCAAGTGATTCGATGTTACCTGTCCTCTATTCGGACAAAATATATTGTGATACTAAACGGGAATTGATTTCAGTGCATACGGGGAAAGCTGCACTGTTATACGGAAGAGCTTTCGCTTTCATTTAGAAAGAGTTTAACCGGTGAAGGCAAAAATCATTCAGTCAACATTACTCAACTTTTTTCTGCCCATTCACTTGTTTCATAGATTCATAGAGGTTTAAAAGTTTATCAAGCTCTTGGCTTGTCGTAATTGCTTCATTACTGGTGAAGCCTTTGTCAAAAGCTATTTCTGTCATTTTATTTCGCAAAAATTCAATTCGATCCAAAAGCTTGTCTGCAGCACACATGTAGTTTAAAAAGCAACTCCCTTCGTCAATTTACATAACCATAGCACACTTCAACAAAACATGACAAGTTCCAGTGAATATTGCTGAAGAACCATTTCTTCTGAAGGAGATAAATATGTACTATAAACGAAATGAAGCTTATCGATTTTCATTCAACAAGCCAATAGAAGGAAAACTTATAAAACAAGAGGCATATAACGCGATAGCAACCGATGTCAGTTATCTTTGAGCAAACAAGAAAGGATGTCATCAATGGAAAAAACAAAAAAGAAAAATGGATGGGCTGAAATGATAAAAGTTGTTCTCATAGCCGTGGTGATAGCCTTTCTGCTGCGCTCTTTTGTGCTGGTCACGTCTGTCGTTGAAGGCGAGAGCATGGAGCCGACACTTGAAAACGGTGAAATTGTCCTTTTTAATAAATTCACTTATCTGTTTAATGATCCTGAACGCGGTGATATCGTCATCATCGACAGACGGCAGAAAAATTATGTAAAGCGGGTTATTGCCTTGCCTGGAGAAAACGTTGCAGTGGACAACGAGACGTTATATATTGATGGCGAGGAATACAAGCAAACATTCATTACTGGTGCCATACGCAACAACACCGGAGAAATCGGACCACTTGAAGTCCCTGAAAACAGTTATTTTGTAATGGGTGATAACAGGCAGCTAAGTAAAGACAGCAGGAATGGCCTCGGGTTTATAAGCGGAGAGAATATAACCGGAAAATCAGAGTTAATCATATTTCCATTAAACGAGTGGTCAATGACGAAGTGAAAAACAGGTCAGACTCAGCTAATTGCATGGCTGAGTCTTTTTAAATGTTATTCATTATCAAATATACAGTAGCCGATATTAAGTGCGAGCACTCCGAAACAAACAACGCCAAAAGCGATTTCCCATACCTCCATGAGTGTACCTCCTTACTGCATTTATGTACAAAACAATTATCTCTCTACCATCATACCAATTCCAACGTTTTAATTAAAGTGAAACTTCATCCTGAGGAATTGATTTTCATTCCTCAGAACAAGAACAAAAATGAAACTTTATCCCAAGAAATCCATGTTTATGGATAACAGTATACGGAAAATATCAAAAATATGATAAACTAATTATAATAATCGAACACAAACAACTTTTTTAACTTCAAGTGAAAGCAGGTATGACTATGCACCATTGTCCTTATTGCGGTACAGATGTACGTGAAAACGAGTCCTACTGTATTAAATGCGGAAAAAAATTACCTAAGGACATGTTTGAACGTCTCGAGTCCAAAAGTAAATTCAATAAATATTGGTACCTTCCCATAGCGGTTTTTGCTGTTATGATGCTCACAATAGGGATTTATTACATTTTCCAGCAGCATCAGACCACCGAGGCCAAGGATTTGTATAAAAAAGCTGAAGAAAGTGCTGTAGAAGAAAACTATCAAAAAGCAAGTAAGCACCTGAGTTCAGCTCTCGATATAAAGAGTTCTTTTT
The DNA here is from genome assembly GCF_001307805.1 of Lentibacillus amyloliquefaciens. GTDB lineage: Bacteria > Bacillota > Bacilli > Bacillales > Amphibacillaceae > Lentibacillus > Lentibacillus amyloliquefaciens. Next base: position 220,797 of record NZ_CP013862.1, on the reverse strand, counting down.
CCGAAGCCGGAACCTTGATGAGCTTTGTTCAGACCGCAATAGATATTGAAGACAAACAAGTAGGTCAAGCAGAACAGCATCTTGAAAAACAGGAATTCCAGAAAGCCTTGTCAATTATCAACGATGCTGAAAACAGACTAACGAATTATATCGGTGAAGCGGTCAATCCACTCATAAATAAACTGACAGACAAGCGAAGTGCCATTAAATTAGAGCAGCTCAGATATAGTCTGGAACAGGAACCCGGCATAAACGATTTAAAAACATTATTATGGGAAGCAGATGCAATCCAAACCGATGAAGCAAGCGAGGTCGCGGGTAATATCCGGAGCCAGATCGTCGACTACACGTTTTCCCAAGCAAGTGAGCAGCTGAATGAGAAACAATTCTCCGATGCCTTATTATTGGTGGAAGATGGCTTGAAATATGCACCGGAATCCGAAAAACTGCAAAGCCTGAAAACAACAATCGAAAAAGAAAAAGCTGCCTTCGAAACAGCTCAACAGCAAAGGATTGAGCAGGCAATCAATTCGGCTGAAGAAGAACGGAAATTAAATGAAAATGACGCGATAGAACTTGTTAATGCTAATGTCGAACGTAATGACCAGGGTGAAGTGGTCGTGAAAGGAAAAGTAAAAAGCGTCGCGACGATACCGATCAATTCCGTCCTTATCGAATATAATTTAATGAACGGTGATGAGACATTATTATCAAATGAAGTGTATGTCTATCCAGACACCCTCATTCCCGATGACACCGGCGAGTTCGAGTTCACCCACTTCGATATTGACCAAAAAGAAGAAGATATCAACATAAAAGTTGATCGAATCAGATGGTATACTGATCAGCAAGGATAAGAATTTTCCTCAGCGAGGTGAATGTATTGGACAAACAACTGCGCGGGCCATTAATCGTTTCAATAATCATTATCGCAGCCGGTATTGCCATTCTGGCTGTTCTGAACGATCAATGGCAGACAGACGCTGTTTCTATAAACAATCCGATGATAAACGAGGTTGAATCCGGCAATGAAACGCTGGACCTTAAGACAATCATTCATAATGCTGAAAAAAGTGTTGTTCAAATAGAGGGCCAAAACGAGCAAAACACGAAAACCGGATCCGGATTTATATACAACGGAAAAGGCGATATTATTACCAACGCACATGTCATAAAGAATGCAGATGTCATCAATGTCAGAACTGCCAATGGACATGTTTATCCTGCTGCAGTAATTGGTAAGGGTGAGGAAACCGATATAGCCGTTATCCGCGTACCACAGCTGGCAGATCAGAGCGCTTTAACATTGGAAGATGAGGAAAAAGCAGAAACGGGAGATGATGTTATTGCTCTCGGAAGTCCGCATGGTTTTCAAAACACCGTAACATTGGGTATTATATCCGGTACAGAGCGAAACTTTACAGTTGATGGCTTCAACTATGAAAATGCCTATCAAATATCTGCACAAATAACTGAGGGCAACAGTGGCGGGCCGCTAATCAACCGGGAGACCGGGAATGTTATCGGCGTTAATGCTGTAGGCACATCTGATGGAACGATCGGATTCAGCATTCCGTCAAATGACATTTATAAGCAAGTGACAACTTGGTCAAATGAAGCCAATAATGATCAGCTTAATTTTAAAAATACTGATGATATAACGAGTGCCGAGAATCCTGAAAAGCTGATTGAAGATGCTGAGTATGTGGCTGAATATTTTTTTGAAAGTATCAGTATCAGAGATTATGTCGGGGCTTACACACTGCTCGGAAGTGCAATGCAGTCTGCCGATTCCTACCCTGACTTCCGGGAAGGATATACACAGTATGTTGACTTTCAATATTCTGATTTAAAAAGCAATGTCACAGAAGACAATCAAGTTAAAATAACAGCTGAGGTTACTGCAGAAACAAAGCAGTCTGAAGAAGAAACTCAAAAGGAAGAGATAACATACAAGCTTACAATCGACCGTGAAAATGATCAATTAAAAATCATGAATATATCAACCGACAATGAATAACTAAAATGATTCTTCTGCTGCCTTCAGACTGCGATGCAGCACCGTGGGTCCTCTTAAACGCTGCACTTGCACTTAACGGGCTCACCAGTTTTTTTGCCGCACTGCTGCTCGATTGTTTCAATGCCCTCGGCAATGACTTTCACATCAAGCGAATGGTTCAGTTTTTCTAATATTTCATAGTGGATTGGCAATTTCATTTCCTTAAACATGGATTTCCTCCCCCAAATGGACAGACAGCGATTATCCTATGATCATTTTTTCTTTTGGATAATGATATTTTCCACTTCTTTTGTTGTCTTGGAAAATGAATAAAAATGTAATAATGCCTACTCTTCCAATAAACATTAAAATCATGATAACGGTTTTGCTGAAGGCTGATAGATTTTCTGTTATACCCAATGAGATACCTACCGTTCCAAACGCTGAAGCAACTTCAAATAGAATAGGAATCACATCGAATGGTTCAGCAATTAGCAAAACAACTGTCGCTGTAAACACAAAAATAAGCGCCATTAAGGTTACGGTTACAGCTTTTAACAAATCTTCCTCATATACTTCACGATTAAACAGGCGTATATTGCGCTTGCCTCTGGCATATGTAACTATAAATATAACAACTAATGCAAATGTTGTTGTTCTGATCCCTCCGCCGGCACTGCTCGGTGAAGCGCCGATAAACATAAGGAAAGACATAACTAAATGGTTTGGTTCTGAAAGCTGGCTGATATCCATCGTGCTCAAACCGCCGCTCCGTGTCGTAATCGACTGAAACAGAGAATAAAACAAAACTTCATGCCAGGACTTGTCTCTGAAAAATCCATCTATATCCAGCAACACGATAAAAATGGTGCCAAAAACGATCAAGCCAAAAAACGTTAAAGTCGTCACTTTTGTAAACAACGTAAACCTGAACGGAACTCGGCTGTTACCTTTGGCAAATAAGAAAGATTTCATTTCTATCAGTACAGGGTAACCAATAGCACCAAAGATAATCAGCAGCATATTGATAAACTGCACGAAATAATCATTCCGGAATAACACGAGAGACTGCCCCGTTATATCGAAGCCGCCGTTTGTGGTTGCACTGATGGCACCGAAAAATCCTTGAAAATAAGCTTCTTTTGCGGTTGGAAAATACTGCAGAAAATACGTCCCCAGAATCAAAAAGCCAATCAGTTCAATAATCAGAATAACGACTAAAATTTCCTTTACCAGACGGACGATGCCAGCAAATGATGTCTGATTCTGATCGGCCATAATCAGCCGGCGTTCTCTCAGTCCGATTTTCTTTCCAATAAGCATCCAGATAAACGTACCTACAGCCATTACACCCACGCCGCCTAATTGGAGTATGACCGCCAGCATGACAATCCCGGTTGTACTAAACGTTTCTGCAATTGTTACCGTGCTGAGCCCCGTTACACTTAGTGCACTGACAGCTGTGAACAGTACATCGATAAAAGGCAGGGTTACGCCTTCCTGATGGGCTGCCGGCAATGCCAGAAGTACCGTGGCTGCAATAACGGCTATAAAGTAAAATAAAAAAATCAGCTGTACCGGTGAGAGCCAGTTTATCCAGCGGAACAAAGAATGTCTAAACATATACAACACCCTGCATCCTCAAATCATATTATCGGTTTACTTACAAAAACTTAACATCATTATAGCAGTCATTGCACTTAAATGCCTCAAATTTCGACAATTTTTCACCGGAAAGAACTCTTTTACAAAAAACTTTAAAAACAGCACTCAAAAAAACAGGGTGCTGATCATTATGTGATCAGCACTCCTGTAGGCTTTGTTATAGCGTATTTTGCTCTGTAACCGAGCCCTTAAACGTTAAATCTGCTCTTTAAATTTTTCCAACAAGTCTTCTCCCTGAAAGCCCTGTTCGATCAGCGCTTTCAGCTTCTTTTCAATGATTTCTTTTCGCTGATCAACGATCGTTCCCATGAAAAGCACATTGATTTGCTCGCCAATCTGATTCATATCAATGATGGCCGTAATGAAAGTGGCTGGTCTGTTGCTCTCTTTCGTAATCTTAACCTGGATTAACACTTCGGCGTTATCTTTTCTCAGATTATGGAAAAAGTCATATTGATTTTTATCAAGATAAGCTTCAACTACCCACCGGGACGCCTCATCTTCTCGATTGATAATCAAGCCATCCAAAAGAGGGATTGATTGCTCCAACATGTCAGCATCCTCGTTATCAATGACCTTTAAAGAACTCAGCTTAAATGTTTTCACACCTTCACCCTCCTTTCACCAATCATTTTTAACCGCCAATATAAGACATCTCAATCTTCTTGCGGTTGCGTTGTGTTTCTTCAGTCCGTTCTTCAGAATAACGATCTTTACGCCGGCCCCATAGGCTGGTCAATTCTTGCTCCAATGCATCGTTTGATAATTCATCCTGCCGCATTTTTTCCCGAATATCAAAACCGTCTGAAGCAAAAAGACATGTGTAAAGCTTTCCGTCTGCCGATAACCGGATTCTGGTACATGTGCCGCAGAAGGAATCGGTTACTGAAGATATAACACCGATTTCTCCTTCGCCATCTTTATAGCGATACCTGGAAGCGACCTCGCCGTAATAATTTTCTTCTGCCGGTTCAATCGGCAGTTCCTCATTAATTGTATTGATGATGTCTTTTTTAGAGATGACATGTTTGAAATCCCATCCATTATGATTTCCGACATCCATAAATTCAATAAAGCGCAAAATAATATCTTTTCCTTTGAAATAACGAGCCATCGGCAGTATCTGGCTGTCATTCATACCTTTTTTGACGACCATATTGATTTTTATGCCGAGTCCTGCCTCTTTTGCTGCTTCGATCCCTTTTAATACCGGACTCGAGCCGACACCTCTTCCGTTAATGTCTTTAAAAACATCATCTTCAATTGCATCCAGACTGATATTGACACGTTCCAGCCCTGCAGCTTTAAGTTTTTTAGCCATCTTCGTCAACATGACAGCATTTGTCGTCAGTGCGATATCTTTAATGCCCGGAATGTTGGCCAGTTCGGCAATTAAATGATCCAAGTTTCTGCGCATCAGCGGTTCACCACCGGTAATGCGGATTTTTTCAACGCCGAGACGAGCAAATGTATTAGCAAGCCGGATAATTTCATCAAAGCTCAACAGTTCTTTTTCCGATAAAAACACGTAATCCTCACCGAATATTTCCTTAGGCATGCAGTAAGTACAGCGAAAATTGCATTTATCAATCACTGATATGCGCAAGTCTTTAAGTACTCTTCCGAAATGGTCTTTAATTGGCGCTGTTTCATTATTCACAGAAACCTCTCCTTTATTGAGAAAACTTGGCTTGTAACCAGGTCTTTGTGACACAGACATCCATCCGTTGTCAGCTTATTCAAGCAGAAATTCTGACTGGCCTTGTTGATCATTCAATAGCATTGCTTCAACTTCGTCCCCTGCTTTAAATCCTCGTGTGCCGCCCGGTAATATCATCAAGCTGTTGGAATGGGCCAGCGAGGTCACAACATTGGATTTATCAATTCCCGCAAGATTAGCATTCACTCTGCCATTTTCATATGTGATATAACTTCGTACAAACCGTGTGAACGGGTTAGGTTTCGGAAAATCATTTGCCAGTATTGCTTTAATCCGCCGTAGAAAAGGCGTCTGATTAAATAAATAATACTGGATGGCAGGTCTGGCAAAAAGTTCAAATCCGACATAGCATGCAGAAGGATTTCCTGATAACCCGTACAGCAATTTCCCCCCTGCTGCTGCTACGGTTGTGACACTTCCCGGACGCATTGCCACTTTGTTAAAAAGGACATCAGCATCGAGCTTTTCGTAAATTGCCGGCATTAAATCAAAATCACCAACCGAGACGCCGCCTGTTGTTATTAATATATCAACTTCATTCAGTGCCTGTTTAATTGTTTCATAACTGGTCTTTAATTCATCTTCCAATTTCCCAAAATACTTATACTCAGCGCCTGCTCTGATAATCTGTGATGTGATCATATAAGCATTGGAATTGCGGATTTTGCCCGGCTTCAATTCCTCATCAACGTCCAGCAATTCAGTGCCCGTTGCAATGACGCCTATCACCGGCTTTTTGGCAACTTTGACCTGACTATACCCAAAAGTGGCCAAAACAGCTTTTGTACCGGGGCTTATTAATGTTCCCCGATTAATCAGCTTTTCCCCGTCCGCAACTTCTGATCCTTTCTCGATAATATTTTGTCCTGAGGCAATCGTTCGTTTAACGGACATAAAGGAGCGATTATCCTGTTCATGTACTTGACATATTTCAAACATGGCAATACAATCAGCGTCTTCTGGAATTTTGGCACCGGTCATAATGCGTGTTGCCTGACCTTTATGTAATCTTTTTTCCGGCAATTGACCAGCCCCGATATGCTCCACGACTTCAAATGTCATTGGATTATCCCTATCCGCTTCCAATGTGTCTTCTGAACGCAGCGCAAAACCGTCGTACGGTGATTTAGGAAACGGCGGGACAGGATGTTTGGCAACAATATCCTCCGCCAGCCTTCTATTGTCACAGTCATTAATGGAAACGAATTCTGCTTTCCCATTTAGCCTGTGGTCCCACACATGACTGATTGCTTCTTCGACCGGAATTGGTTTCCTCACTTCTGCCATGAATTATCAAACCCTCCGTATCTAATGCTTGCTTTAAACTAAGTTTAACAAAAATACCGATAAATTGATATCACAGGTATCCTTCCGTTGTTTAGGAAGATTATCAGCGGAAAAACGCTTTACAAAATATATGTGCAAAAAAAGCATCATAAACACCTTTGAAATGGTCCAAAGCAGAGCAAGTGATAGATCAGAGGTGTTTTTTATTGTTCAGGACTTCTTTCAGCTCTTATTTCTAGTATAATGGATAAAAAGATTTGATTGAAGGGGGCGGTGGTATGGGAAAGAAAGCTTTTGTTTTTATAGCTCTCATGTTTTTGATGGCATGCAACGAGGAACCGGTCATTGTCAAATCTGATTCACCCCCGGAAGATTCCACCCAGGAACCGGAAATCGTTGAACAGGAAATTGAAGATGGTGATGAGAAAGAAGTTGATGAATTTATTGAATTTGCCCTCCCGGAAGAAAAAGTTATGGTAAATCTAAAAATGGTACCCATTTTAAACAGTTATTTACAGGCTGTACAAATGCGTGAAGAAGCAATTGAACAAATGACACTTCTGCCGATACAAGCAGCTGACAGAAATCTGTATTTACTTGAATTCTCTTGCCATGAATCAACATCATGCTCCTATTTATTGCTGGACCGGACCGAAGAAAACAGAACATATTTAATTGCTGACTTGGCAACACTGGTACAGAAAACCATGTCACCTGACGAGAAAAAAATGCTGTTCCATTTTAATCGGGAAGAATCTCATCCGCCGCTTTCTGACATTGTTGTCATCGATCTTAACTCCTGGGAACAGAAAACACTACGCAATCAAACCGATGATGTGGATGTACTGGATTATACATGGCCAATACTGGACGCGAAATGGGTCTCACCCGACAGTATTTCCGTAATCGTTCCGGAGGTCCCGGAACCATCTGCTGAACAACTGAAACAATGGGAAAATAACAATAAACCGGAAAGAGACATTGACTTCATAGTAAACGAAACTGAAACAGCAAAATAATGATTTAAATTAAAGCATCCGATGCCGGGGTTCTTTTTGGTCTGACTTCCGGCCTCTGACCTCTGCAAATGCGAAGCAGGTAAAGTTTTCGGACTTAATTAAACTCCAATTCTTCCTGATGATTAATGGTTATAAACTTATCATTGACCATGAAACGTGCTTCGCAAAACAATATGTAGGTGCCACTCCTTGGCGCTTCAAATGTTTTCGGACCTTGCGGGTGGTAGCTATTGCCTGTATTTAACGTTTTAGTCATAGTACTGCCTGTATAATCATGATTCTGATTTTTGAATGATACTGAAACGAGCGGTGTCTGATGTTCTACTTCCACAGACCCCTCCCCGACATACTGAAGAGCCCTTGACACCTGAAAACCCTCTTCCATACTTTCCACGCGAATATGTAAAATAAAATCTTCCTGCTGCGTTGCATTTGTATTGCCATTTGTAAGCTCAGCCTCTGCCTCCTGCCCATAAAAGAAATAAGAGACGATAGCAAGGATACATACCGCAGCCAATGCAGAAATCACCAATATTCTTTTCATATCCAGCCCTCCCCCACTTTTATATATGACGAATTATCCTGCCGAAAAGTTCCAGAATATTAAACGAAAATTTAATTTTTGTTTGATACCCTTATCAAATTATGGGCTCGTTAAAAAGCTTCGACCATGAGCCCGATGAAAAAGGTAAAAAATAGAAAGCATAAATAATGGGATTAAATAAAATTATAAAGAGTGTAGTGCTTAGAAAAACACCGGCCGACAACGACCATGTTTTTCTGCAAACTTTTTCACCTGTTATAAATACATTCCCGTTCTAAAGGAGGATAAATCAACATGACTGTTTCATCCCAGGTTAAACAGACAATAGCCGGTCTTAAGAGTGCACAGGCGAGCTTTGAGCAATTCGCACTCCAGACAGAAAACAAACAAGCTAAGAAGCTTTATGAAAATGCAGCCAATCAGACCCAAACGATTCTGCAATCGGTCGAACCTCGCGTACAGCAAATGGAACAAGAGGAACCGCAGTATAAAGGTTTTTAAATAAGGAGGCTGGCCTTAAAAGCCAGCCTCCCTCAAATCTGGAGGTTAGATATGCGTGCCTTAAGATTCCTTATGATATTTAGTCTTGCTGGAATTCTGATCGGCTGCAACGATCCAAATCCACCGGAAGCAAATGACGATATTAATTACAGCATGATTTCAACCAACAGCTCTATTAATCAAACCGCTGCAAATCAGGCTAAGGAAAGCTTGAGACAGCGTGACGACATCACAGCCATACATGCTGTCAATACAGATAATAAAATGATTCTTGCATTTGAAATAAAACACCATAAGCGGTTCCAGCTGGCCGATTTGAATAAAAAAATCCAAAAACAATTGGACGAAGAATTCCCTGACCTGGACGTTGAGGTTTCCGCCGATAAAAAACTGGTCCTTGAGCTCAAAAGTCTGGAGAAAAAAATCAATGATCGCGACATTTCAGCAAAGAAGTTAACCAAAGAAGTTGATCGTCTTATTAATCTAAAGAAGGACAAAACGTAAAGGAAGCGTGAGAATGTATGGCAGATAACAAGAAGAAAAATTTACCGCCAAATGCTCAAAGGTACCAAGCCTTTGCCGACAAAAGAGAAGTGAAACGTCCATTACTTAAAAATTGCATTAAAGCTTTTCTCATAGGTGGCTTCATTTGCTTTATCGGCCAGATCATATCCACCATTTATGTTTATTTCTTTGGGTTTACGGAACAGACGGCAGGAAACCCGACGGTTGCAACGTTAATTTTCATCACCATGTTCTTGACGGGTTTTGGTGTGTACGATCGTATTGGCCAATTTGCCGGCGCCGGGTCGGCTGTTCCGGTGACCGGGTTTGGAAATGCAGTTATTTCTTCAGCAATTGAGCATCGTTCTGAAGGCCTTATCCTTGGAGTTGGCGGCAATATGTTTAAATTGGCAGGCCCTGTTATCGTTTATGGGGTATTTTCGGCGTTTGTCATCGCCTTGATAAAAACCATTTTGATTGAATGGGGTGGTCTCTAATGTTAGAAGGACATCGGACATGGGTTTTTGACAATCACCCGGTCATTATCTCCACAGGGACTGTCGGTGGTCCGTTTGAAGCAGGTGGGAATGTTCCGGAAGCATTTGATATATTGCATGATGATATGTGGCTGAAGCAGTCATCATTTGAAAAAGCCCAGCGCATCATGATGGAAGAAGCCAGTCAGACAGCTGTCAAAAACAGTCTTATTCAAAAAGAACACGTGAATTTTTTTATCAGCGGTGATTTAATCAACCAAATCACACCGAGTAACTTCGCAGCTAAAACGCTTGATGTCCCGTATTTAGGATTATTCAGTGCCTGTGCAACATCGATGGAAAGCCTGGCACTCGCTGCCTTCATTATTAACGGTGATGGGGCAGATTACATTTTAAGCGGCACGGCGAGCCATAATGCTGCAACCGAAAAACAGTTTCGTTACCCAACTGAATATGGTGGTCAAAAGCCCCCTACTGCGCAATGGACTGTTACCGGGGCAGGTTGTGCCTTAGTTGCTAAAAATGGCGAAGGTCCAATTGTCACATCAGCCACCATCGGCAAAGTCGTTGATATGGGAATGTCAGATCCGTTTAATATGGGAGCTGCCATGGCGCCTGCTGCTGTCGATACCATTGAAACCCATTTACGAGAGCGGGATATCGATCCATCTTACTACGATTTAATCATAACAGGCGACCTTGGCCATGTCGGCCGGGAAATTTCGCTGGACATGCTGCGGGAGAAAAACATCCCCATTCAAGAAGAAAGCTATCAGGACTGCGGTCTGACCATCTACCGCGAAGGTCAGCCGGTACTCTCGGGGGCAAGCGGCACCGCAAGTTCAGCAGTAGGTGTTTATGGTCATTTTTTAAAATTAATGAAGGATGAGCAGTTAAGCCGCATTCTTGTCGTCGCCACCGGTTCACTGCATTCCCCGTTAAGTGTTCAGCAGAATGACGCGATTCCGTGCATCGCCCACGCTGTCTCGATTGAGTCAGGAAGTGATAGTCAATGATATTTTTCTGGGCATTTGTTATCGGCGGGACAATTTGTGTCATTGGCCAGATTCTTTTTGATGTGTTTAAGCTTAATCCAGGGGTCACTTTAACCATCTTTGTCATCTCCGGGGCGATCCTTGATGGTTTAGGATTATACGATCCGCTCATTGACTTTGCAGGGGCAGGAGCAACTGTTCCAATAACAAATTTTGGCAACCAGCTTGTTCATGGGGCCATGCAAGAAGCTGAACAACACGGTATCATTGGGTGGTGACCGGTATCTTCGAAGTAACCAGTGCCGGTATATCGGCTGCCATTATTTTCGGCCTAATCGGTGCTTTCATTTTCAAACCGAAAGGATAGGATCAAAATTACTGTCAGCTCACAAGTAAAAGGATGTTTCGCATCTGTTAAAAATATCGAAGCAACACTTGAATCCCTTTCAGCAAAAACTCGGGACCAGAAAGCAGACGAAATATTCAATGACGTCCGGAATACAATGCGAACCGTTCAAAATGACCTGGAAAATCAGGTGCTGCATTTGACCAAAGAAGAACCTCAATATAAAAGCTAAGTTCATCAGAATCGTAACAGATAACCATCATAAAGGAATGATTCTCTATGCCAGGTTGGGCAGAAATATTGACGCGTTCAGTCGTTTTTTTAATCGTCTTATTTTTAATTACCAAAGCACTCGGCAAAAAACAAATGTCACAGCTGGATATCTTTCAATATATTACGGGTATTGTTATTGGCGGTATCATTGCCATACATGTGACCGATGTGACGACAAATGTAATGTACGGCTTACTGGCACTGGCTGTGTGGCTTGTGATTCCGATTACCATTGAATTCATGCAGCTTAAGAGCAAACGATTCCGTAATCTCATCCAAGGGAACGGAACCGTTTTAATCCAAAATGGAAAGATTATGGAAGACAATTTAAAAAAAGAGCGCTATACGACAGATGACCTGCTCAAAGAGCTCAGGAACAATAACATCTTCAATGCACGCAATGTAGAATTCGCCGTTCTTGAGCCAACCGGAAAAGTCAATGTGCTTCCCAAAAAAGAAAATCAGCCGATTACACCGAAAATACTCGGCGCAAGCGTTGCTCCGGAAAAGGAACCCCAAACAGTGGTTATGGATGGTAAAGCCTTGCTGGAACCTTTGGCCAATGCGTCATTGAATACGAATTGGCTGGAAACGGAACTCGAGAAGATGAATATCAGCATTGAAAATGTTTTTCTTGCCCAAGTCGACAGTGACGGTCAATTAACAGTTGACTTATACGATGATAAACTGACGGTTCCCGTGCCAACTGAGAAGCCGCTTCTGCTGGCTTCAATGAAAAAATGCCAAGCTGACCTCGAATTATTTGCTCTGGCCACCGAAAATCAGGCATCCAAACAGCTTTATCAGCGGAATAGTGAGCGGATGCAGCAAGCAATTGACAAGATCACGCCTTATTTGCAATGAAGCGCAATCAGGCATAGCTTTTAACTATGGAACACAAAAAAGACTCTCCAACATGAAGAGTCTGCTCGTTATGATTCACTGACATTCAGGACGACTTTCCCGAATTGTTTCGATTCTTTCAGATACTCAAGGGCGTTTTGTGCGTCATCCAGCAAAAATGACCGGTCTACCGCCGGATGGATCTGATGCTCGTCGATATATGCCAGCATGGCTTGCAGTTCTTCCTGACTGCCCATTGTCGTACCGATAAGCTTATATTGCCCGTAGAAAAACTTGCGCAGATTCAGTTCAACTGTATCGTCTGTTGTGGCGCCGAATGTCACAAAGCGGCCGCCTTTTTTCAGTACATCAAGAGACCGGTTAAATGTGGCCTCTCCTACACTGTCAATGACAATATCGATTGTCTCATCTTTCAGTTCGAAAGACCAGTCACTATTGGTGTCAATCGCGCGGTCAGCACCCAGTTCAAGTGCCTGGCTGCACTTCTCCTCACTTCGGGAAGAAACAATTACACGTGCACCGGCTTTCTTGGCAAATTGAATCAAGTAAGTTGCCACACCGCTTCCGGCACCCGGGATAAACAATGTATCTTCAGCCCGCAAATTTCCTTTAGTAAATAACGCCCGGTATCCTGTCAATCCTGATAACGCAAGCACACCTGCTTCTTCCCAGGATAAATGCCCGGGTTTCTTTTCGAGTTGTTCTGCGGGCAAAACGATTGTTTCGGTAAATGTGCCATTATCAGGCATCCCAAGAATATCAAATTGTTTTGGCGGTGCTTCCGTATTTTCGTACCAGCCAAGCGACGGGTTAACTATCACTTCATCCCCAACAGAGAATTCAGAGACACCTTCACCGATGGCCTCCACAACACCAGCGCCGTCAGAACCAAGAATTAATGCACCCGCATCATTTCCTCTGCGATCCGGCACAGCTACATCGCGGCGATTAAAACCGGCCATTTTGATAGATACCTTAACTTGTCCATGATCAGCGAAAGGCACACTCATATCTTTTATTTTCAGTTTTCCGTATTCATGTACAAATGCTTTCATCTAACAATGTCCTCCTCCTTATAATACTGACTAATTGTTTCAAGATGTTCTTGTTTAATTATATCATGTGGGAACAACGGAACATAAATTTTCTCCTGCTTTTGAAATTCTTTTCTAATCATTTCCATATATTGCTGCTCGTGTTCTCTTCGTTTAAGCAAAAATTCGCCATCTGCATCGTCAGGCAAAATTTTATTGACGATCAGAGTTCTCACATGCAAATGGTACTGATCGAGTAATTCAATTGCTTTTTTCGTTTCTTCAATCGGCAGACGTTCCGGATTAAGCACAAAAACAAAACCGGTTAAGCTGCCATCAAGCAATATTTCCCGTGCCTTGGAAAAACGCTCCTGACGCTCTTTTAACACATCATAAATCGGGTCTTCCACAGGGTCACCGTCGTTAAGCAAAGCCGAGTAATTTTCATTTGTCTTCTGCCGTTTTTTTAGCATGCCTTCAATCCAAACACCCATTAATTCCGGCAGTGACAAAAGTCTTATTGTATGACCTGTCGGCGCTGTGTCAAAAATCAGCTTATCGTATCCATCACTTTCTTCTAATATGATGGAAATCAATCGATCGAATAACGCTGCCTCGTCTGCTCCGGGTGAAGCCTTCGCAGTATCAAGCTGACGATGGACTTCTTCCATCATGCTTGACTGCACAACATTTTGGATATTCGCTTTCACACCTTTAATATACGCGTCAGTCTCAATAGCCGGATCGATTTCAAGCGCAAACAGATTTTCAGAAACATTTGTTGTACTGCCGCCAATCGATTGATCAAAAATATCACCTAAATTGTGAGCCGGGTCAGTGGAAATCAATAATGTGCGGTGCCCTTTTCCGGCGGACTTCCATGCGATCGCCGCAGCAGTTGTCGACTTGCCGACACCGCCCTTTCCACCGACGAAAATAATCTTTTTATTCAGGACTTCCATCCGGCATACTTCCTTTCTGTCATCAGTTTCAAAAAAAGCTGTATTTCCAATCCTAGCAGCAGCGAATACCTGTCAGTGGTGACTTATCCATGCCCATGCGCAGGTGCCAGTCATGAAACTCTTCAATCATATACGGATACAGTTCAAGTGTGTAATAATAAACCGGATTTGGAATGCCAATCATTTCGGAATATAAAAGCAATAAAAATAAATCATCCTGATCACGCAGTTCCCTGGCGATTTCCTGGCGATGCGGCATACTTAACACCTCTTCATAAAACGCCACAAGTCTCTTGAGTTGTTCAAGCATGATCTCACCTCTTTATAAATCCTAAAGGGATCAGCACAATGCTTGATCCCTTTTGTTCTAAGATAAGAAAGTATATCACTGTAGCTGACTTTTCCAGTCTAACTTTAAGGCTTCTGACCTCTGGAAAGACGAGGCGGCAGCCGAAGTTTCTTACCTATTTTATATTTTCATCCAGGTCCTCTGGTGAGTCCATATTGCGCGTTAATGTACTGAATGCTGTCAGAACAATCCAGACGGCAAAAACAAATATGATGGAACCGAGAACAAACAGAAGCAATTTCGGATCGCTTCCGAACCAGGACCATTCAAACAACACCTGTTCAAACATCGCCCACAGTGTCATGAACATCACAAAAATCATTGGAATCAATGTCACTAAATAGTTGCTTCCCCGCCTTTTAAGCCATATGGAAACGAGAAGCAGACTGATACCGGCCAAGAGTTGATTGGACGTACCGAACAGCGGCCAAAGCAGATACCCTCCGGAGCCAAATCCTCTTGATCCTTCAGGCATCAATACCAAAATAGTACTTGCTATAACCGCAACAGATGTTGCCACATGCATTTTAGTCAGCGCCGGCACTTTATATTCTGTACCGAGCTCAGCAATGATGTAACGCATCAGCCTTACAGATGTGTCAAGACTTGTTGCTGCAAAACTGACAACGATAATCGACACAATCGTTGCGGCAATATCAACAGGAATCCCCAGACCGGAAGCCAATACACTTGCACCTTCAACAAACACATTCAAACCGGCCTCATTAGCTGCCGTAAAACTGCTGTAGGTTCCAAAAAATTCATCCGTGTTACCAAAAAATGTCACGACTGCCAGGATAGAAATTAACGCGAGTGCTCCTTCACCGACTGCTCCAAAGTAACCGACGAAACGAGCATCCGTTTCTTTGTCAATCTGCTTGGAAGATGTCCCGCTTGACACCAGACCATGAAACCCGGATATGGCACCACATGCAATGGTGATAAATAACAGCGGGAACCATGATGTGTCAGCGCCCGGATTTGTAACCGGCGCGGTAATTTCCGGATTGGTGAACAGCAAACCTAAATACAGAATGCCCAGTCCGACTACAAGCTGGTGGGAATTAATAAAGTCTCTCGGCTGAAGAAGTTTCCAGACCGGCAAAGTCGACGCGATGTACACATAAACCATTAAGACCAGAATCCAAATGAAGAAAGCGCTATTGACGGCGCCAAGTCCAAATAAACCGGCACTGCCTTCGCCTCCAAAGTATGAAACCAAATCGATCTGTAAAAAGCCTACACGACTTGCCAGAACTGCTGCCAGATACATGACGGCAAGTGCAATGACCGAGGGCAAAAGCATTTTTGTTTTACCCTTATACACGGCATACCCAATCCAAATCGCAAGCGGAATTTGAATGAATACGGGCAGGACGCTTGCCGGGAACGAAACAAATAGATTGGCAATGACCCAGGCAAATACAGCATTTACCATTAATACAAGAATAAGGATGATAAATAAGAACAGAATCTTAGCCCGTTGCCCTATCAGCTTATTTGCCAGTGTGCCAATCGACTGTCCTTTATTGCGGATCGATATGGCCAGCGTCCCGAAGTCATGGACACCCGCTGCTAATACGGTTCCCAGAACAACCCACAAAAGCGCAGGCAACCAGCCCCAATAGACCGCAATAGCAGGCCCGAGAATCGGTGCTGCCCCCGCAACTGACGTGAAATGGTGACCCCACAGTACAAATTTGTTTGTCGGCACAAAGTCGACACCATCTTTGTATTTATGAGCCGGCGTCACATAGTCGGGATCAAGACGAAAAATCTTTTCCGCTATAAACTTGGAATAATAGCGGTAGCCCAGTGCAAAAACAACCAGACCAAGAACGGCAATTAAAATACTATTCACTTTCTCTTCCCCCTTTTCGGAAAGTTCACAAGATAAAACCCTCCATCTATTTTATGTCATATCGGTTTTTGATAGTACAACTCTATTTTATTCTAAATACACGCAAAAGTAAATATTGCAAATTCTTATTGTTTTAAAAATAGCCCTGACAACCTTTGTGAATGATTGTCAGGGCTATACGTGCTAATCTTTTCCCATGCCTCGTAAAAACTGCAGCAACATGGTGACGCTACGGTTAATTTCCGGATCTTTCAGCGCTTTTATCAGATCCATATACGACGTTTTCTCCGACACTTCTGAGGCAGCTGCCTCCTTCACACCATGATTCAGACGACCGGCAAATGCCTGGAGGTCCTCCATATTCATATCACCTAACATCAATAGAAGATTTGTCAGGTTCTCCAGAATCGTTGAATACTCGGGCTTGTTTAACTCCCGCATAACATGCTCCAACGCATCTTCACGATGTTTAACAAATGCATTTACCATATCCAATGTCCCGCTTTGATTCAAGGTTTCCAGCAAATCGATTCCTTTTAAGATGGCTTCCTTATTTTCACTGACGGACTTTACAACCTCATCAAGATTCTTTTCCTGAATCGTTTCTTCAGGAACCTCCATACGTTTAATTCTGGAAATTTGCTCAGCCACGCTGCTTCACCTGACCTCCCGGAAATTCATAGTCGTTTCGTTCCCATTTCCGCTCTGGCTGAACACCGATTTGCGGCTGCGGATTTCCGCGACGGTAATTATTCGGCGGCAACGGGCTTTTGCCTTTCTTCTTGATGACTTCCATTTTGACGGCTATCTCTTTGAAAGCAGGTGTATCAGTATCTTTATCAACACTATTGTCGGTTAAGTAATTGACGGCTGTTTTGCCGTTATCATTCAATGGCAAATACAATTCCCTGCCGCTCACTCTGTCTGTAATGTGCACGGAGCCTGTCACTTCACCGGATTCAGAAATCAGTTTCACTTCAGCACCTTCGTTTATGCCGCGTTCTTTCGCCAGCTCAGGCGATACTTCAATAAAAGCACTGGGCATTTTACTCGAGATGGCTTTTGATTTATAGGTCATATTGCCCTCATGAAAATGCTCAAGCACTCTGCCGTTATTGACATGTAGATCATATTCGTCGTTCGTCTCATACATCAGTTCGTAGTCCAATAGATACAGTTTTGCTTTATTATCTTCAAATGGAAACCCGTCTACAAATAGAAGTGGCGAATCTGTGCCATCTGCAGCAACCGGCCATTGCAGGCTATTATAATCGGTCAGTCTGTCATAGCTGACACCGGCAAATAACGGTGCAAGGGAAGCGGACTCATCCATAATATCAGATGGGCTGTTATATCCCCATTCATATCCAGATCTCGCCGCCAAATCCATGATGATTGCCCAATCCGGTCTGGAATCGCCGACAGGTTCAAGTGCTTGGTATAGGCGCTGAATCCGCCGTTCGGTATTTGTAAACGTACCTTCTTTTTCAAGGCTTGGAACTGCAGGTAAAATAACATCGGCATATTTCGCTGTTTCTGTTAAAAACAAATCCTGGACAACCATGAATTCCAGCTTTTCAAAAGCGTCGGTCACGTAATTAATATTGGCATCAACAATGCCGGTATCTTCACCGAGAATATACATCGAATGCAGCGTGCCTTCATGAATGGCACCGATCATTTCATGGTTATCCTTGCCGGGCTCAGCCGGAATCTCAACACCCCAAGCATCTTCATAACGCTTACGGACCTTATCATCGGCCACTTTCTCATAACCCGGGAAGAAATTCGGCATGCTTCCGAAATCACTGCAGCCCTGAACATTATTATGCCCGCGCAATGGATAGGCACCGGTTCCATTCCGCATATAATTGCCGGTAACCAGAAGCAGGTTGGAAATAGCTGTGCTTGTATCACTGCCAAGCTGATGCTGTGTTACCCCCATTGCCCAGCAAATCGCCAGTTTACCCACGTTCGCAATTTGTTCAGCAATTTGTTTCAGTTCATCTTTGGAAATGCCTGTTAATTCTTCAGCATAGTCTAACGTGAATTTTTTCAAAGATTCTTGATACGCATCAAAATCGTTCACCCATTTATCGATAAACGCACGGTCTTCCCAGCCCTGATCAATAATGTATTTCGTTACCGCAGACAGCCATACCAAATCTGTACCGCTTTTCGGCTGGAAGAACCGGTCCGCACGAGTTCCCATTTCATGTTTCCTTAGATCAAACACGTACAATTTCTGCCCGAATAATTTTTGCGAGCGCTTAATCCGTGATGCCAGCACCGGATGGGACTCTGCTGTATTGGATCCGATTGTTATGACCATATCAGCATCTGCAATATCATCGATCGAACCGGAGTCACCCCCATGTCCGACTGTTCGGAAAAGGCCTTTCGTTGCAGGTGACTGACAGTAACGCGAGCAATTATCCACATTGTTAGTGCCGAAAACTTGACGCGCCAATTTCTGCATGGTATACGATTCTTCGTTGGTAGCCTTTGAAGAAGCAATAAATCCTAACGCATCTGGACCTTTATCAGCTTTAATGTCAGCAAACCGTTTAGCTGTATAATCCAGTGCTTCGTCCCATTCAACCTCGACAAAAGAGTCACCTTCACGGACCAGCGGTTTTCTCAGCCGCTCCTCCGAGTTCACGTAATCCCAGCCGAACTTTCCTTTTACACACGTTGAAATTCCGTTTGCAGGAGAATCTTGCTGCGGCTCGACTTTCAACACTTTATGGTCTTTTGTCCAGACGTCAAATGTGCATCCAACACCGCAGTATGTACACACAGTCTTAGTTTTTTCAATGCGATCTTCCCGCATTGATGCCTCTGTATCGGACACAGCAAACAATGGCCCGTAACCTGTTTCTGCCTTTTTCGTCACATCAATCATCGAGCGCAGCAGGCCTGGCTCGTGATCGGTCATATAGCCTGCTTCCCCGAGCATTGGTGTTTCCATCAGCGCGTTACATGGACAAACCGTGACACATTGCCCGCAGCTGACACATGAGGACTCATCAATCGGGACATCATTATCCCAGACAACCCGCGGCTGTTCCCGCTCCCAGTCAATCAGCAATGTCTCATTGACCTGAACATCCTGACAAACTTCCACACAGCGCCCGCACAATATGCACTGATCGGGATCATAACGGTAAAAAGGTGATGAATCATCAATCTCATATGGCTTCGGCTCAAATGGACGCGATTGGTGTTCAAGTCCAAATTCGGCTACTGTATTATGAATTTCGCATGTGCCGTTATTGTAATCACAAACAGTACAGTACAGTTCATGCTTTTCCAAAATACGGTCAAGTGCTTCCTTCTGAGAGGCGCCGACACCTTCCAGCTGTGTGTTCACTTCCATCCCGGCTTTAACTTCTGTCCCGCAGGCGCGCACGATTTCACCGTTAACGGCTACCATACACGTGTCACACGTCTGGACGGGGCCGAGTGATTCGTTGTAGCAGATTTGCGGTACAAATTTGCCCGTTGTGTTAATCAAATCAAGCAGATTCTGATCAGGGGCTCCCAAATACTCCGCTCCGTCAATTGTCACCACGACATGCTCCTGGTCCTGCATGTTATTCCCTCCCCAGTTTTTAATGAACGCCTTTACACATGGTTACAACCTAATTTTCATAATTTAATATTTAATTCCTTGTTTTTTAAATATTATAACATATTAATAAAAAAGAAACAGGAAAACACTTTCAAAGACAATAAAGATCCTTTAGAAACAGACAATCCTACATCTGCTTAACTTAAAAGGTTGAAGCCTGTGAATTATTTATATTTATTTTTTCTTCTTTCATTTTCCGCAAAACAACTCTTATCCAAAGGGAAATTACTAGAGATAATACATGCATTCCACCAAATATAACCAAAACCAATTGATAGCTATTTGTATTGTCATAGATCAATGACAGCAACATTGGCCCGACGACACCGGCAACCGCCCAGGCAGTTAAAATATAGCCATGTATTGCACCAAGCTGTCTGGTTCCAAACAAGTCACCGATATACGCCGGAACAGACGAAAACCCTCCGCCATAGCAAGATACAATAGCATACACTAAAATTTGAAATAAGATTACCGATGTTATAATTGGCAATAAGAAGTAGGAAACAGTGCCAATAATAAAAAATATGGTATACACATTCGGTCTTCCGATATAGTCTGAAATTGTAGCCCATCCAAGTCTGCCGACACCATTGAAAAGCCCCATTATCCCTACCATTGTCGCACCAGCTACAGCGGACATGCCAGTTATTTCCTGCCCTATTGGGGATGCAACAGAGATGATAGCAATACCTGTTGTAACATTAAGAAATAACATCATCCACAACATCCAAAAAGGTTTCGTTTTAATTGCCTGATTAGCAGTCATTTGCGAAAGATCCTCTTTTTCTTTCTTTGGTTCATCAGCTATTTCATCCTTCATACCCTTTGGTTTCCATCCTTCGGGAGGTGGGGACAAATATTGTGATGCAGCCATCATAATGACGAGATAGCTTGCTCCCAAAATATAAAATGTATTTGGAATGCCTACTGAACTGACTAGTGCTTCTCCTGCAGGACCACTAATCAGCGATGCAAAGCCAAAACCCATAATAGCAAGCCCTGTTGCCAGCCCCCGATGATCTGGAAACCATTTTACAAGCGTTGATACTGGTGCTATATAACCAATACCGAGTCCAATTCCGCCGATGATACCATAAAAAAAGTACATTAAGGTCAGTGATTCATAAGCAGTCGCAACCCCTGTACCCATAACACCTGCCCCAAAGAAAAGCGCGGATAACATACCGGATATACGAGGGCCCCGTTTCTCAACAAACTTTCCCATAAATGCAGCAGAGAATCCAAGAAGAAAAATTGCAATACTGAAGGCTAATGAAATCTGGCTTGTGCTCCAGCCAAACTCATCAGCCATTGGGTTCGTAAATACGCTCCAGGCATACGCTGACCCTATACAAATATGTATACCAACCCCCGATAAAGCAATTAACCAACGATTTTTCACTTTCGCCACGCTATCCCTCCCAGTATAATGTAATCGATTACAAAAACCTGTTAAAAATACCTTGTTTGCACTTATACTTTCACAATAAACTATATATTCAAATTATTTGAAATAAAATTACCATTTTTTATTAAATATGTCAAATTTTTACTAAAGTTTATGGAACACTATATCTTAGTTGCATTTATGCATAAAGCATGTATCTTTCCTAATTGCAAAAAAAGACATTCTGTAAAAGAATGCCTTTTCTATAAGGTAAGAAAGTATATCTCCTCACATGACTATTTCGCTGGTTCATCAATTTCTTCAAATCTGACTTCAGGCTTTGACCTTCGAAAAAACGTGGCGACAGCTGAGTTTTTCTTCTCATTCACACTAATATAATTTACCTTGTCTATACGTAATGATTGAAATCTTCATGACAGCCTGGATGTAGCAGTTTTGCCGCAATGGAAACGGGTCGCCATAAAATTGCGGATAAATCGTGTCAAACGTTGCTTTCATCTTATCAAACATGCGATCATAAACTTCCGGCTCAGTGAGGAATTGGGTTTCCCGCCCCTGGAGCCATTCCAGATAGGATACGATGACACCACCGGCATTGGCCAGGATGTCCGGAATGATAATAACCCCGTTATCGCTCAAGAAACTGTCCGCTTCACTTGTAACAGGAGCATTGGCCGCCTCAACAATTACTTTAGCCTTTACGTCTTTCATGTTTTTTTCATGAATCTGTCCTTCAAGGGCAGCAAGTATCATGACATCTGTATCCAGCGTCAAGAGATCGTCACGATGATGTGTGGACGCTTTCACACCTGCCTCATTAAGTTCCTCCTCATTTGTCGGCAAATCACCTTTATGATCTTTTGAGAAGTCAATTAAATTCGTTATATCAAGACCATCTGCATTATACAGCATGACATTGTGATCACTCACCGCAATGACTTTATTATTTAAGTATTGACATTGCTGTGCTTCTCTGGCGGCAACTGACCCAACATTGCCGAAGCCCTGAACGGCAACGGACAGCTTTTTATCGATATGTTTAATCGCATTTTGGGCAAACCGGTTATCCAATTCCCTCAGCCATTTTTCACGATTTTTGACGAAGTCGTGGAACATATACCGGAACGTAAAGTACACACCTTTGCCTGTAGCTTCTTTTCGTCCCAATGAACCACCATTGATAACACTTTTTCCAGTGAAGCTGCCTCTGTAAGGATAGCCCGGATGGATGTTTTTATACTCACCCATCATCCAATCCATCTCACGCTCACCGGTTCCCATATCAGGTGCCGGTATATCTTTATCAGGTCCCAGTGTTTCATTAAAATTTTGTACATACTTTTTGCAGACCAGATTAAGTTCTTTATTCGTATAATGTCTCGGGTTGATAATAACGCCGCCTTTTCCACCGCCAAAAGGGACTTCATGCAAGGCATTTTTTAACGTCATTAAAGCTGCAAAATTTCCGGTCTCTTTTTCAGATACTGTTTCATGAAAGCGTATTCCACCTTTGTATGGCCCTAAAATGGTGTTGTGCTGAACACGAAAAGCAGGAATGCGTTCCACTTCCCCATTTTCGCGCGCTACCCGCAAGTATGTTTTTTTAACGTGATCGGGAGTAGATAGAATTGAATGAAGCGAAGAAAAAGCGCGCTGCCGTTCCATACCATCCAACTCCGGCAAAAATGAATGATCATCCATTAATGCATCTAAAGATTCTTGAACGATTTCTCCAGTATTGCTTGCCATCTTATCACCTTCTGTCTTTGATATTTGAATAATTATTGGTTCGCATATGTTATATAACCGTTTATCACAAAATCGTAACATTTTTACCTGAGAATTACTAGAATATGACCAATGCAAGAATGGCAGAAACGAATAACCCGAGCATCACCGGCGCGAAGTTTTTCCTGACCAGTTCCATAACAGATACCCCACAGAAACCGGCAATCGCAATCAGTGAAGACCAGGCAACAATCGTTCCACCCCCGGTCCAGATCGACCCCATCTGTCCGATGGCAGCGAGCGTCCCTGCATCAACCGAAGCTGTTTCCAGTGATGCTGCCAGAGCGCCTGTCAGCGGCAGCCCGGAAAAACCGGAACCGTCAAGACCGGTTATAATGCCAATAATAAGGATACTAAACACCGTCAATAACGCACTTTCCGGCAAATAACCCTGTGATGCTTCAACCAAATCAAAAAGGAATGCGGGCGCATTTTCTTCGATACCAAGAATGCTTCCTGAAAAGTCCGAACTGCCCATAAAAAAGAACCCTGCAATCGGGATAACCGGTCCCATTGCTTTAAATGCAAAGACAAATCCTTCTGTAATGTGGTTTGTGATGTAGTCCAACGATTTCTGGCGGCCGAATGCGATCGTGGATAACAACAGCAATATGACGGCTACACCACCGACGAAAGCTGCGCCATCCCGCCTTCAAACCCCGTCATCCTTCCTGAATTAAGTTTTGCATACATCATGTAAATAACAACAGCCAAAAGGGATACCGGAACCAGTACCGCAAAAACTCTGCTCCATGTGTTTAAATGAATTGACTGTGCTTTGTTTTCGGATTCTTTTTCCATTTGCATCTGATTCATTTCAATTTCATTCATCTCACTGTTTTTTGAGCGGATGGTTTTTCGGTACAACATATATGCTGTCCCAATGGCAACAAAGCCTGCAATCAACGATAAGACAATTGCTTTATCCGCGACGAGCGCTGTGTCAATCCCTGCTGATGTCGCCGAGAGATTTGGAGCAACCTGCACGATATAGTCAGAGGACAATGCCATCCCCTGCCCCGCCAATGCAACGGCAACTGCCGCAGTCATTGCCGGGAGCCCCGACCTGATGGCTGCCGGGACAAGCAGCGCACATATTAATGGTACTGCCGGTGTCGGCCAAAAGAATAAGGATATCACGTAGGTTACCGCTACCAGCACAAAAAATGAAATGTGACCATTGACCATTAATTTCTGGATAGGCTGAATCATTCGTTTATCAGCACCAAGATCCCGCAACGAATACAACAAAGCGATCATAAAGGTAATAATCAAAAAGATATTGAAAAGTTCTTTCGCTGCGACGAGGTTGGCATTAAAGATTGCAGTAAAGCCATCAACAATACTGCCTTGATAAACCCAGGCGACTAAAAAGGATCCCAGTAAGGTTGGCAAAACAACGCCCTTACGAAAAATCATCGTTAAAATTATTATTAATGTGAATATGATGTATAGCCAATGTGAAAGGGTTATTTCCACGTCAGACACTTCCTTTCTAAACTGTGCTATAGCCTATGCACATCGAAAGGAAGCGGTGATTACGCCTCGAATTTCATCCATTAAATTGTGAACTTCGCGATTTCCTCCATTATGTCGATTCTTTATCATCAGCACACGCATTGCAAAGAAGTTTACCATTTTCATGAACACCATCAAAAAAGCCGTCTTCGCAATAAACATTCTTTCCGCATGACTGGCACTCACCGATAAGTTCCTGCATCAAGTCACCCTCCTTTTTCCTCAAGTATACAAAAAAATGACCCTTAAGCGAACAAAAGGGTCATTTTTCCAATTAGTCTGTGAGCGGATTTTCAATTATACTAGGCTGTTTGCACGAGCGTTTTTGGCTGCTTGTGAAATAAAAAGAAAACCACAATAGCACTGATAACAAGCGATGGAATAATATACGAAATGTTGTAAAGCAATGAATAAACCCAAACAGATTGGCCATCAACAGCTGATTCAAAAAACACGACACCAGCTGCAAAGTGCGCCGCAAATCTCAGCATGCTGCCAAGTATAACACCTAATGTTATATAAGTGAGATAAGTTTTCGTCTCACCGGATTTAACAGCTTCCTGAATTTGCTTACTAAAGACACCGGCAAATCCAATAACCGTAAAGGCCAGTGCATAATCAATAAAACCCTGGAGCGGATGCAGCACATAACCTGTACCGACGGCAACTTGCAGAACTCCCCATAAAAATCCCGACAAGAGGCCGCCCCTCAGGCCCCAGCGGAATGCCACAATGAAAACCGGTATCATTGCCAGAGACACTGAACCACCCTGAACCCAGAGCTTGACGGACAAAAACGGAATAATATCCAGCATCAATGCCAGGGCTGTAAACATCGCCACTTCAATTAAAAATAACGTACGATTGGAACGCATGAATCTTCCTCCCCTTTAACCGGCAACCAGATGCTGCCTGCTTATTTTGCATACAAAAAAAGCAATGCCAAGGGGAAGCTTCCTGATGGGGAAATTCCGCTCACATTGCTATCGTTCCATCAATAAAGCCACCATTCCTGCGCTAGTATTAACTAACAGGTTCGAAGGGTCAGAACAGACATCTGTTCACTCTCAGCCAAACGGCTCCCCTGCAGGCTTTTAAATTATGCTTTTTTTGTTAAATTTATTATAACTTGTTTGTGAACCATTTTCAAACGCTTTAACTCTATCGCTCTTATCTTCTATTTCTGGTCGCGGCGTGTTATCGGAATCACGCCATTTGTAATTTTACCGGCTATTGCAGTGAAACTGACCGCTGCAGCTACTATGATAACAACGATACCAAGAAATTTAATAATAAATCCGGTAATATCACCCGATATGGCATCCGTTATAAAACGACTGCCATAAAAGAGTATGACACCTGCAATACTGATAATGCCAACAAATGTAACGAGTACACCGGCAGTCTGCATGATGGACAATTTCTTCCACGTCTCTTTGTGTTTAAACCCGACATATATGATATAAGCAATAAGGATAAGTGCTATAAGCAATGGTCGTGTCATGGTATCTTCTCCTGTTTATTTATGAATGGGCTGATTCGCCTCCGTTGATTGCTTGAGCGCCTGCAATATGTAGCCAATACCGCCAAATTGCAGCAATGGATACGTTTTGGGCATATCATCCGGAAATGTTCCATTAATAATAGGTTTATATTTTTTCCCGGTCAGAACCACTAGTTTGTCGAATTGATCCAACTGTTTATTTTTCATCTGCCGTATCAATTTATCAAATGTTATGATCTCATCATTCTTCCGGTTAAATGTGACATCATACTGACCATCCACCTCATCCTCAGCGAATAAAAAACCATGTTTGGCAGATAATATAACCCACTGATTGGTAAACAGCTGCGCATATTCCCGTGTACGCTGATGCAGTGTCCCGATATAGGCATCTTTTGCCGCCACCGGCCCCAGCTCCGGTTGTTTATCCCAAATCTTTTTCCGACCACACGGAATGATGCTTAATTCCTTCATGCTGAACCACCCCAAATCTATTTACAGTATAGCACGGGAATTATGTTTAGCGAAATATGCACCGGGGAAAAGTTAGACTGAATTCAAAATAATTTTCGTTTGTTACTTGACACTAGCAATTTATCATTATATACTAAGTTACAGAAAGTAACCAATGGAGGGAATTAATTATGGCAAAAGAAACATTTAATGTCGACACAGTACACAGTGAAATCGGATTTTCAGTAAAACATATGATGATTTCAAAAGCGAAAGGTCATTTCAATGAGTTTGACGCTGTTATCGAGGCTGACCCGGAAAATCTGGAAGATGCAAAGGTAGAAGCAACTATTGATGTATCCAGTATTGATACAAAAAACAAAGACCGTGATGACCACTTGCGCTCAGGCGATTTCTTTGATGTTGAAAATCATCCA
The DNA here is from genome assembly GCF_001307805.1 of Lentibacillus amyloliquefaciens. Taxonomy (GTDB): domain Bacteria; phylum Bacillota; class Bacilli; order Bacillales; family Amphibacillaceae; genus Lentibacillus; species Lentibacillus amyloliquefaciens. The sequence goes on along the minus strand of NZ_CP013862.1, from coordinate 193,632 downwards.
AAAGCAACGTTTGTCGCCAATGACATCAAGAAAAAATCAGACAACAATTATGAAGTCACAGGAGACTTTACATTGGTTGGCACTACAAAGCCAGTTACATTTAATGTTGTTTCTGAAGGTCAAAGCAAAGACCCAATGAGCGGAAATATCGTAGCCGGTTTCAGTGGTGAAACAAAAATCAACCGTAAAGACTTTGGTCTGACATGGAACGCTACATTGGAAACAGGCGGCGTACTTGTAGCCGACGAAGTACGAATCACTTTCGAAATCGAAGCACACAAAGCAGAATAATAACCTAAGCAAATGTCACCATCACGGTGGCATTTTTTAATAATCAATACAGAAAGCAATCTGCATAAAACTTATTTGTGTTTGAACCACTTCAATTTGAGGAATGGACTATTGTAGACATAAATTATAGACATAATTTCAAAAGGAGGATATACATTGGCATTGAACGTTACACAGAAGCTGATTAAAGACCATCTTGTCTCAGGAAAGATGGAGACGGGTGCAGAAATCGGGCTCCAAATCGATCAAACCCTGACACAAGATGCGACAGGAACCATGGTCATGCTGGAGCTTGAAGCAATGGGGCTTGATTATGCAAAAACTGAAGCCTCCGCCCAGTATGTTGACCACAACCTGATTCAGGAAGATAACAAAAACCCGGATGACCATCTGTTTCTGGAAAGTGCAGCCCAGCGTTTCGGTCTTTATTACTCAAGACCCGGAAATGGTGTAAGCCATCCTGTACACATGCAGCGTTTAGCAATCCCGGGGAAAACATTGCTCGGTTCGGACAGCCACACATGTGCCAACGGTTGTATGGGGATGCTGGCAATGGGTGCCGGCGGTATTGACGTTGCGATGGCAATCACCGGAGAGCCAATTTACATTAAAATGCCGCAAGTTATGGGCGTCAAATTAACCGGTGAACTGCCTGATTGGGTAAGTGCGAAAGATGTTATTCTTGAAGTACTCAGACGCCATGACGTAAAAGGCGGTGTAGGAAAAATTATCGAGTATTATGGTCCGGGCCTTGATAATTTATCTGCCATGGATCGTCACGTTATCGCCAACATGGGAGCGGAACTTGGTGCAACAGCGACCGTCTTCCCTTCTGACAATGAAGTCAAGCGATTCCTGAGCATGCAGGACCGTGAAGATGATTGGGTTGAATTGACCGCAGATAGAGACGCGACATATGACATACATGAAGAAATCAATCTTTCTGAACTGGAGCCATTGGTTGCCAAACCATCCAGTCCCGGAAATGTAGTCCCTGCCAGAGAACTTGCAGGAACTCCGATCTACCAGTCTTACATCGGTTCCTCAGCTAACCCGGGGTATCGTGATTTTGCCATTGCTGCTGAAATCGTAAAGGATCGAAACATTGCAGGTGGCGTATCATTTGATATTAACCCGACATCCAGACAGATGCTCACAAACCTTGTTAAAGAAATGCATATCGCAAGCCTGCTGCAATCAGGCGCAAGACTTCACCAGGCCGGCTGCAACGGCTGTATCGGTATGGGTCAGGCACCTGCTTCAGGCCGGAACAGCTTACGGACAACACCGCGGAACTTCCCCGGCAGATCCGGGACCAAAGAAGACAGCGTGTTTTTATCAAGTCCTGAGACGGCAGCAGCTTCTGCGTTGACCGGGGAAATTACCGATCCAAGAACATTGGACTTCCCTTATCCGAAAGTCACTGATCCAAGTGAGCCAAACGTCGATAAGCGCTTGCTTGAAGAACCGTTGCCGTATGAAGAAGCACAAACGAAAGAACTTGTAAAAGGACCGAACATCGCGTCTATACCTGCAATGGATAGTTTACCGGATAAATTGAACGTCCCTGTTCTATTAAAAGTCGGCGACAATGTTTCAACTGATGAAATTCTTGCCGGCGGCGCCCGTGTTCTGCCATATCGCAGTAACCTGCCGGAAATCAGTAAATTCACTTATGAAGACGTTGATCCGACTTATGTTGACCGGGCAAATGTTTCCAAAGAAAAATCAGGCCACGCAATTGTCGGCGGTTTTAACTATGGTCAAGGGTCAAGCCGTGAGCACGCTGCACTGGCACCAAGATATCTGGGCTTGCGTGCCGTACTCGTTAAAGACTTTGCCCGCATTCATTGGCAAAATCTCGTCAACTTTGGCGTGCTTCCACTCAAACTCGTGAACGAAGAAGATTATGACAAACTTAATAAAGAGGACCAATTACAGTTTGAGGATTTGCGCAATCAAGTGGAAAACCATGACACAATCAAATTGACATTGCCAAACAGTGGTGAAGAAATTACCGCTGAACATAATCTGTCCGATCGCCAGCGTGAAATTATCGTAAGCGGCGGTCTGATTAACTGGATTAAAGAAAGACAAGAAAAAGAAAAAGCATAAATAAAAAAAGATGCGCCCGCTGGCATTAACACCAGCAGGCGCATCTTTTTTTCCCTTCTCCCCTACGCACGTCTCCGCATCAACCACAGAAAATATGGCGCGCCAATAATCGCAACCAGTATGCCGGATGGAATTTCATTTGGTGCCAAAAGCGTCCGGCTTAAACAATCAGCAATGACCAGTAACACACCGCCTGTCAGCATCGTCACCGGAAGCAAACGCTGATTGGAAGGCCCGACAAGCAAACGTGACAAATGCGGCGCAATCAGACCGATGAATCCAATTGTCCCTACCGCAGCCACACTGAATGCTGCCAGTAATGTCGCTATTAATGCCAGCTGGAACCTTACTGACATGACTTTCAGACCAAGCCCCTTCGCTGTATCATCCCCTAATGATAATGTATCAAGATTCCGGATTCGGATTATTAAAATCGGCAATAAAAGCACAACCGGCCATATCAGGTAATTCAATAATTCCGACCAGCCTGTTGCATATGTGGTGCCTGAGAGCCAGGTCAGTGCTGATGCCACATTCATATCAGCCTGAACGACCAATATTTGAATAATCGCCTGACCGAATGCAGACACACCAATCCCAAGCAAAGCTAAAATAGTCGGCTGAAATTTCGCTCGTATCGCCATAAGCATGACAAATATAAAAAACAAACATGCGCCAATGATAGCTCCGACAGGTATCCAGACAGCTGCCACACCGAATACATACATCGTCAAAAGCGCGCCAACCCCGGCGCCGGATGTAATTCCGATGACAGAGGGGTCTGCAAGCGGGTTACGCAAAACACCCTGGAAAACAAGCCCACTTGCGGCCAAAACCATTCCGCTGATCAGTGCCACGAGTGCTCTTGGCAATCTTAAATCCATTACAAGGCCAAGCATAAATTCATCCGTGTCACCAAAGAATGCATTCCATAACAATACAGGCTCAAAACCGTAATTTCCGGAGGCTAAGCTAACAAACATGGTAATCACTATAATCCCAAGCAAGATTGGAATAATGCGTTTGAGCGGCCAGCTGACGGATGCTTTTCCTGCAATGACTGATGTGTTCTCATCGCCATATTTATTTCGTTTCATCCTTAAGACAAGGTAAATAAGCCATGGAGCTCCGATAAGTGCTGTTATCGCCCCGACAGGCAGTTCTGAGAATGATGGATCAATGATTCGTGCCAGGACATCCGCGAATAAAAGAACATTGCCTCCCCAGATAAATGATGCAATGACCAGCGGCAAATGTTTCCGGTAGCCAATAAGCTTAATGATATGCGGTGCCACAAGGCCTACAAATCCGATCGGTCCCACCACACTGACTGTCACAGACGTCAACAGCACCGCCGCTGTAATGGAGGCAAATTTGACGATGCCCACATTCTGACCAAGGGCTGTAGCAACGTCATCCCCCAGCGTCAGGGTATCCAATTTGAAGGTCATCAGAACGATCACCAGGAGTCCGATTGCGACAATCGGTAAGGAAAAATGAACACCGCTCCAATCATTTTGGACAAGTGTGCCGGAACCCCATAAGAACAGACCTGCAGTCTCATTTTCATAGAAAATCTGCAAAACACTTGTTAACGATGAAAACAAGAAGGTCACAATCATTCCGGCAAGCACCATACGAACAGGTGAGGCATTACTGCCGCCCGACAATGTAAACACAATCAGAAAGGTGACAATACCGCCCGCGAACGCTGCAATGATGCCATTTCCAATCAGTGCTGCCGGGAAAAACACCGTGCAAAAGACAACAGCAAAATATGTCCCGGAATGAATCCCAAGCGTGCTTGCAGATGACAGCGGGTTTTTCGTTACCGTCTGCAAAACAACACCGGCCACAGCCAGTGCCCCACCGGCGATTATCCCCATTATGGCCCGCGGCATGCGCAGTACTCTTACCGTATGATGTTCGAGCGTATCTTCAGGTGCCAGAATCGCGTCAATCACCGTTCCAGCGGAAATGGAGACACTGCCCTGATTAATGTGAATATATGTTAAAATGCACAAAAGCGCGGTTCCACCTCCAAAGGTGAGAACCGCAATCATTAGTTTTCGAAAACTGCTCGTCATCCAATCACTCATTTACCATAGCATCAACCAGCTGTTCCGTAAGCACCTGATTTGACAGCACACCCCCGAATGTCCACGTATCACCGGGCAGCTGATGTGTGTTGCCGTTTTGTACAAAACTCAAATTTTCCCAGGCCGGATTTCCTTTGAAGTCTGATTCAAAAATATTGTCATCTTCCTGAACAATATACAGAAATTGTAAATTCTCGTTATCTTGGAAATTCTGCAGTGCTTCCAATGTCACTTCAGAATATCCGTACACTTCCGGCTCTTCGGTCTCATACACATTTTCAAGACCCAGCTTATTCATAATCTGGCCTACCATGGAATTAGCTGTGAACAATCGTAAGGTCGGCGTATTTTGAGCAGTGAATGCCTGTGTTGCCAAAAATTGGGACCCCTCCAGGCCTGCTTCTTCAATACGCTGTTTCTGCTCATCAATAAATGAATTCAAATCAGAAACAGCTTGTTCCGCTTCTTTCTGTTTATCGACGATTTTAGCGAGTGTTTCCATTTCATTAATCATATTCTGATAATGATCCTGTATGGCTTCCTCACCATATGGCGCGAATGTTACAACGGGCGCAATGTCTTTCAGCTGATCCAAATATTGCTCATGACGGAATTTAACCGCAATAATCAATTCAGGATCCTGACGTCTGATTGCCTCCAGATTCGGTTCCTGACGTGTGCCGACATCTTGAACACTGTCGCCAAATTCCTTATCAATGTTCACCCATTGATCGAATCCTTCCAAATCAGCGACACCTGCCGGCTGAATACCAAGTGCCAGAAGATTTTCTGCATACGTCCATTCCAGTGCCACAATATTTTCAGGGGTGCCTTCAATCGTTTGTTCCCCCATCGCGTCTTCTATCGTGACTGTCCGATCGCTGTTATCGGCTTCACCTGAATCAGCTTCATTGTTTTCTTCACTGCTATTATCATTACCGCCGCATGCAGTCAGAATTAACAGCAGCAGGGCCAGTGACATAAGTATTGGTTTTTTCATGTTTCCCGCTCCTTGTCCGGTTGTGTCTATTAAACTGTCAGATGAACCTGGTTTGCCAGGCGCTTTTCGTTTATATGTAACCAGCATTCTCTGACAAGCGTGTCCCAGTCAGAACTATAACTGATAAGGATTATCATTATCAGTTACTATGGTACGTGGCAAGGTGTTCCCTGTCAAGTTGCATTCTTAGCGTTCGTCAATTCAACAAATTTATTTTCATATTTTCGCTTTGTCTTCTGATCAGCGGTATTATCAAAAAATGCAATGACATCCGCAAGCGCATTCTCCAATAATTCGCTGTCTTTAGTTAGTTCAAGCTTATCAATGGCATTTTCATAACTGTTGCCGGCTTTCTTGAGATTTGGCTGCTCCATATGTTCAAGACAGTACGCATATTGCATATAAATCATACCGGCTTTGCGGTGAGATGACTGATTCAAGCGCTTATAAATATTGATGGCTTTCTCATAATAAGGCACTGCCATAGTCAATTGGGACTGTTCAAAGTAATAGAAGGCCATCTCAGTCAAGGCCTCTGCATGAGTGATTTTGTTCTCCAAAGAGGAACCTTCAAGCAAGTCCAGTGCCTCCTCCAAATATGGATAAGCCTTTTCATTTTCGTTCTTACTGCCAAATGTTTTGGCGATTGTCACCAGACTGTTGATTTTAAGGTCCTCATTTGAGTCACCGGCCATGTCAATGAGGTTGCTTAAATAATGCAGTGATTCATCTGCTTCATTTCTCATTGAATACATCATGCCGATTTTGAAATGGAGGTATAAAATCATATACTGATCCGGTGATTCATCACCTTGAAAATATGTAAGACCTTTTTTAAAGTATTTGATAGCCCGCACGTATTTTTCCAGATTTTCCTCAGCTTCAGCCAGTACCAGATAGCCACGCGCCAATTTAATCGGATCTTGTTCACCGTTTTCTTCCATTTCCTTAACAGCTGCACTCAGGATTCGGCGTGCAAGTTTAAAATCACACATATATGCCATTTCACCAAGCAACATCCATTCAATTGTCGAATCTTGATACAACTCTGTTATGATTTCTGATGAAGCCTTTGCTTCACCAATTTCCGAATGACTGATGGCTTCAACCATTCTCAGTTTATCACGAAGCTCCCGGTTCAAATCCTCGTTCGATCTTAAGTCAGCCGATTTTGTCAAGACATTCGGATAATGGCCGCGTTTAAACTCTTCCAGTAATTCCTCAAGCTCTGCTCTATATTCAGAGAACATATTATCCTGAAAATGCTCATTCAAATCCAATATATCCATAACCAACCCCCTCCCCCATAAATACTAACCAAAAGACGGGATAAAATAAAGCGAGACTGTATTCAGCGGAATTGATTTTTCATTCCGCTGAATGCTAGTTGAGCAGAATCAGGCATTTAGGGACAGTTAACCGCCGTTCTCCGGCGGGTTACTGACCGTTACATGCGGGAGAAAAGCGAAACGCTTCCCAGTGCTATTTCGTTATCGGGGTTCAAAGGCAAGAATCCGGATTGTCATGTTTCCCTTGTCAGCTGAAGCGCGGATTAAAATCGGATGCTTTGACTCATTCGTGAAGGCAAAATCCGGTCCGTACCAACTGACAGCAGCATCGCGTCCTGAAGGTACATACGGCACACTCCGGCTGTGCGAATAACGCTCCGTAATCTCAATACCCTTTAAATCCACTGCATTATAAAGGGTTGAGGAAACCTGGCAAATACCCCCGCCAATATCTTCGGACAGCTCACCCTTGACGATGACCGGCGCTCTTTTGTATCCCTTGTCTTCTGTCCGTTCCCCAACGACATCATTAAATGAAAACTGCTCATTCGGAAAAACGACATGATTATTAATCGCTTCTGCAGCGATTTCAATATTCCGTGAACGCTCTTTATTCCTTGTCTTGAACTGTGTCACGTAATTGCCAATTTCATGTTCACGAATGTTTGCCAGCAGTTCACTGTCGACGCGCGGATAGACCTTCCTGACAGGCAATGTTATTTTGGCAGGAGACGTACTGTCATAAAAATAATCATAAAACATGTTACGGAATTTAATGCGGTCCAGTACCCGGCCGGGTCTTTCTTCTATGATGTCGCCTTCATCATCTAATTTCGCATTCACAGGTTCTTTTTTCACCTTTTCATTGATAAGATCCATTTGTAAATCAAGTTTCGTATCATCAATTAATAAATCATCAACAAGCTGCAAGGCAAAATCCTCTTTTATTAATTCATCAACCACCTGTCCCTCGTCTGTGACGGTCAAGGGCACTGATGACAATAAAAAAGACAAGATAATGGTTATCAATCGACCACCTCCTGTCCTGTAGTATTTGATATAAATGAAAAATCATGAGTGCATATAATGTCAAATTGAAGAGTGCCCCTGTTCAAAAGTGATATATCATAGTTACCGGACTTTTTGAACAGCTTCTAAAATAAATAAACCGCAAAAACAATAAGGGACGCCACAATCGTTACAGTGTAAATAATCAGCTGCAAAGGAACGTTGGACTTTAACGATGAGGATTCATATTCATGGGACCGTCTTAGCTGATCTTCTACTGTGTCCCCTTCTTCTTCATACTTTTTCATTTTGTTTTCTTCTTGTTTAAAAGCAATAAATGTACCAGCTATCGCCGCAATAAACAGAACCGCCAGCAATATAAATAATTCAATACCCATAAAAACCTCCCCCCTACCTGCCAATATATATGTTTTTGATTGCATGGGCAGTGATAATTATCACAAATTCACGTAAAAAATGTTAGTTGAACAGAACCGGACATTTATGGGCAGTTAGCCATCGGTTTCTGGCGGGTTACTGCCCATTACATGTGGGATAAACAAACAACCACCGCTGTTCGCAAGGGTGGTTGTCTGTACATCGTTTTGTGCGATTAACGGAAATCTCTTGTATCCTCGAGGGCACGTGTTGCTACCGTATAACCTGCAATTGCTGCCAGTGCAGCCAAAATGACATATAAAGTTCCGTTTTTCATAAACAAGTCCCTCCTTGATTAAATCATGCGAAGTTTGCCTTTTTTCAGGATAAGTTTCGGTCCGCCGAGCAAGAAAAGATAGCGGTTGTCGATGACCTTTTTCATCGAGACGGCAGGTTTGCCGTAAAGTAAATTATCATTGAATACCGTTCCCATCGCATCAGCTTTACCAAGGGAAGCGACAGTACCTTTATCATCAAATACAAATTTACTTAGTGGTTCATGACGCAGCAGACCTTTAATATTGTTTGCACATGTATCAGCATGCTGCATAGCTGCCTGTGCTGTCGGTGGGAATGGTTTTCCTTCTTCTTCATTCATGACCCATGCACAATCACCAATGATGAAAATGTTGTCTTCATCCGGAGCCCGCAAGTCACCGTCTACAGTCACTTTGCCTTTTGTAATTTCAAACCCGGATTTAGACAGAACGGAGCTGCCTGTTACACCGCCGGTCCAGACGATTGTTCCGGCTTTGATTTCTTCAGTGTCGTCGCCTTCTCCGATGACAAAGCTATTTTTCTTACACTCGGAAATTTTGGCGCCTTCCCGGAATTCCACACCACGATCAGCCAATGATTTTTTCGCATATTGAACGAGATCTTCATTAAAGCCCGGCAATACGCGCGGTGCTGCTTCAACGTTAATGATGCGGACTTTGCTTCGGTCAATATCATATTTCCTGCAAAGTTCGGGCACTTTTTCAGCTAACTCACCGACAAACTCGATGCCTGTAAAGCCGGCACCGCCAACAAGGATGGCCAAATCTTCATCTTTAGGGTTGTCAGCTGTGCTGTACTTGGCAAATTGATATTCAATATGTTCCCGAATCATGCGGCTTGAGTCGATGTCTGTGATGGAAAATGCATTTTTTCCCATTCCTTTGATACCGAATGTATTCGTTTCAAAACCAAGCGAAATTACCAAATAATCGTATGTAATTTCACTATTTTTCAATATGACGCGATTGTCGTCTTTTTTCACTTCGACAACCTCATCATAAATCAAGTTAACGCGGTTCGGATTAATAACGTCACTGATTATCATGCGTGCCTGGTTCTGGTTTCTTGTACCAGCAGCTACTTCATGGAGCCATGTTGTCTGGTAATGATAGTTATGTTTATTAACGAGTACGATCTCTGCTTCTTCCGGGCTTAATTTTTGCATTAATCGTTTAGTTGTCATCATTCCGCCGTAACCGGCGCCAAGAACGACAATTTTTGGTTTACTCATAGACAAATCCACCTTTCCTGTTTGATTACAGTGCTTCTGTTATAATGGGAGATAATTGACATCATGCTTATCATATCAAAACTATTCTTTTTAGGCTAGCAATTCAACACACTGACAGGCGTTTTTTGTCAAAAAAAGCGAAAAACGCCTCAACTGCATGCGAGGTGACTTATGAAAACATTCACAATAAAACAGCAGGATCGTTCTGTTGTGGAACTCGGTAAAGCTGATAAACAGATGAAAAAACTGATTAATATTGTCGGGGATCTAACCGTCAGCACAAGGCCGGACTACTTTAAATCACTCGTGCGCGCCATCACGGGACAGCAAATTTCAGTCCAGGCAGCAAGCGCAATTTTCAGCCGGCTGGAAAAACTGCTTGACAACCGGATTGAGCCTGATGCCATTCTGAACATCCCGGATGATGATTTGCGTTCGATTGGCTTATCAAGACAAAAAATACGATATTTACAAGACCTGACTGCAAAAGTTCATGCAGGCATACTGGACTTCACCCGAATAGAGAAAATCACTAACTCTGAAGCAATTAAAGAACTGACAAGTATTAAAGGAATTGGTAAATGGACCTCTGAGATGTTTTTAATCTTTTCACTCGGCCGGATGAATGTGCTCGCAGTTGATGACATCGGCATTCAGCGCGGGGCAAAATGGCTGTATGAAGTGGACAAGACCGAGCGCCGACAGATTTTGCTTGATAAACGGCCTGTCTGGGACCCTCACTTGACCATAGCTTCATTTTATTTATGGGAAGTTGTCCATTTAGGATTTGATAAAAAGTATCAGTCGATTGACGACATCACATGATATTTGGCTAACAAGCTGATCATTCAGGATTTGTGAACTTTAACATTCCGGCAGGACGCCACATTCATGCGAATTCAACGCCTTGTACCGGTTCCCGTAATTTTGACACTCACATTCACGTTAATCGGCATCTCCGAATAAGTTGATTTAAACTGTTCCTTGTTATAATTTCGGTTGCTGCTTTTGACTGCCCCTTCAATATCAAGTGGGTCAATATCCAATTCCTGAAGGCGGCTGATTAAGTTCTCTCCCCTTTGTTCAATATCCTGTTTAATATCCTTTTCAATCGCTGTCAGTTGATTTATAATTTCTTTTCCGGTGTATTCCCTGACAACGCCCCGCAGCTTCACATTAAATGTTACTTCACCACTTCCGCCTGTCGGTTCAAAAACCACATCTTTATCTGATTCAACATTCTCAAGTGCTACAATATACTTGTCATTTTTAAATTGATAGTTTCCATCACTGACATTTTGATAAAGCAGTTTAAATACATCTGCTTTATTGATTGGCAGTTTATCAACATACTTGTCATCGTCAAACAACGCGATTGCCGTTAATGCAGCGCTTTCATCTTCAACACTTAACATCGGTAAAAAAGGATCACAGGTTTCACTCATCAAAGCGGATTGAAATTCTTTTAAATTCGTTTGCGGCAGATTACCGTGCCGTATATTATGATCAAATAAATCGTTAAAGAAAACACCCCTGCCCTTACCGGTTTTGACTGAATTGATCAGCGCGTGTGCTGATTCTTCTGCCACTGCAAGGTTTAAGGTGCCGCCAATCGACGGGTCTCTTGTCAAATATTCGATAAAATCCTCAACCCCTTGTTCGGCTAACTCCCGGTCATAAAAAGCAATCTGCAGCTTACCGTTCAGCAAACGTTCGGTAGCTTTTGCATTTAAATTAACCCGATTCTCATATACCGTTGCAGCAGTATCCGAGTAGATAAAATCTTCTACTTGAGCTTCCTGCTGGTATTTCGGTGACACAACCGTTTCCTGGATCTTATTCTGGTCAATCGCATCGTACCCAACTACTGTAATCATTTGAATCCGATCGATTACTTTGGCCGGCATCTGATAATTAAACAGCAAGCTGACTATCACAAACACGAAAAAAGTAATATATTTAAGATACATTTTTCCGCACCTTTCTGCGAATGAAATTGATAATCAATAAAACGGGGATGTAAATGAACAGGAATACGAGTCCAATTTTTCCGGCCGAATCATTCAGTATATTAACACCTTCTCTGCCCATGGATATAACACTGGCTATGTACAAAATTCCGAGCAGAACAGCAGCCACTCTTTTATGCTGAAATCCAAAGGTGCGGTGAACTAAACGTGTGGCCGCCCACATAAAGAGAACGACATTTGGCAAAATCATAAAGAACAACGTGGCAATCCCAACGTATTCAAATCGCTCCATGAATGGAAATTCAATGATTTTCCAGAGCCCTAGTGCCGGCCAAATGACTTCTTTCAACTCATTCTGATTATAAAAAACATACGTGGTCAGACAAACGGCCACATATATCACCGTCGTATAAAGATTTCCGTAATGAGCGTATTTTTGTGATTTACCGGCGTCACGTATGTACGGATAAAAAACGAGAAGCGCCGAAACGCCCATGAAATTCAGAACAGCTAAGGTCGATGACTGCATGATTTCCGTGATGGAATGATTCATCATTGGCAGTATATGCGTTATATCGGCATGTTTTAACGGGTAGAGAAGCGTCAGGTTTAATAAAAACGGATAGACAACACCGAGAAAACATACACCGACAACCGTTCGAAATTGATCGGATATCGTATAATAAATCAATGGAATCAGCAGCATTAAGAATGCCCAGACTTTTAAATGCGGAAACATCCAGACCTGGATAATCTCGACATACGTACGAAGCACAACGGTTGCCATCAAAAGCAGATAGACCGTGAATAGAAGTGTCAAAAAGTTACCGAGCCACTTACCATAGGTAAATTGATGGATGGCAACAATATCCCCTTTTTCATCATGCTTCAATAGCTGATACATAATCCATATGACGACACTGACACAAAGACCGGCAACAATGAGTGCTATCCAGGCATCATAACCGGCGTATTTGTTGATGATACTTTGAAACCCCAGTACCCCGACACCCATTTGTGAAGATGAGATGAGAAAAAGTACCATTAGCGGCGTGACTTTATGTTTGATTGAAATCATCGTCTATCCCTCTACTTGTTTTGTTCTTTGTCAATCGGCCGTTTAACTTTACTTGGACGCACTTGAAACGGACGTTTGTTTTGCATGTTAAACGGCAAACGGATCAAGGCATCTTTAAAATCCTGCAAACGAAAAGGAAATATCGGCGCAAAGAACGGTCTTCCCAGCGATCTCAGCCGCAGCAAATGCACCATAATATAGGCAATGGCAATCGCCAAACCAATCATTCCGTAAACGCCCGCAACGATAAGTAATGGGAATCGGATAAGCCGGATCGTGTTACTCATTTTATATACCGGGGTTGTAAAAGACCCCAAAGCAGCCAGTGCCACAACAATCAACAGTACGTTACTGGTCATCCCCGCTTCAACAGCCGCAGTTCCGATAACGATACCTCCCACAATACCGATTGTCTGGCCGATTTTGGTGGGCAGTCTGGCACCCGCCTCGCGCAGCAGTTCAATGGTGAACTCAAGGATGAGCGCTTCCAGAAGTGGCGGAAAAGGTACTTGCATTCTGGAATGAACGAGTGTAATAAGCATCGCTTGTGGTATGATTTCAAAATGATGTGTCATGACCGCAACATACAACGGTGTGATTAAAATTGAGAAAAAAACGGCAACCAAACGAATCAGCCGGAAAGCTGAAGCTGTCATCCAATTTAAGAAATAATCCTCAAACGCCGAAAAAAATTCAATCAATGTTGTCGGCGCGATTAAAGCATGCGGCGAACCGTCAACGGAAATCACAATCTTTCCCTCGGCTAATACGGCAGCAACCCGGTCAGGTCGCTCCGTATCCAAAAGCTGCGGGAATGGCGAATTTTGATTATCGGCGATTGTCTGCTGAATAAATGAACTGTCAATCACTTGATCAATGTCCACATTTTTGATCCGCTGAACCGCTGTATTGACATTTTCCTCATCAGCTATTCCGTCGATTGAAAGAACTGCAACCTCTGTTTTTGTGATGGTGCCGACTTTTAATTTTTTAATATTTAATTCAGGAATCGCCAACCGTTTGCGAATCAGATTCAAATTCGTATCGATGTCTTCAACAAACGCTTCCTTAGGACCCACCACACTAAATTCGATTTCCGGTATGGAGACATTTCGCTTTTCATCCAGCGGCAGCGGAATGAGCAAATAGGAAGGGCTGGCATTTCCCATATAAATAAATGTAAAACCTTTGACTAGCTTTTCCGGAATCTCGCTTGCGTCATTGGTCAATTCGGTTTTCGTAAAAGGGATAAATTGATCCAATTCGTTTAAATCGTTGTATATGTACTCCTGGACACGCGGCAGAATATATTTTTCAAGCTTTTCCGGATCAACCGCGGTTTTTAAATAGCCCAAATGCATGGTGTCCTGATTATGTTCATGGTGATAATGAATGAAGCCATCTTTGTTCTTTAACGTTTTTAATAACTTATCAAAATCCCGCTGTGCTTTTTTTTGTGGTGCTTTTTTATTCATGGGAACATCCTTTTAAGAAACTTTCACTTCCGCGTCGTCTTTCCAGAGATCAGAAATAACCAATGTCACGATTTAAAGTTCACTTAAAAAGAGATACTTTCCTAATCTCATAAAATAAACAATTGTCGTAGTTGTAGTATGAAATAATACGAAATTAATATTCACCGGGCTCAGGAATCAATTGAATGTTGCATTCATATAGCGGATAGATGTGGCAGGCTTTATAGAATTATTGGTATACTGGTTAAACGCTTTTCTGTAAAAAATGGTAAAAAGTTTCAAATCATATACATATTTTCGCGTTGCGTGCGACATGATAATGACGGAGCGTTAATCAGCTCAATACTTTAACTGGAGGTTATACGTAATGGCACAACAAAACCAGAACCAACAGATGCAGCAAGCTGTTCAGCAAGCACAGCAGGCGCAGCAAGCAGTACAGCAGGCTCAGGCAAGCGCAGACCCGCAGCAGTTGCAGCAAGCGCAACAGCAAGTTCAGCAAGCTGAGCAGCAACTTCAAAATGCTCAACAACAAGCAGGGGCTCAGCAGAACCAGCAAGCGCAACAGGCACAACAACAGCTGCAACAGGCGAAGCAACAAGCAACTCAAGCTCAACAGCAGCAAAACAACAACCAATAATATGAATTGACATTAATAAAAGGGAGCCCGCATTAAACAGGCTCCCTTTTATCAATTGTGTGCGATCATCCTAATTATCTCGTCCTCTATATCCGGTCCATCTTCTTCATCAAGCAAGTTGTTCAGCATGATGGAAAAAATCAGCTGGTCTCCCTGAGTTGTCTCCACATAACCTGAAAGTGTGCTCACGCCATCAATCGTACCGGTTTTGGCTTGAACGTTTTGACCCTCCATCCGGTCGTGCAATGTCCCCCGATCATCCTGTCTGATTCACCGCTTACCGGAAGTGCGTTCAGGTATGTATCAAACCAAGGTTCCTCTTGTGCGGCATGCAGCAATTTGGTGATGTCATTGGCGGGGATAAGGTTCAGATGCGAAATACCCGAACCATCCCGAATGGTGAAGTTACGGGGATTCATTCCGAGTTTTTCCACTTCTGTTTCAACTGTTTCCAGTCCTTTTTCCCAGCTGCCTTCGTCTTGTTTAACCTTCCCCATTTCCTTAACGAGCATCTCCGCATGTGTATTATTGCTTAATTTCATGAATGGAACGAACAGCTCTGAAAGGGGCATTGATTCGTGTATATATAATTCATCTGCTTTTTTCGGCGCCTGGCCGAGTTTCACATCACCGCTCCACGTGATTCCCTGTTTCTTCAGTGATTGCTTAAACAAATCCAGCGCATAACCGGTCGGTTCCCAGACAGCCATCCATTCCTTAACATTGCCTGACGAGACCGGTATGGTACCGTCAATCGTAATCGTATTCCGGCCGTGAATCCGATTCAGTGTCAAGTCCTCGTCACCCTCTGCAACTGTTTTGGCATGATTTCTTACCTGGACATAGTCCGTTTCAGGCATTACTGTAATCGCCGGCTGCTCGCCAACATCACCCGGCGCTACTTCAACAGTGAGCGTCCCGGCGTCAAAATCCTTATCAGGTGAAGCGGTTAAAGCAGATATTTGCGCACCATAGTACCAGTGCTCATCGCTCCAGATAACATCAGGCGACAGCCTAACATCATCATACCATGTATCATCAGCAATAATATCCCCGTTAATCACATCAATCCCCTTTTCCTTCACTTTTTTCGCAAGCGTGTCAAAGTCCTCAGGGAGCAGTGTCGGGTCTCCTTTACCTTTTAAATAAAGATCACCGTTCAGTTCATTGTTTGATACAGATCCGTCAGCCAGCACTTCTGTGGTAAATCTGTAATCCTCACCCAATACGGAAAGTGATGCGGCAGCTGTCAATAATTTCATATTGGAAGCCGGGCGCATTCGGACGTCCCCCATATGATCATAAATTTTATCTCCCGTGTTAGCGTCACGAACACTTATCCCCGCAATTGCTCCCTGCAGCTTCGGCTCACTTTCAATCAGCTGATTCAATTTTTCTTTCATATTGTACGCCTCTCCTCCACTATCTGTCTGCTCCGATTTATTGAGGGCAAACGCCCCTATCGAAAATATAATCAGAAAAAGAAAAAGTAACCCGAAGCTGTAATATTTCGCGCGCATTCTATCACCCCGACAGTCCTTACAAGGATATTTCGACATTGGTGGCATTAATTCCTTTTTTCATTGCCTCTCAAAATGATGAACCTAAGGTGAGAAATTTATACCATAAGGAAGAAAGGCTGAACACAACACGTCAATAACCAATGCCTCCCAAAACCAATATCCTGTTGGCCTGTGAACATAGAGTTCGTCTCGAGTCTAACTAAAAGCGAGTAATTTCGATCTGCGTCATTAGAGAGGGGAGACTCTATCATAAGCTTATGCGTTTTGTATCACACTTTAACAAAAAAAGAGCCTCTTATAAGACTCTTTATAATCTGTCTGTGCTATTCTTTTAATTTACGATCAATCGTGCCTTCATGGTAATCATCAGATACTTGTTCGTGCGTTTCTGCCATGCCTTTATCAAACTGCGTATTGCCGGTATAATTTTCAGGTTCAAAATTTCTTTCAGCAATATTTCTGCTGTCTTCCGGGTTAACCTTATTATGCTTTTTTGCCATTGAGGCGACCCTCCAATATATCTTTTGCTATTAGTATGCTCTTGTTTTGCATTAATACTGTATCCTATTTTTGGCAGCAGTAAACGCCTGCTTTTCAATTGATTATTGCTTGTTCATTAACGGATCTGCTCCGGCAACCCGGTGAGGGTGTGTGTAAACGTTCATCTTCCCTTTCCTTGCAAAACCGATGACAGTTATTCCTAAATCATCTGCCAGCTGAAGCGCTAAGTCAGTTGGAGCCGACTTGGAAAGGAGTATGCCTGAACCGATTTTCGAGATTTTCAATAGGACTTCTGAAGACACACGGCCGCTGAATACAATCAATTTATCTTTCATCGGTATCCGTTCTTGTATAATACACCCATAGAGTTTATCAAGCGCATTGTGCCTTCCGATATCAGTCCGGAGAACCAGCGTTTTTTCAGGTGTGGCCAAAGCAGCATTATGCACCCCACCGGTACGAATAAATTGATCTGAGGCTTGTTGTAGTTCATTCATTAATGCATAGCACACTTCAGCTGATACAGAAAGCTTGCTGTAAATGGTTTTGGCTGTCTGAACATCATTTTTAAAATAAAATTGCCGGCTTTTCCCGCAGCAGGAACCGATAAATCGTTTTGAATACTGCTGAAAGGAATCAATGTTTTTATGAAGCTCGATATAAACAAATCCCTTCGTATCATCGAGATGAATCGTTTTGATCTCATCATAAAAACGAATAACACCTTCTGATGCGAGAAAGCCAATGACCAGTTCCTCCATATCTGTTGGTGAACATACCATTGTGGCAAATTCTTCGTCATTTAATACAACAGTCAACGGAAATTCAGTAGCGATTTCATCATTCATAGAAGACGGTTTGTGACCATTAAAACGGATGACTTGCCAATCATTGTGATTTGTTTCCACCATGCCATCACCTTCTAAATATTTTATCAGCATTCACTGTGTATCATGTTGTGTGTATTTTTTAAATTCTGTCAATTAAACGTAACATGAACACTGCGAGAGGACAAATAATTGAACAATTCAACCTGGTTTTGATTTCGTTGGCCTTCTGAAACCTGATATTTTTAAACGATTGTACAGCAGCCTTTCTTATCTTTTCATAAATTTCGTTATAAGCGGGCTGACCTGGCCGTATAATTCACCGATTTGCTGAGCAGTTGCAGTAATTTTATCTATATCTAAATTTCCCTCCGGATCGCGAAATTGATTGATCAGTTTTTGCCCTTGAGATGGCTGGTTCGAAATGTGCACTGGCTGCCGGGGTGATCGCATATGAGGGCGCGGCGGCATTGGCGGCTGCGGTCTTCCGGGATGAAACATGATAACACCTCCCTGTGATGATTCTGCTATATCCTATTCATCCGATGCCTGAAATGAAAAGGTATTTGTCTATGATCAGCTTGCCGAACAAGATCGTAATGTAAGTTGCCGTGGCAATCAGTGTAAATAAAACGGCATAAATCGGAATCACGCCCAATTCCTTTTATCTGGGAGTGTGCCTATGTCAATCTGCATTCACCTACATATATTATTAACAAACGGTTATTGGAGGTGTTTTGGAATGAGTGACTATGCAGGCGGAGCAGGATACGGCGGTGGCTTTGCCTTAATCGTCGTTCTATTCATCCTGTTGATTATAGTAGGCGTTGCTTACGTTGGATATTAATAAATAAACCAACCCTAAAAAATCAAAACAACTTAGAAGGAGGGCTGCAAATGGGTTCTGGATCTAATCATGGATACGGACACGGTGGTGGCTACGGCGGCCAGGTAGCCGGAGCCGGCTATGGCGGACCTGGATTCGGCGGTGCCGGATTCGGTTATGGCGGCTATGGTGGCGGTTGCGGCCATGGCGGCGGCCGTGGTTTTGCGCTAATCGTTGTATTGTTTATCCTGCTGATTATCGTTGGTGCAACGTGGTGCTAAAACTAAAAAAGAAGCGGGCTTCCCTTTTTATAGAAAGCCCGCTTCTTTTTGCTATTATAATGGTATCTTAGTAAAAACATTCGTCTTTATTCAACTCAGCCAATACCCCGGGTCATTTTTACCGGACTTTTTAAACACGCACTAATTGCAAATTTGACCATTAATGGATTTCAAAAAAAGAAGCTGTCCAGCAAGTGAAACAGCTTCTCTTTCGTCTTATTTTTAACTCGCATCCTGATTGTGAATCTGCCGGACAATTTCTTTTTCCTGTTTCGGCGGCTTCAGAAACAGTGCCAAAATAAATGCGAAAAAGGCAAGGATTGTGCTGCCCATAAACGCCCATTCAAATCCAACAACTTGCGCAAGTCTTCCAGTCAGTTCCGGAGACGTATCTGATTCCGGAGCAAAACTATTCGTTCCCATAGCGACAAGGGTCACAAGAATCGCTGTACCGATTGAAGCTGAAATTTGCTGCAGCGTATTCGCCATGGCAGAACCGTGTGCATACCATTTCGGCGGAAGCTGGTTGAGCGCAGATGTCATAACAGGCATCAAAGCAAACGACAAACCAAACATACGGATGGCATAAATAATTGTCAAATACATAAATGACGTTTCCAACGATAATCTGGTAAACATAAAGGTTGTAACCGTCACAACACTTAAGCCAATCAATGCCAGCCACTTAGCTCCAAACTTATCAAACAACCGGCCGGTAATCGGCGACATAATCCCAATTACGATTGCGCCAGGAAGCAGCATCAAGCCGGATTGTAATGGCGTAAATTGCAATACATTTTGCATGAACAGCGGCAGCAGCGTCTCGGCCCCAATCATCGAAATCAGAACCGTCATCGTGATGACAATAGCCAAAGTGAAAATCCTGAATTTAAAAACACGGAATTCAAGCATTGGTGTTTCCAGTACAATCTGCCGCCAGATGAATAATCCAATCACGAGAATACCGATTATAATCGAGATAATGACAACAGGACTGGTCCAGCCACTTTCCGATGCGATACTGAAACCATATAAAAATGAACCGAAACCGACTGAAGACAATATAATCGACAAGACATCGATCTTTGGTTTCCGAAGGTCGGTCACATTCCTCAGGAAAAGCGCTGCAATTGTAATGGTCACAGCGACAATCGGAAGAACGGTGAGGAACAATGAACGCCAGGAAAAATATTCCAACAAGAAACCGGACAACGTAGGCCCGATCGCCGGACCAAACGCAATCACAATCCCGATCATTCCCATCGCTGTCCCGCGCCGTTCAACAGAGATGACTGCCAAAAGAACCGTCATCAACAACGGCAGCATAATTCCGGATCCCGAAGCTTGGACGACCCGCCCCAATAGAAGGATAGGATAAACCGGAGCGATGGCTGCAATGACAGTCCCTGCACCAAACAACGCAATAGCGGTTAAAAATAAGCCTCGTGTTGTAAAACGGTCAATCAGAAAAGCAGAGACGGGTATCATAATCCCATTTGTCATTAAAAATGCTGTGGTCATCCATTGAACTTCTCCCTGCGTTATGCCAAACGCTTCTTGAATCGTTGGCAATGCGGTAGCCAGTAATGTTTCATTTATTATGCCCATAAATGCCCCAGTCAGCAATGCAGCGATCATCAACGCTTTTTGTTTCGGGGGCAAATTCCAGGAAGTTGCTGTATCACTCATGTTAAATCCCCTTTCCATACTTCCCATGTTGTTAAAATAGATGTTAGTTTTTCTTTTAGATTCGGACGGCGGTAAAGCTGAGCGAGTAACGCATCGACCAGAAATTCCCGCACCTTTTCCTGTCCGAGTTCTTCAATCAATAAATCAAAAGTTTGTATATCTTTTTCGAAGGATGAAAATGTTTCTGGTTCCCTGTCTAATTCAGTGCGAATCGCATCCAATTGAAGCTTCAAGTCCTCCTGAATCGAAGCACGGCTATCACCGCTTAGACTGCCCGGCAATACCGGAAAAATATTTTCATCGTTTGCCACAATCGCCTGAAGACATTCTGCAATAAAATCTCCCAGCATATCCAAAGGCAAATCCGTTCCCTGCCAGATGATCTTCATCAAATAGCTGTGGATGATACCTTCCATAACGACTGCCAAATCACTTAAATAGTTTTTAGACTTTGACCCGAACGCTTCCAGTAATGCATACTTACGCCATTCATGAAGCTTATGCTGTATGTGGTCCAGTGATTTTGGAACAGGTCCTGTGTCATTAGGAGAAAAATCGGTCACAATGGCATGAAAAAAGTATCGATAGTCGATTGATTTTTCCAGTTCAATAGTAATTTTCTTTTTAAGCACCAGTAAAGGCGATTCTTTTAAATCTTCCGAAAAGCGATCTGCTTCCCGAAACATTTCATTATAATAGCGCTGTAATAATTCCAGAATCATGGTTTCTTTAGAATCAAAATGTTTATAAAAACCGCCCTTGGAAATTCCGGATGCACGCGCGATATCCTCTACAGACGTTGCGTGAAAGCCGTTTTCCTGAAACAATTGGACAGCCGCATCCAACATTTCTTCTCTTCGCTGCCCCATCATATCCTCCTTTTTGACCAGGTAGTTACTTTTTGTGAATTTAAAGTCACCGCTGTATCATACCATATGAAATTTTAAGACACAACCGATTAAAATAATTGAACATTTCAAGTTTAATTGCTGCATGAATTTCGTTTGAATGTACATATTTGAGGCGGCTGCCTGACGTCTTTATCGCATACAAAATGCCAGGACTCATCATCCTGGCATTATCTGTTTTGATTTTTTCTTTGGCTCTACACTTTTTCCAAAAAATTCTTCAGCACATGAACAGTCTGCACGCAATCATTCATATCAGACCACTCATCCGGATTGTGGCTGATACCGTCTTTGCTTTGTGTAAACAGCATGGCGACCGGCCACCTTGCGCCAATAATCATAGCATCATGTCCAGCTCCGCTTGGCAGACGGTATGGCCGGATGTTTTTTTCTCGAAAAGACGTCTCCAGAAGCTGCTGCTTTTCGTCTTCAATCGGGACCGGTGCAACACGCATTTTCTCGACATGCTCTATATTCACCTGGTGCTTGTCAGCTGTCTTCTCTGCCAGTTCCAGCACCTTATCAACAAGATTGTCTCTAGTCTCCTTAAAAATATCACGAATATCGGCATAAAGCGTCACACTGCCGGGAATGACATTCACGCCGTTAGGCTCAGCATCGATTTTCCCGACTGTCGCCACCGCCGTATCGCTAATTAAAGCCGGGAGCTCGTGTACGCCTCCAATAAATTCAGCTGCAGCCACAAGAGCGTCTTTCCGGTCCTTCATGGGTGTATTCCCGGCATGGCCAGCTTCACCGGTAAATGTCAATTCAATCCAGCACGGCCCGGCGATCCCGGTTACTATTCCACATGGCAAGCCTTCACGTTCCAGCTGTTTCCCCTGTTCAATATGGACCTCGACAAACATGTCAATTTCCTCTTGGTCACGCTTTGCGTCTAAATAGTCATCGACACTTAGGCCGATATGTTCCAGCACGTCTGCAAAATTTAATCCATTGTAATCGACAAGTTTTAATTTGTCCTCGATATCGCTCTTGCCGACAACTGCCTCACTTCCATGCAGTCCGCCATTGAACCTGGCCCCTTCTTCATCCGTAAAAGCGACAACTTCATATGGTCTTTCAGGCTGATACCCGGTTGCTTGCCAAGCTTCTGCTACTTCCAGAGCGGTCAGAACACCCAACGGTCCGTCAAAGTGTCCGCCGTTCGGAACGCTGTCAAGATGTGAACCGCTCAGCAACGCCGGCAGTTCATCGTTCTTACCGGGCAGACGTCCGAATACATTGCCTGCTCCATCATGGCGCACTTCAAGCCCAGCGTCTTTCATCCATTTAGCTGCCAGGTCTTTTGCCTTTTTCTCTTCCCCGGAAAAACCCGGACGGTGTGACCCAGAATCTTTTGTCAGTCCGATTTCAGAAATCGCGTCAAGCCGTTCAGCCAGCCTCTCACCGGAAATACCGTCAAAGTTATATCCTGTATCATAGCCTCTCATTAAATCGTTATACAAAATCCCCACTTGAAAGCCTCCTTAACTATCAAAAAGACATGATATCACCTATTTCAGATAATATCATGCCTTAGTTGATAACGCATAATCTATATCATTTTTCTAACGTATTTTTTGCAACATCGCCATCTTTCATGACCAGCTGAATCGTGTCATTATCAGCAAGTGAATTAATATCATCAAGCGGGTTGCCTTTCACAATAACAACGTCTGCTTGTTTACCTTCTTCCAGTGTGCCGACTTTATCATCCCAGCCCAGACATTCAGCAGCTGTTTTTGTTGTTGCTACAATTGTTTCCATTGGACTCATGCCGACATCTACCATTAAACCGAGTTCTCTTAGATTGGTACCATGTTTCATGACACCGGCATCCGTTCCCATGGCGATTTTGACGCCGGCTTGATGAGCTTTTGCAATACTTGCATTGTGCTGTTCAATGACTTCTTTTGATTTTTGAACAGCACTGGTCGGCATACCTTTTTCGTCAGCTGTTTCAAGTACCGCAACCGGCGCAAGCAATGTCGGGACAAGGTAAGTACCGTTTTCAAGCATCAGTTCAATCGCTTCGTCATCCAGAAATATACCGTGTTCAATCGAATGAACCCCTGCTTGAACCGCATTTTTTATGCCCTCGGCACCTTGAGCATGCGCCATGACTTTGGTTCCTTTTCTGAAACGTCCTTCTTCAACAATGACCTTAAGCTCTTCCGGGGAAAATTGAGTGAATTCAGGGTGATCTGTTGGACTTAAGACACCGCCTGTTGCATGCACTTTAATCACTTCTGCACCGGCACGAAGCATTTCACGTGTCTTTTTGCGTACTTCTCCGGCACCGTCACATCTCCCATCAGGCATGCCACGATACCCGGATGGCAAAAGATCCATCACATCACCGGAAACCTGGTAGCCATCACCATGCCCGCCGGTTGTCGTTAAAGCGTTAATGCTTAATTGCATACGAGGGCCTTGAATCAAGCCATCTTCAATCGCCTTTTTCACCCCGCGGTCAGCACCAAGCGCATCCCGAACAGTTGTAATACCTGCTTGCAGCGTCGTTTCTAAATACTGCGCCGCCTGATAATACATATAGGAAAATGGTGTCGTCAATTTTTCAGCAATCGGTGCGTATTCCATCATCATATGCACATGAGAATCGATTAATCCGGGAAGAATGGTCCCGCCTTGTGCATCAACAATCGTTTCATCGCCACTGGCAGTATAGCCCTGTTCAGAACCGGTATATACAATCCGGGCATCCTCTGTTACAACAATCGAATCTTTCTGAGGCTCACCACCGTTTCCATCAATTAATAAACCATTTTTGATTAATTTTTTTACCATGATAATTTCTCCCTTCCGTATTTTACAATGTCCCGATCAAGATACTTGCCACGACAACTGAAGCTACAGTTACAGTTGTAAAACCGCCAATCAGCATTGGTGTCATTAACTCATTAAAGATGGCTTTTTCTTCCTTTTCATTTCTGGCAACACTCCGGCTGACTTCTTCACACAGTATATAATCACCCGGAAATCCAATAAGTGCTGTCAACGCGACAGGCATTCCTTTATACGGATGCCACTTGACTAATTTAGAGACGATAAAACCGCCTAGTGCTATGCCGAATGTACCAAGAATTAATATGGTTAAAATTGCAGGCAAATTGTTCAACACATCTTGTGGTGTTACGTCTGCCATTGTTCCGATAACAACAAAAATGATGGCAACTATCGTCAATGTAAATGAATTTGACTTCTCAAGTGTTTTTGCTTCAAATAATCCAAACTTGTGACCCGATATCCCAATTGCCAAGCACCATAGCGTGTAATGAATTGGTGTTAACTCACCAAGCGCAACCCCGACGGCGGCACCCGCAAACACGAAAAACAATTTCAGTGTTGCACTGGATTTCAGCGGACTTGACGGTTTCTCCGTTTCAGTTGTTGCAGCAGTTTCATCTATTGGATCAATAGCAGTAAAAGAGCCATTATCCATATTTTTCTGAATTTTTTTGGCGTATTTTCGCATAAAATTCAGCGCTAACGGCATTCCCAAAAGGCCTTGGAAGGCAACGACCAACGCAGGTATAATAACGAGACTGGTCAGTCCAATTTCTGTCAGCCTTTCAGACGTAATGAGCAGTGCAACAACCCCGCCGCTTATCGGACCAATTCCAGCTACTGCTGTTGCATAATCAAAAACGAGCGGAACTATAATCAATATTAAAATACCTGAAACGACAACGCCGCCTAATGAAATCAATACTGCTTTGTACTGACTTTTAAGCAATGAGAAAGGAATCATTGTACCCATATGAAGAATAGCAGGACCAATTAATATGGTTCCCAAAGCTGCAAATGTCGATTTTTCCAATATATCGCTTGGAAAAATACCTGTCCAGACCATAACCAGAAAGCCAACCATCGCTGTGAGCAGCATCGGAATCCTGGCTTTGGACACAATTGACAGCCATTCTCCCAGTGCGATTAACGCAAAGATTAGAACGGTGGCAATAAGTGGATTGCTAAGCATGATCGTCATCCCTCCTCTGAAAATATGATAACCAATATATCACTGAAACCGTTGCATGTCCACCCCATTTTTCGACTTTTTTCGACAATTTAAACATCTATTTTTCATAGGATTTTGTGAAAGCAAAAAGATAAATTGATAACTGAATATGTAATATATTAGTTAAGAAAGCCCTTACAAATAATGTGAAATAAATCGCTTTCATAACAAAGCTATTCGGTAATATTTGGAAGAGAAAAAAATCAAAATATCGCACCAAATACCGCTAAAACGATTAAAGGCTTATGGACCTAATCCATAAGCCTTCGAACATTATTATCCTATTTCTTCTGTAAAGGCTGCAGCAAGTCTTTTCCGTTTTGCCACCGCTGGGCCATAAATTTTTCCGATTCGCCTGTATTGGCATTGATATAAAACGTCTCATTGATTAACTCACTCCGGACGGCGACCTTCCATAGCGGAAGATAGACCAGAAAAACTTCCTTAATCTGATGTCTCGGCTTTTTCAAAATGTACGAGCGGTTAATCTGTTTTTCCTGGACATTTTTGACATATCTGACGGCCTCGCCCTTTTCGGAAATTCGCATTTGAACAAGATCACTCAGATTGGTTTCTTGTTCTGAAATTGGAGGGATCCGGGAGAATACCCCTCGGTAACCCGAAACAGCATCAACAAAAATCATATTGGGCAGTGTGCGCGGCGGAAATGGCGGTCGGTCGGCAATAACCAACGTTTTGGCAAGCCAGAATGGATGATAGATTAATGTCGACACCTTTGTATGCTGCCGGATATAATTTTCATCTATTGTGCGATTCACCCTGCCTTTCATTCCAATCGCTCTATAAACATGCTTAAATAAATCTTGTTCTGAAACGCTCACTTTATTCCCGATTAATTTAATGGTTTCATCAGTTTGCACGTTCACATCATCCTATCTACTATTCCAAATGGGTGTGGTAATGGTCGACCATCGCTTGTGTCTCTTTTGAAGGCGGCTCAGTCATCAGGCTGACAACAATCATCAGGATTAATGATACAGGTGCGCCGATAATTGGCTCAGCGTTAGTAGGCAGCCATCCTCCGATGATTAGAATAAGGAAGACAAACGCACCGCCTAGCATGCCTGTTAATGCACCCAGCATGTTTGCGCGCTTCCACCATAAACCGAGAACGATTGGAAATCCGAAAGAAGACAACAGAAATCCACCGACCCAGCCGACCATAATTGCAATCAGTCCCGGTGGGTCAATAGCGATCAGAATACCAACAATACTTGCAGCAATCATGACCACAAGACCCAAACCGGTTACAAATCGTTCACTGGCTCTGGGATTAATGTGTTCCTTGTAAATATCGTGAGCGATACCGGCTGAAATAGCCAGCAGCATGGCATCAGCAGACGACATAATCGCTGCCATCAAACCGGCGAGCATAATACCACCCAGAACCGCCGGAAGATACTGTTCAATCACCGAAACAAAAATCATGTCCGTATTATTTAGTGAATCAACGATACCCATACTTGCTCCGGCAGCCGTCACAAAAAATCCTGCCACAAATAATGTTAAGTAAAGCAGACAAGCCCACATTGCCGAGCGGCGGGCTGTTTTCGCATCGCGGGAAGCAAAGTTACGCATGACAACCGATGGCGAAATGATACCAAACCATAGAAACGCAATGAATAACCCAAAATAAGACATCCAAGGCTGTGTGATATCTCCAAAAGCCGGATCGACTGCCATCGCATCGTTGATCAGTGAAACAAAACCATTATGATCCACGGCTATAAATAAAGCGAGAACAACAATTCCGATAAGCATGATGGAACCCTGAATCAAGTCAGTATAGGTAATGGCCCACATACCGCCAAGTGCTGCATAAAGGGTAAATCCTAAACCCAAAAATATAACTGCAGTCGTATATTCGATTCCCAGCACGTGCTGACCAATCAACCCGGAAGCAGTCAGCTGCGGTACCATATAGAAAGTCATACCAATGACTACAATGGCCGCGGAAACAACTTGAACAGGCTTCCCGAACCGCTGTTTAAAAAACTGCGGAATCGTTTTCACACCAGATCGCCGAATTTGACCGGAAACCAGAAACATCGAAAATGGAAGGATTGCGATAACACCAAATGCATATGTGAAAAAGTACGGCACACCTAACGCAACGCCCGAGCCAACTGCCCCCATCAGAGAACTGGAACTGGCCACCGCTGCGAAAATCGCAAACGCCCCGACAAACGTGTTAATGCTCTGCCCTGCCGTAAAATAATCGTTTTCCGATTGCCGGGCCCGTCTATAGAAGTATATTCCCATAAGTGTCATAACGATCAAATAGATAAGCAGAATAATCGTTTCAGTTACTTGCATTTATTAACCCCCTCCCAGTAAAAAAGCATCCTTGATCAATCATTGCTGCTTTCGATTGTTTCAATCCAGAGACTGTAAATAATCGCCAGCAGGAACCAAAAAAATAATCCAAAAAACATCAGCCAGGCAACCAATGAAATGTCAAGCATGTAAATGTCTGTCGGCCACCAGATGAATACAAAAGCTGCATAAGCAATCATTACAATCATCAATATGAACCCCGGATCCTTAAATTTGGATCGTGATGCCAATGAAATCATCCCCTTCATATTTGAATTATAAAAAATTTTATAAAGTGAATCTTCAATCAGTGGGGGTTTTCTTTCTTCCCCCCACTGATTGTTAGATAAACTAATTCGGACATTTACTGGCAGCCATCCCCCCCACCTAATCTTCATCGTATACACGAACATTTGAGATGGGGGCTTACTGCGGTTACAGGCGGGCTAAATTCATTAACAAACAAATCATAACATGGATTATGCCGAATTGAAATAATTTTCAATTAATAATATTTAATCGACACAAAAAAGCACTCACAAAAAAAGTGCTTTATAGCCTTGTTTATTTCACCAAATTCCACAAGCAGATAATGAACCGAAAAATAGTTGAGTATCCACACTACATTTTAATTTATGCATAGTATACCACTATCTATGTTAAGGAGGTGCTTTTAATGAGTGAAGGTTATTGTGGAGGAGGCGGCGGTGGCTTTGCCATGATTGTCGTATTGTTCATCCTACTCATCATCGTTGGCAGTGCATATGTTGGCAAAGGCTACTAAACCGAATAAAATCCCTCTTAAGAAAGAAAAGGCTTATGGATGAGCTCATCCATAAGCCTATTTATATTGATGTAACAGAATATCGGCAGGCATTCTCGGGAAGATATTCCCGCCTAATCGGAAGTAACAACGCTATTTATCCACCGGCGTCGTGTTCTGTCCGGCAAAACAGAGAGTCTTCATGCGGGTGTTCCTCACTTTCCATCTGGACCGTCACATGTCCAATCCCCTTATGCTCAAGCTTGTTTTCAATCGTTTGCAGCAATTCCTGACTGTCATGCACTGAGAGTTTTCCGTCAACAACAGCGTGACAGGACAGCGCATTTTCCCCGCTTGTGATGCTCCAGACATGCAAATCATGAATCGCAATAACTTCGGGGACACTTTCGATTGTTTGTACAATATCATCAAGTTCGACATTTTTGGGCGTTCCTTCCATTAATACATGAATGGCATCTTTTGACACACGCCAGCCGCTTACAAGAACTAAAGCGGCAACGAGAACACTCGCTAATGGGTCAGCCCATCCCCAGCCGAAAATCATAATCAAAATTGCCGCGGTCACAGCACCGATTGATCCAAATAAGTCACCAATGACATGAAGAAAGGCTGCCCGGAGGTTCAAGTTTTCCTCAGTGTCGCCGCGCATTAAAACCCACGCTACCACAATGTTCACAAATAATCCGATAATACCTATGATGAGCATGCCGGCTGAAGCAACTTCAGGCGGATCCATAAAACGATGATAGGCTTCATAGAAAATAAATAAGGCAATGGCAATCAGGGTCACACCATTAAAGACCGCCGCCAGTATCTCAAACCGCTTATAGCCAAATGTTTTTTGATAACTGGCCACTTTTTCCCCAAATTTGAATGCTAAAAGACCAACACCGAGCGAAACAGCGTCACTCAACATATGACCGGCGTCTGATAATAATGCAAGACTATTTGTCAAAAACCCGCCGACTGCCTCAATAATCATATAGGCTGTTATGACAATAAAACTGACGAGCAGCGCTTTTTTATTGGCACCATGTGTATGGTCATGACTATGATCGTGTCCCAATTATAATACCTCCAGCTTCTTACATCTCTATCTTTTCATATACTTGTATGCACAAATGGTTCAACTGTGCGTTGCATGATTAATCGCTTGGTTCAACAGGTTCATAACGTGTTTGTCATCGTGGGCATAATAAAGTGTTGTTTTATCCCGACGATATTTGACCAGCCGCAAATTCTTCAGAATCCTAAGCTGATGGGATACAGTCGATTGTCTGAGATCTAAATTCTCAGCAATCTGATTAACCGAATATTCCTGATAAAACAACAAATGAAGAATTCGGATTCTGGTCGGATCACCCAATGCTTTAAATATTTGCGAAACAACAAACAATGTTTCTTCATCCAAATCTTCGTACGTATCGTTTTCCGGTTGCTGTTCATTTTTATCCATACCGTTTCCTCCCGCATTGAAAATGAATTCGTGTTTATATCCATATCACCAATTAATGATAATATCAGCATATGTTCATATTTTAATGATAAGAATGTTAAGCCGTAATGTCAACTAAAATTAAGAAAAAGGCTTTTGACACGATCGGACCAGATTAAGGTGGCATGAATTTACTTTATCATATCAATTAGTGTAAACTGAGATTACACCATTATGCCTGAAAACAAGGAGGAAATGAACATGACAAACAGCCATCAAATAACATTTTCACACGAAGAACGTGAAGAATTACTCAAAATATTGAAAACCCGTTTTGAGAAAAACATGAACCGCCACGATGGCCTTGAATGGGCTAAAATCCAGGAAAAGCTGGATGCTGATAGTGAAAAACTGTGGTCGCTCAATGAAATGGAAAGAACTGAAGGTGAGCCGGATGTTGTTGGTCATGATAAAACCACGGATGAATACATATTTTACGATTGTTCAGCCGAAAGCCCAAAAGGCCGTAGAAGTGTTTGTTACGACCGGGAAGGGCTGGAGTCAAGGAAAAAACATAAACCGGAAAATAACGCGATGGATATGGCAGGTGCCATGGGTATTGAGCTTTTAACTGAAGAACAATATCGAGCGTTGCAGAACCTTGAAAATTTCGATATGAAAACATCAAGTTGGGTGCAAACGCCCGTTGATATTAGAGAGCTCGGCGGTGCTCTTTTTTGCGATTATCGATACGGACATGTCTTCTTGTATCACAACGGTGCGTCCTCTTACTATGGTGGCCGAGGATTCCGCGGCTCACTAAGGGTCTGAATATTTTGCACAGACACTTAAATTATCAACCGGAGCAGGCTGAATATCGACCGGAATAATGGCGAGGTCGGATTCGGCAAGACCTCAAATCGGACAGAGACAACGACCTTAAGAGATTCCGCTATACTCAGGCGTCAGTGACAGTCCATGAAGATCGTGGGGAGGCAACTCTGATTAAATGCTGCAGCACCGCACGATATAGTAGCTTCACAAAACAAATCCGCCATACACAAGGGTTCCCAGAATCACAAAAGCGGGATGAATCTTGAACCGCTCCAGCAGTAAATAGCTGGCGACGATTAAAAAAGCTGTCTGCCATATGCCGATTCCCTCATATGAATCAGCGAAAAAACGCCATGCCATCAAGCCGAGCAAAATGGCGATAACCGGGCGGACATACAACGTAAGCCGTTTGACCTTCGGGGAGTCTTTGTACTTATATAAAAAGCCCAGCAATAAAATCATCAGAATCAATGACGGCGCGACAGTGGCAAACACCGCCACAGCAGCACCGATTGGGCCTCCGACTTCATAGCCGATATAGCCGGCCATTTTAGTGGCAAGCGGCCCTGGCAATGAATTGCTGAGTGCGAGAACTTCACTGAATTCTTTAACCGTCATCCATTCAAAGCGCTGAACAACCTCATTTTCAATCAGCGGAATGGATGCCGGACCACCACCATAACCAAGGATACCCGGGATAAAAAAAGCAACGAATAGATTCCAATAAAGCATCAGGATTCCTCGCCTTCCGCTGAACGGTCACCGTCTCTTTTGACAAGTGCTGCGATGATTAACGCACCAATAATAATCCCGGGGTGCACGCCGGCTAATTCCAATAAAACAAGGATAACGGCACTCATCACAATCGCTTTAATCCATCCGATACCCTGGCCTGCCTTTTCGAAAAATTGCCAGGTCAACACAGCCAGCATCACACCAACGACCGGTATGACAGCAGCTGTCATACCGCTGACCCAGTCAAAATCCCTGATCGAAGAAAGTGATGCTAAAAGCACAATCATTAAAACAATCGTCGGCATGATGACAGAAAGAATCGCATTGATCATTCCCATGACACCGGCTATGCGCTGCCCGATATAACCGGCAAGTTTAGTGGCAATCGGGCCCGGCAATGTATTAGCCAAAGCCAGAATATCACCGAACTCCTCATCACTGAGCCACCCGTACTTATCGACCACTTCTTTATGAATCAGCGGAATCGACCCGGGCCCGCCGCCATATCCAAGTACGCCAACCCGGAAGAAACCCAGAAAAAGATGAAGATGATGTTTTCCGTTATTCTGTTTTTCTTTTGCTCCTCTTTTATTATGCACCAAACAACCCCACCGTCTGTATCTGTCTAAGTCCCACCAATGCTATTTATGTTTGATCGTCCAGTATGGTGCTTCCTCATTGGACAATTCCATCAAAAATGGATTAACCACGACGATTAGTATACCCGTTCCGATAAAAATACTAAAACTGACTAAGGGCGTCAAATCAAATATCAGACCTGGAAGGATTGCAAAAGGAATGAGAAAATTGACCATGTTGGTTTTCTTTCTTGCTTTTGCTGTCAGATATTGTTTACTTCCACAATGCGGGCAGGTCAGCCTGACATCCAATGTAAATCCCGCTTTTATCGATTGCTTCCAGCTCCATTGTTCATGACAGTTTTGACACACAGGCATCCGCTCAACTCCTTACAGAAGATGTTCAATGGCAAGTAATCCAACAAACTTAATAATTCAATACGGTGCATCCTATTTCTTCGCCGTATATTTTTTAACAGCCGGCAGTATTTCCTCACCGATCAGCTCAATATTTTTCTTCAGCTTATCAAATGGCACCCCGCCGAAATCCATTTGGGCGATGTAGCGC
Source organism: Lentibacillus amyloliquefaciens (assembly GCF_001307805.1). Taxonomy (GTDB): domain Bacteria; phylum Bacillota; class Bacilli; order Bacillales; family Amphibacillaceae; genus Lentibacillus; species Lentibacillus amyloliquefaciens. The sequence goes on along the minus strand of NZ_CP013862.1, from coordinate 160,851 downwards.
TGGTGACCATACTGCTCATACTGATAGAGAATTTTTTCAATGATTTGCTGCGGGCTGCCGACATTGATAACACTTCTTTTGTCCTGTGCCTGAGCGAAGCCCTGCTTTGGAAACCCTTGGCCGTTTGTTCGCTTCATACCTTCATTGATATGCGGATAATACTCTCTCAAAGCGTCCTGCGTTGTTTCAGCAGTATAGAAAAAGCCGGCCGTTGAAACAGGAAGTTCCGCCGGGTCATAGCCGCTTTGCTGCAGTGCATCACGGTAGGCATCAACAGTTCGCTTAAACGCAGACACCGGGCCGCCTAAATGGGCCATATACATCGGCACCCCGGCAAAACCTGCTTTGATTGCGCTCGCGGGTGTGCCGCCAACCGCACGCCAAATCGGCAGTGAACCATTCAGAGGCCTCGGTATAACCCGTGCATCCCTGAGCGGCGCGCGGAATTGACCGCTCCAATTGATGACCTCTTCTTCATTTATCTTGTTTAACAGATCAAATTTTTCTTCATAGAGCTCTTCATAATCACGCAAATCATAGCCTAACAGATCGTACACACCCACTCTGGAGGCACGTCCGGCAACGATTTCAGCGCGGCCGCCTGATATAAGGTCAATGGTTGCAAAGTCCTCAAAGACACGCACCGGATCAAGCGTACTTATAATTGTTGATGAACTGGAGATTTTAATTGTCTCTGTTGCCTGTGCTATCGCTGAGAGCACAACTGTGTGTGCCTGAGTCGCGAAATAATCCTGATGACTTTCCCCGACACTAAAGAAATCAATACCTGCCTCCTCAGCCAGTTTTGAAAGCTCTATGATTTCATTGATACGCTGAGTCGTTGAAATGCGCTCACCCGTCCCAGGGTCCGGCAAATGATCACCTAATGTATAAAGCCCGAATTCAAGTCCCTTACTTGGATCAATCGAATAGTTTTCCATGATATATCATCCTTTCTGAACAGGGTGCATTATATGTGCCCAGATAACCAGGTCAGAATCCCAGACTTCTTCACCGTGAATACTGGTAATGCCCTGTTTATATTCCTCCAGGCTTTTATATCCTTCCTCACGGGCATCAGCGTCTGAAATATCCCGAAGCTTCTGCGGATAGACGTTTTCAACTACTACGGTATGCCCGTTCAGTTCAAATCTATCGCCAGGATCGGCATAGCGGTCATTGCGCCGTACAGCTGTTTTATCTCCTCGAATGATTTTTTGAATATCTTCCGGAATGGTGACAAGCATATTAATATCAAACTTGTCTGGCCACTTTTGTTTATCTATGTCCATGTAATCATCTCCCAACGTAATTTTCCCATCTCTGAAAATAAAAACAAACGAATGAAATGGATAGCTGACACATGTTAAATTGTACACTCAATTATAGTGGAATTCCATTCAGCAAAATTATAAAATGGATATACAGTGAATCTTCAATCAGTGGGGAGGTTCTTTCTTCCCCTCCCCACTGATTGTTAGATGAACGAATCGGACATTTACTGGCAGCCATCCCCCCACCTAATCTTCATCGTATACGCGAACAGTGGTGGGGGTCATACTGCCAGTTACATGCGGGATAATACGTAAATACAGGAGAATTGTAATGAGTATAGCCGAACAACGACTCTTATCACAAAGTGTGACAAAAAGCTTTTTTCAATATTTGCTCCCCACCCTGGTCGGCATGATGCTGATGTCAGCCAATATCGTCATCGATGGCATTTTTGTCGGAAATGGCATTGGGCCGGTTGCGCTGGCCAGTGTCAACGTCGCTGTGCCGGTCTGGTCGATCCTCATTTCCATTTCGATGTTAATCGGTATTGGCGGCGGGACACTTTATTCCATGGCAACCGGCGAAGGGAACAATGACCGGGCTAAGCAGACTTTCACAATTTCAATGGCGTTTACAACCATCGTTATGACAGTTATCGGATTGATTGGCTATATCGGAGCCGAACCGCTGTCTCTATTATTTGGTGCAAATGATGAAACATTAAGTTATACGGTAGATTATCTTGAAATCATTTTTATGTGGGCACCGATTGTGGGCTGGGAAGCTGCACTCAGTATCTTTGTCCGCAATGACGGCAGCCCGCAGCTGGCGATGACAGGACTGATTGTGTCGGCTGTGCTCAATATTATATTGAACTACTGGATGATTTTTATATTGAATATGGAGGTCACGGGAGCAGCACTCGCCTCTGTCATCGCAACAGCAGCAGGCTTAATGGTTTATACGATTCATTTTCTCAAGAAAGATGCCGGCTTAAAATTCATCCGGCCGAAATGGAACAAAAATGATATGTTGATGATTGGCAAATTAGGGTTTCCCAACTTCCTTGCTGAAGCAGGAACCGGACTCTTTGTGATTGGTTACAATATTGCGTTGTCATATTATGCAGGCACAACCGGACTTGCCGCTTTTTCGGTCATCAATTATTTGCATACCTTCATGTTTCTGGCATTTATTGGGATCGGGACGTCCATCCAGCCGATGATCAGTTTCTATTATGGAGCAAAAAAATATGAACAAATCAAAGATACCGTCAAAATTGCAGAAATCACCGGGCTTGCCCTCGGCGTCGCTTTCCTTGCAATCGGCTGGCTCGCACCCGGCAGCCTTGTTTCGATTTTCGGAGTGGAAACAGAAGCCATACGTCAGCTTGCCATAAAAGGAATCACAATATTTTTCATCGGTTATCTTTTCATGGGAATCAACTTTATTTACATGACCTATTACCAATCGATTGCATATATAAAACCATCAATCGGCATCACACTCTTCCGCGGTTTCATTTTGCTAATTGCCGCACTGGTTATTCTGCCGCTTCTTTTCGGCACGACGGGTATCTGGCTTGCATTGCCGGCTGCAGAAGGTATGACGGCGATTTTTCTGTTGCTTTTTGCAAGACGAGGTGTGATGAACCGGCAGTGGCAAGAACAGGGATATTAATTCACCCGGAGCCTTATCACTCCCCGAATTATTTTAAGTTTAATTGTTTGTAAATCAGCATTTCATGTTAATAAATATAGAAAGACATACAATAATAAAGACCGAAGATGCAGGAATATCTTCGGTCAGCAATGAGTCGCAGTTCCCTTCAAAGGGGGCCGCGCAAGTGAAAAATAGACCTCGCCCTCGCCTGATAACCTAAGGGAGGTCTATTTTTTTATGGTTGAACGAACATAATAATCGCTAAAAAACACACCGAGGATTCTTGAGTTTCCCTCTGTAATAGGACATTACCATTAAAAGGAACCCATTATAACACATCATGATTATTCTGCTGGGCTTCTTGTAATTGCTGGCGTGTATCGTGCAGCTGCTCGTATGCCTGCTGAAACTGCGGATTTTCGGTCGCATCTGTCCCTGCCCCCGGGCTAGTTGCAACTGCTCTTCAGCTTGCTGCAGCTGTTGTTCTGCTTGATCCAGGAGCTGTTCGTCCGAACCCTGAGCCATCCGGGCAGATTCCTGCGCTTCATGTATTTGCCGGCTCGTTTCTTGTAATTGGTTGTGCAAATTTGAGTTTGTCATCGAAATCGCCTCCATGAAAAATTTATATTAAGAAATTCTGCATATAGCATATGCCGGATGTTCGTTGCTATTCATGAAGCTAATCGTCTTTGAATTATCAACGATCAGTATTCGTTCGTGTGAGAAGCCTTCTTCAATTGTATTTTTATGCTCATTTGTAACAAATGCTACCAACCCAAGTATGATACCTGCAGCAAAAATAACACCAAAAAGTCCGATATACGTTGACCACTTCAATATACTCACCTCTGACTACATTGATTAGCCACTAGCATGGACAATTTTTTAACTATTTAAACCGGCAAATGATGCCCGGAAACATGAATTCAACAAAATCAAAATCAGCCAAAGGACCACCGGAATTACCGCCAAGCATGGACTGCATTGCCCCGCTCATACCGCTTCCGAAAAGTATCAAAAACATAAAAGGCATGGCAAACGAACCAAGCAAACGTGCTTTATCACGAAATTGCTTTCGTTTATCAGACAAGTCAACGATTTCAAGCACTTCCTGAATCCGGTCTTCCCGCTTTGCTTTGGGCACTTTATAGAAACGGCAGTGCAGCATCAAATTAAAAAAACAAGTGAATGCATGAAAATCCCGGCAATGACAAGAGGAATTACCGGGATTTTTATCACATCACTGACTGTCCTCCGTCAACTCTTCTTTACCACATAGATCAGACGCAACAGACAACGGATGAACAATAAAAACAATGTAAGGCTTATTAACGAATAATACCAATGCCAGCTGTCAAAATAAATAAGTGCCGTATGCGTCTCCAAAAGCACTTCAACAAATGTCACCACACTGCTATAAACAAAAGCCTGCCAGCACCAATAGAAGAAAGATGTCTGGTAGGTCGTCTGGTAGTAAACGATACAAATTAAAGGCAGCAATAAATACTCATAAAGCACGCTTGACTGAAACTGAGGTGCCAATTGAACAGGATAGGAAAGCAACTCAGCTTTCACAACCAAGTCTCCCAGGACGGTGGCAAAATATGCCGAAGCGAAAAAACAAATCAGCCAATCTTTCAGCGGGTGTTTTTTTAATGCTATAGTTAATAGGACTAAACCTGAAATGAGAAAGAGCCACAGTAAAATTATTTCCATGTTAACAGCTCCCGTGACAATCGATAACTTTAAGATGTTGTTCAAAAAGTCCGGTAAAAATGACACGTCGGTGTTTCTAGTTGGCTTGTTTCTTCGCTCCTTGGAAAAGAAATACACTAATGCTCGCGTGCGATGTAAATTCAAGAGAGTTTTTCTGTGCTCGAAACTGCGCCGCCTAGAACTTCTCGGTCCTTTTTATCCTCCTTTTTGATTACGCACTTTAATGAACCCAGGGCACGTTAAATAAGGTGAGTAAAACAGCAATAATACCAATTGACAGACCATAAGCAATAAACGGCCGGTTGTAGTGCATTCTCAGCATCGGAAACATGACTAGTAAAAATAAAGCGGACCAGCCGAGTGACCAACCATTGTGGTACTCGATTAAATCAAGGGAATAGCCGCCCCATTCGCACAGAAGGAATATTAAAGCCCATTTTGCTGTATAAATTATATTACGAAAAAATGCATCAGGAAAATTTGACAGAAAAATCATGGCTGTACATGGAAGCACGATAAATGTATGCAGGAGATCGAGGACATGCCCGGGTATGCTTATATTTGAATGAAATGTCCACAGATGGTAATCAGACGTGAAGAAGAAATATAATAAATTCATGGCTGCAATATAGACCATCGTCGCATGAAATTGATGGAAACGGGTCCAATCTGCCCATCGCCAGGAAGCTAACATGAACAAAATGGCAACAAAAATGTGCATTTAACATTCCCCTAAAAATGAAAATTGCTTTATCCCGCATCTATTGGTCAGTATCCCGCCAGAGAACGGCGGCTAATTGAAAATAAATGCCCGATTCTGCTCAACTAACATTCAGCGGAATAAAGATCAATTCCGCTGAATGAAGTTTCACTTTATAGGCATAGATTTCTCAAAAAACATCATTTAATACACCCTTTAGCTTGGGTGCCAAAGGGTGTATTAATCACTTCATCATGTTAACCGCTGATTTTTCCATCTATATTTCCCCTGGCCCAATGGCGGTGCTGGGCAATGTTATCAATCAATTCCTGCGTAAAAGCATTTAAATCGTTTGTCTCACGTATCGTTACAATGCCCAGATCTGTCACAACCTTGTTTGCTGTATTCGTGTCTGCAAACGTAATCTGTTTGATATCAGATGTCATGAGTAAGTCAACCGCAGAGTTCGCAGCGCCGATTGTTTTAGCATGCGTGAAGGCATCAATGACGAATGTTTTGGCATCCTGGTGTGTCATCAGTTGATCGGTCGACTGTTTGCCACCCGGAATATAGAGAGCATCATACATAATGGAACTGGCGGTGGCATAGCTTTTAACCGCCTCAATTTGCTCTCCGCCCGCGGATGTTATCATGCCCTGGTTTTTGCTGATGATATCCGCATGAAGTCCGGCACTTTCCAATTGTGTCGTCACTTGGACAACATCGTCCATATTAAAGCCATTTTCAATCAGAATCGCGACTTTACGGGTTGCGGCTTGCTTAATGGTGTTCTCCTGACTGACGGCCGGCGAGGAAGCTGTTTCACCGCTGCCACCGGGGTTTTCCGGCGGATTGACACCGATTCCCGTCGCGATTTGACCGGCCAGCTGTCCGTCAACATGATTAAACATATCCACCACACGCTGCCTGATTGTCTTATCCTTCACGTTTCCGACTTCAAAATGAAAAGCCTTGATGATATGCTCCTTTTCCGGAAGCGACATACTGTTCCAGAAAAGCGTTGCCTGACGGTAGTGATCGTTAAAACTATCACTGCGTTTGCGTGTCTTTCTGCCTTCAACTTTTTCAGCATGATGCCTGTAACCTTGTTCAGGATCCGGCTCAGGCGCGTTTTCCCGCAGTGAATTGGCCGAATAAGAAACGGCTCCTTTATCAATTGCCATCCGGTGGAAACCTTCACGCTGGTTATTTTTAACAGGAGCAATTGGCCGGTTGATCGGTATTTCGTGAAAATTCGGCCCGCCTAATCGCAGCAATTGTGTATCCAGATACGAGAAAAGCCGTCCCTGCAAAAGCGGATCATTGCTGAAATCAATACCCGGTACAACATGCCCCGGATGGAATGCCACCTGCTCTGTTTCAGCAAAGAAGTTATCCTGATTCTGATCCAGTGTCATTTTGCCGATGATTTTCACCGGGACCTGTTCTTCAGGCCAAAATTTGGTCGGATCAAGAATATCAAAATCAAACGCGAACTCATCTTCCTCTTCCAGAATCTGAACACCCAACTCAAATTCCGGATAATCCCCTTGATTAATCGCATCCCATAAATCCCGGCGCAGAAAGTCAGGGTCTGCACCGTTTAACTTTTGCGCTTCGTCCCATGTCAGTGAGTGCGTGCCAAGCAGCGGCTTCCAATGAAACTTGACAAACCGTCCCTTTCCCTCGGCATTCACAAATCGGAAGGTGTTAACGCCAAACCCTTCCATCATCCGAAAGCTTCGTGGTATTCCCCTGTCTGACAACAGCCACAGCATCATGTGGGCGGATTCCGTGTTATTCACGACAAAATCCCACAGCGAATCATGCGCGGCTGTTGCCTGCGGGATTTCATTATGCGGTTCGGGTTTAATCGAGTGAACAAAATCCGGAAATTTCATCCCATCCTGAATAAAAAACACTGGCATATTGTTGGCAACCAAATCATAATTACCGTCCTCGGTATAAAACTTAGTGGCAAAACCGCGTACATCACGAACCGTATCCGCAGAACCACGCTGACCGACAACGGTCGAAAAACGGACAAAAACCGGTGTTTTCACTGACGGGTCCTGCAGAAATTTAGCACTTGTCAGTTCACTCATCGCTTCATACACCTGAAAATAACCATGCGCACCGAATCCCCGTGCATGGACAACACGCTCAGGAATCCGCTCATGGTCAAAATGCATCATTTTTTCTCTAAAATGAAAATCTTCCATTAATGTAGGCCCTCGTTCACCGGCTTTCAATGAATCGGCTGTGTTTGAAACCTTCATTCCCTGATTAGTTGTAAGCTGGGAATTTTTGTGGTCGTTGCGGTATTGATCCAGTTGCTTACTTTTTTTGTTTTGTTGGTTATTCGGATTATTGTGGCCATTTTGCGCCATTTATCTTCCTCCCGGTTGTTTGGAATCTAATTGCTTCATAAGCTTGCATATTTGGGTTTATTCACTATAGTTTTGTTGCATTATGGATCTTTTATGCACTTGAAATAAAGTGAATCTTCAAGCAGTGGGAGTTTTCTTTCTTCCCCCACTGATTGTTAGATAAACGAATCGGACATTTACTGGCAGCCATCCCCCCACCTAATCTTCATCGTTTACGCGAACATTTGAGGTGGGGGTCTTACTGCCAGTTACATGCGGGATAAAGAATGCAAAGGCACCATTACGCAGCTCCCACCCCGCTTTTTCAGAGGTCAAAAATCATAAGTCAGATTTGAAACAAAAAAACCGGCTTCCAATCACGGAAACCGATTTTTCTCTACTATAAAGTTCAATTATACGACGACGTCATAGCCTTGATCTTCAACTGCTTCGCGCATTGATTCAATGTTGGCAGTTGCTTCATCATAAATGACATTGACTTTGCCTGTGTCAAGGCTCACTTCAACGCCCTCTACTCCTTCTATACTTTCAAGTGCTCCTTTTACGGAACTCTCGCAATGACCACATGTCATTCCTCTTACAGCCAAAGTTGTTTCCATGATAAAATCTCCCCTTTATAAAATATGTTTTCAAGGTTTTCCAACCTTCTGTGGAGGAAACCGCTCCACAGAAAGCATTCTTCCTTAAATTTTAGCGCGCTTCAGGCGAAGAGAGTTGGATACAACACTTACCGAACTCAATGCCATGGCGCCGCCTGCAATCCATGGGGCCAAAAGTCCGACAGCGGCAATCGGAATCCCGGCACTGTTATAAGCGAATGCCCAGAACAAATTCTGCCGGATATTTTTGATGGTCGCTTTACTGATGCCAATCGCTTTTGGTATAAGCAGCAATTCGCCGCCCAGGATTGTCACATCGGCTGCTTCAATGGCAACCTCAGTACCTGTTCCAATGGCAATCCCGATGTCTGCAACAGCCAGTGCCGGTGCATCATTAATGCCATCACCAACCATTGCAACTTTTTTACCTTGAAGCTGCACCTCTTTTACTTTATCCGCTTTTTCTTCCGGTAAAACTTGCGCGATAACCTGATCAATACCGACTTGTTTTGCAATCGCCTGCGCAGTGCGTTCATTATCGCCTGTCAGCATAATGGTTTCCAGTCCTTGTTCGTGCAGCTGGCTAATTGCTCTGGCAGCAGTTTCCTTAATCGTATCTGCCACGGCCACAATGCCGCGGAACTCGCTATCAACCGCAATCAGCATGGCCGTCTTGCCGTCGCCCTCGTAACCAGTCATAGTTTGGTCTGCCCCGCCGGTAACAACATCATTTTCGCTCATCAGCTTTCGTGTGCCGACGAGGATTTGATTATCTCCGACAGTTGCTTTAATCCCCCGGCCGGGTATTGCTTCAAACGAATCAGCATCTCTCACTGCAACATCCTGCTCTGTAGCATAGGCAACAATGGCTTCTGCCAGCGGATGTTCAGATCCTTTTTCTGCACTGGCCAATAGCTTCAGTGTTTCGTAGTCACCGGTGAAATCCGTGACTTCAGGTTTACCCTTTGTAATCGTACCTGTTTTATCCAAAATCACTGCATCCAGGTGATGCGTCCGCTCCAAATGTTCGCCGCCTTTGAATAAAATACCGGTTTCTGCGGATTTTCCGGTACCCACCATAATTGATGTCGGTGTCGCAAGTCCAAGGGCACATGGACACGCAATAACAAGGACGGCGATTGATGCAACCAGCGCCGGTTCAAATACACCCGGCTGCACGAATGAAATCCAGATGATAAAAGTCAGAATGGCAATGCCGACAACAATCGGAACAAAATAGCCCGAAATAACATCTGCCAGCCGCTGAATCGGTGCTTTTGAGCCCTGCGCATCTTCAACGACCTTGACGATCGAAGCCAATGCCGTATCCTTGCCGACTTTCGTTGCTTCCATTTCGACTGTTCCATTTTTATTAATGGTCGAGCCGATCACATTGGATTGTACATCTTTTTCAACCGGGATCGATTCACCGGTGATCATTGATTCATCAACCGATGTTTTGCCTTTTGCAACCAGTCCGTCGACAGGGAATTTTTCACCCGGTTTAACCATCAGACGGTCACCAACAGCTACATCCTCCACAGGGATCATCATTTCATCGCCATTACGGATGACACGCGCCTGTTTCGCCTGCAGATCCAGGAGTTTTGATAAGGCCACAGTCGTCTTGCTTTTAGCGTTGGTTTCCAAATATTTTCCGAATAAAATGAGTGTGATCAAAATGGCACTCGTTTCAAAATAAAGATGCGGCATGTAGCCCGGATTGCCGATTGTTTTCAACGATTCGTATAAACTGTAAAAATATGCCGCACTCGTACCTAAAGCAACGAGCACATCCATGTTGGCCCCGCCGTTCTTCAAGCTCTTATATGCCCCAACGTAAAACTGCCAGCCAATGATGAATTGAACAGGAGTTGCCAAAGCAAATTGAAACCATGGATTCATCAGGATATCCGGCACATTCATGCCAAACAGGTGTACAAGCATTGTCATCAGAAGAGGGGCCGACAGCACAGCAGAAATAATCAGCTTCCATTTCATCTTCCGAATCTGCTTTTCCTTCTGTGACTGTTTATCTTCCTGATCGACTTTCACGTTGGCATCGTAACCGAGTTTTTTGATCCGTCCGATAATATCGCCTGTCTCCATCAATCCTGGATTATATTCGATGGCCGCGCTTTCAGTCGCCAGGTTAACGGTGGCTTGTTTGACTCCGCTTTGTTTATTCAACACCTTTTCAATACGGTTCGAGCAAGCGGCACAGGTCATGCCGTAAACGTCAAATTCAGCTTTCTCGGTTTGCACACCGTAACCCAGTTTTTCAATTTTAGCTGATATATCGTCAACGGATGCTGCAGACGGATTATAGTCAACAGAAGCTTTTTCAGTCGTCAAATTGACTTTTGCTTCCACACCATCCATTTTATTTAATACTTTCTCAATACGGTTCGAGCAGGCAGCACAAGTCATACCTGTCACACCAAGCGTCGTGTGTTCTGACTCACTCATTGTTTATATATACCCCCCTACTTCGAGAACTGTTTCATAACCGCCATCAGTTCTTCAATCGCTTCGTCTCCTTCACCTGAATTCACTGCATCACTGACACAATGCTTCATATGCCGTTCTGCGGTGGAGAAGCCCACTTTATTCAGTGCAGCACTGATGGCACTGATTTGAACTAATATATCAACACAATACCGGTCTTCCTCGACCATTTTCTGAATACCCCGTACCTGTCCTTCAATTCGCTTCAGGCGGTTGACGAGAGCTTGTTTTTCAGCATCGGTCCGGGGTGTTACCGGATGATCACGCAAATGTTCACCCATCTGCCTCACTCCTTTTAATTTCTAAATATAGTATACCCCCGTTATGTATTTTTGTCAACTTATAATCGCTAACTATATGTTAACAACATGTAACCAATTGGGTTAAGAAATCAGAAGCTGGCCCCGTTAAGGACCAGCTTCTGATTTTATCTTGGAGGCCTAGATCAATTTTGCCAGCTATGCCTTCAACAGTTTGGCATTAATCGCAACGATAATCGTACTCAAGCTCATCAGAACCGCACCGACTGCCGGGCTGAGAACAAGGCCGACAGGGGCAAGCACACCGGCTGCAAGCGGGATGGCCACGATATTATAGCCTGCAGCCCACCACAGGTTCTGAACCATTTTGCGGTACGTCTTTTTGGAAAGATTCATCAACGACACGACATCTTTCGGATTGCTTTTTACAAGGACGACATCGGCAGATTCCATCGCAACATCGGTTCCGGCACCGATGGCAATTCCCAAATCAGCTGTTGCCAGTGCCGGTGCATCATTGACACCATCACCGGTCATGGCAACGTTCCAGCCTGTCTGTTTAATCTTCTTCACCTGATTCGCTTTGTCATCCGGCAGTACTTCAGCATGGACTTCATCAATTCCCAGCTGGTCTGCCACCCAATCAGCGACTTTTTGATTATCGCCGGTGAGCATGATGGAATGGATGTCTTCTTTTTTCAACGATGCAACCGCTTCTTTGGCCGTTTCCCGAACCATATCGGCGAGTGCAATCATACCGGTCAGTTCATCATCCAGCAGAAGAAAGACAACCGTCTTGCCTGATTCGGATAATTGTTCGAACCGCTCCCGGTCATAAGCCATATTGTTGTCGTCAACATAGCCGGGACTGACGACATTCACTTTTTTGCCTTCAATTTTACCTTCTATCCCTTTACCTGTAATCGATTCAAATTCCTCGATTCTTTTCAGTTGCAAGTCTTTTTCATTGGCTGAATTAACAATACCTGCTGCAATCGGATGTTCCGAATTCTGTTCGAGACTCGCTGCCCACGCGAGAATATCATTTTCCTCATAGCCTTCCATTGGAACGATATCGGTGACGCCGAATTCGCCTTTAGTTAGTGTACCGGTTTTATCAAACACTACTGCATTTAAATTCCGGGCGCCTTCGAAATTAGCACGATTGCGGATGAGTAGTCCTTGTTTGGCCGAAATAGACGTCGAAACGGCGATCACGAGCGGTGCCGCCAGCCCAAGAGCGTGTGGACAGGTGATAACCATAACCGTGACCATCCGTTCTACGGCAACGTCAAACGCATACCCAAGCAACAGCCAGACAAACAATGTGATGAACCCTGAGGCAAGCGCGATGTAAAACAGCCATTTGGCCGCACGGTTTGTCAGGTCTTGTGTCTTTGACTTTGATTCCTGTGCTTCCCGGACTAACGTGATAACCTGGGAAAGATAGGAATCTTCGCCTGTTTTTTCAACAGCGACTTTAATTGAGCCTTCTTTATTAACCGATCCGCCAATCACTTCATCGCCTTTTTTCTTCTCGATCGGAACCGATTCACCTGTCAGCATAGACTCGTCAATCGCTGAGTTGCCGGCATAAATCGTTCCGTCGACCGGGATTTTTTCACCAGGTTTAATGAGTACATGATCCTCTTGTTGGAGTTCCGAGGTTGGCACATCATGTACATTGTCATTCTCATCGAGTTTATGTGCTTCATTCGGCATGAGTTTGACCAACTCTTCCAGAGCATTGGACGCGCCCATAACCGATCGCATTTCAATCCAGTGCCCGAGCAGCATGATATCAATTAAAGTTGCCAGTTCCCAAAAGAAATCCTGGCCTTCCAAGCCAAAAACAGTCAGTGAACTGTATACGTATGCGACAAGAATGGCCAGACCAATCAGTGTCATCATGCCCGGATTTTTATCCTTCAGCTCGCTGACGGCACCTGTAATGAACGGCCAGCCACCATAGAAGAAAATAAATGTGGCAAGCGCAAACAGGATATACTGATCAAATGGAAAACGCCAATCGACACCGATGAAGCTCTGAATCATCGGTGAGAGAATCAAAATAGGTATGGTAACAATTAAAGAAATAAAAAATCGTTTTTTGAAATCACTGACCATATCGCCATGATCGTGATGACCGTGCCCATGTTGATCGTGTCCTTGATGAGAGTCATGGTCGTGGTGGCCGTCATCATGAGCATGCCCGTGATTATCGTTATGCTCCTCTTCTACATGATGGTGGTGCTCGTGATGATGGTCTTCATGGTCAGCGTGATGTTGCTCATGATGATTATGTTCTGCATGCTTGCTTTGATTCTTCTCATGATCGTTCGTCATGTCTGATTCTCCTTTCCGAACCTTTATGGTAATTTTTTATCCACTCATACATATACCCCCTATGGGTAATTAATAAACATGAAAGTTAATTTATTGTCAAGAATTACGCAGTCTATATGATTGGTGCAGGCTTTTACGATCGTCGCACGAATCCTGTTTTGGCCGGGCGTATTCGGAACGCTATCACATAATGTTATGCTATAATCTTCCCTTTTTCTTCCCGCCTCATTCCAATCCAATCTTATAAAACACCGGCGCAATATTACGCCGGTGTTTCCTGATTGATCTATACATTTTTCGCCTTAATCGCATAGTGTTCTGAATCCGGATAGGTTAACTCGGTATCAAACCCATGTTCTTCCAGTATGCTTTTCATTTTTTCAGAAGGTATTCGGATTTCGAACGGCGGGCCGGATTCCGATTCAACAGCCTCCCAATCCATTAACAGAAGACAGCCGCCCGGTTTGAGAATCCGTTTCATTTCATCAATCGCCCGGTCGATACTTCTCACTTCATGAATGACAAAGACATTTAAAACGCGGGTCACTGAATTTTCGGCAAGCTTAACATTTTCAAGATCACTCACAACGGGTTTGATATTACCGATCTTTTCTTTTTCAGCATTCTGTTTGAGTCTTTCAAGCATTTCCGGTTCAATATCCACAGCGTAAACTTCACGTTCGGTCATTTTAGCCAGAGAAATTGTAAACAATCCGGGGCCTGCACCTAAATCTGCCACCGTATCATCGTTATTTACGTTCAACTGCTCGATTATTTTGTCAGGTTGTATTTGCCTTTTTCGTTCCTCGCTCATTAATTTATCAGCATTTTTGGGATTAAACCGTTTGTATGTCATCAAATATCTCCTCTTCATCTGTTCTTGATGATTTCTCCGGCGGCCGAATCAATCGATGATCACTTTTCGACATCTTCATCCCATGCAAGCATGCCACCGTCAACATTGGTGATGTCATACCCTTGCGTGTCCAGAAATTCACTCGCTCTGCCGCTTCTTCCACCGGAACGGCAAACCATGTAATAGTGTTTGTCCTGGTCAATTTCGTCAAGACGTTCAGGCACCTCTCCTAATGGAATATGCTTTGCACCGGGAATTTTTCCTTGTGCTACTTCGTCATCTTCCCGGACATCGATTACATTTACGTTCTCATTGTTTTTAATCTTTTCCGCCAGTTCTTTCGTTGTTATTTGGTTCATATGAAAGACCTCCTCAAAATTTTAAATATGTTTAGGGGGCGAAAGCTTGCGTTTTACCACCTAACACTTTTTGACGACTGCAGCGTATCCATACCGACACTTCCTGTTTCAATTGTCTGTTGAATAAGTTTTGCTGCTAATATAAACTTTTAATGTTATCTAGTCTTTTATGTGTTCATCATATACCCCGTTCAGGTATTATGTCAAACACTATGCTTTACAGCAATTCAGATACCCATTTTATCCCGCATGTCATACGATGGAAATTAGGTGGAGAATCAACTGCCAATAAATGTCCGATTCGTTCATCTAACAATAAGTGGAGGATAAAGAACCCCCCACTGATTGAAGATTCGCTTTATTCTCCACACATACCCTGTACTGATTGACTGAACACTTCCGACATGCTATCGTTTGGAGGGTATCAGACGGCGACTTACTAAACAAATTAAAAGGAGAATCTGACCGATGTAAGCTAAAATCCCCCATCACAATCAGTAAAACACACCAAACTAAAAATGGAAGGGATTTTTTATGAATATGCATGAAGAAGTACAGAAACGACGCACATTTGCTATCATATCTCACCCGGACGCCGGAAAAACAACAATGACCGAGAAACTCCTCTTGTTCGGCAATTTGATCCGCTCAGCCGGTACTGTTAAAGGAAAAAAATCAGGGAAATTCGCGACATCGGACTGGATGGAAATTGAAAAGCAGCGCGGCATTTCGGTGACCTCCAGTGTGATGAATTTCCCGTATCAAGGGTATCAGGTCAATATTTTGGATACGCCCGGCCACGAGGATTTCAGTGAGGATACGTACAGAACACTGACAGCGGTGGACAGTGTTGTCATGATTATTGATGCAACAAAAGGGATCGAAGCACAAACCATCAAGTTGTTCAAAGTATGTAAAATGCGCGGCATCCCTATTTTTACCTTTATCAATAAACTGGATCGTGAAGGTCGTGAACCGCTCGAATTGCTGGAAGAGATTGAGGAAGTGCTCGATATTGAAACGTATCCGATGAGCTGGCCCGCCGGCATGGGCAAACGATTCCTCGGCACATTTGACCGGCACGGGAAGCAATTTATTCAATATAACGGGAATGAAGACGAGACATATATTCCTTACGACGAACTGGATGACCCGGAATATAACGAACTGGTTTCCAACCCTATCTATGAAGCAGCTAATGATGAATTTGCACTCGTTGAAGAAGCAGGCGATGAATTTTCCCTCGATGCGGTTTTATCCGGCGAGCAGACACCGGTCTTTTTCGGAAGTGCGCTCGCTCCATTCGGTGTGCAGAATTTTTTCGATACATTTATTTCAATGGCACCGGAACCTGCACCACGCAAAGCAACGGAAGGTGTTATTTCGCCGGATAACCCGAATTTTTCAGGGTTTATCTTTAAAATCCAGGCCAACATGAACCCGGCGCATCGTGACAGAGTCGCTTTTTTAAGAGTTTGTTCCGGCAAATTTGAACGCGGGATGAGTGTGAAACTGGCACGGACCGGCAAACCAATCAAATTGGCGCAATCACAGCAGTTTGTTGCTTCAGACCGTGATACAGTGGAAGAAGCTTATGCCGGAGATATCATCGGTGTTTATGACCCGAACGCTTATCAAATCGGCGATACGCTCGTGGAGGGGAAAAGCTTGTTCGAATATCAGGAGCTCCCGCAGTTCCCGCCGGAGCAGTTCCAGCGTGTCACGGCCAAAAACGTCATGAAAGCCAAGCAATTTAAAAAAGGAATTGAGCAACTCGTCCAGGAAGGTGCGATTCAATTGTATAAGCATTATCGTTCCGAATCATACATTCTTGGAGCGGTCGGCGAACTGCAATACGAAGTCTTCCAATACCGCATGCGTAATGAGTACAATGTGGAAGTCATGCTTGAGCCAATAGGCGAGCGCGTGCCAAGGTGGCTGAAGTCTGATCAGGTTGACCCATCGATGTATGATGAACGAAATATGCTTGTCCGGGACCGGTCCGACAATTACGTCGTGCTATTCAAAAATGAATTTTCACTGAATTGGTTCAAAGACAACCATCCGGATATAGAATTGATTGATTTGTTTGATGTCAATCAGTATGACCAGAAGACATAATGTTAGGCCGGAATAGAGAATTTTAATTGATGGTAATAAAAAGCGGCGTCCATTTCTCACGGGCGCCGTTTTTGTTAAAACATTATCAGACTTTTGAAATGATCCTTATTTTCTTTTCCCCTTCCGTGTTTTATCAATAAATGCCATACAGTGAGTCAGCACATCATCTTTCATGATAAAACTGTACTTCCGGTTACGTTTCACGTTTCGGGGATATGAGCAAGTACGATGGGGCCATCTGTCTCGTAGTATGTTTTTTGATCCATGAGTTCTTTTATGCGGGCAAAATAGACATTTTTAATGATTGTCCCGCCTTTTCCGGCCACAATATACTGCCCCAGATAGCGAATTGTTTCAATCGTTCCGCCGGTTTCTTCTTTCACTTCCCTGATAGCGGCTTCTCTTGCTGATTCATTTTCCTCTACCTTGCCCCCCGGGAATTCCAGGCCGCGTTCCTTATGTTTGGTCAGAAGCCATTTATTTTTATAACGGCAAATGACCCAGACATGTTTCGGACTTCGTGAAAACGGATGATCATCAAATGATAATGTAACTTCATTACGGTAAAAATCTGTGAATTTATACATGATTTCAACTGCTTTCATCAATCTGGTTCTTTTAATATGTGTTCAGCAGGATAATGGCGTTTTTTAGATAGGCCTTTATTGATGACTGATACCCGTTATACGCCACTGACCATCTTTCCACTTGAATTCAATCATAATGGTGTAAGTTCCATACAAATCAGTTGTATTTTCCTGTATAACTTTTACAGTATGATTGCCTTCGTGTATCATATCATAGTCACTATTTTCGTTAAACCATGGCGGTGTCTCGGTTGGTTTAATATATAATTCACCATTTTTCTCCGTAAAGTAAAACTCCACATAGTCAGCTGCAACCTCTTTTGTCGTTATTTTCTTAAATTCTTCCAGCAAGACTGATTTTGTATCAAAATGAATGACCTGATTCCTTTCATTTGTTTCCTGCACGAGTGTTTCCATAAATTGATCCGTTAATGAAACAATTTGGTCGTGTGACAATTCGTGTGTGAATCTCTCGTTGTCAATCGTCCTGTCTTTAGAATCAATTGTCTGTGATAAGTGATGATCTTCACTGGACTTATTCGCTGATACGGAGTGTTCAGAGTCTAAATGTAACATGACAGAAGATACCGACATAACAAAAGCAATCCCCACAGCCAAGCTTACATATTTAGTGCTTTTCTTAACTGACATGATATCTCCCCTCTCACTTGGTATATAAGCTCATTGTGGTAATATATTCCTTTCATCCTCTCCATTCTAAACTTAAAATTTTAGCCGAATGATTTTTTCTAAAGATTGTTGTTTTTAACAAATTGATTTTATTAAGGAACCTACATATTATACCCGGAGCGGACGGGGAGCGGTATCAGCCAGAAATAATGTTAGGAAGGCGGTGAGAAAAGTCCTTGAGAAAGGACCTCGATGCCAAAACTCATCAGAAAACCGGTGAAAAGTCCTCGAGAAAGGATCTCGACGCCAAAAACCATCAGAAAATCGGTGAAAAGTCCTCGAGAAAGGGGCTCGACGCCAAAAACCATCAGAAAACCGGTGAAAAGTCCTCGAGAAAGGTGGTCGATGCCAAAACTCATCAGAAAACCAGTGAAAAGTCCTCGAGAAAGGATCTCGACGTCAACTCATCAGGGCTCTTTTGCAAAACGACGAGCACCAAGTATATTTCCGGAGCAAGGCCATTGCACAAAATCTTTCTCTATTTCGCACTTTTTATCAACTGTGAATATTCAAGCGCAACAAAAACTAAAAAAAGGAATAAGGCAGTTTCGCTTATTCCTCATCAGTTTATTTACATTTGATTGTCCCCTAATATGCCAATAGCCTCGATATGCTCTCTGGTACCATTATCACCTAACTCATAAATCAATTGATAGGCTTCAGTAATACCCGCATCGTAATCATCATTGGGCTTGTCGTTATGATACGGTTTGATTGGCACATGGGCACGCCAGAATGCCTGATTGTCTGCTGTATGCATTCCATCAAGGCTCTGCCTCAGCGAACGGACTTCATCATCCGAGGCATAAATAATAAACGCGTCATTATTATCATACTTAATCTGTGAAATTTCCAGACTGCCCGGATTCACATAATATTTCTTTTTCACACGTCAACACCTCCTGCTATTAATGTGGCTGCAAACAGGTAATATTATGAGTGAAACGTGTGAATAGGCTTACGGCGGTCGACCGCAAGTTAATAAATTTATCATTGCCATAAAAAACCATCAGCTTATTCAAAACTGATGGCATCATCATTCAGCTATTCAATTGGCCGCCGACTGTCGCAGTTCGGCAGCCTTGTCAGCCAGAATACATCGGCCCCTGCCATGCGGGATACACATCGGGGTACCAAACATCGGATCAAACGTCACATCACATTTCATTTGGAATACTTCATGAACAAGGTTACACGTGACGATTTCTTCCGGTTTCCCTTGCGCAAATACCGTTTTATCTTTAAGCGCCACGATATGGTGAGCATATCGGCAAGCAAGGTTCAAATCATGTAAAACCATGACAATGGTACGCCCGTCTTTTTCATTCAGCTCAAACAGAAGGTCGAGCACATCTATCTGATGCGACATATCCAGATATGTTGTCGGTTCATCGAGCAACATCATATCTGTCTCCTGTGCCAACGTCATCGCAATCCAGGCACGCTGCCGCTGTCCGCCGGAAAGTGAATCAACCGGACGATCCTTGAATTCCAGCATATTGGTAGCTTCAAGAGCGTTGTTCACCGCTTGTTCATCTTCTTGTGACCAAGTTTTTAGAAAACCGCGGTAAGGATGTCTCCCCTGCTTCACAAGCTCCATTACATTTAACCCATCCGGTGTTGCCGGGCTTTGCGGTAAAATGGACATTTTTTTGGCTACTTCTTTTGTACCCATTTTGGCAATATCTTCCCCGTCCAGTACAACATCGCCGCCTTTTGGCTTTAACAAACGGGCCAATGAACGAACCAGTGTCGATTTCCCGCAGCCATTACTGCCTATAAATACTGTGATTTCACCTTTAGGTATTGTTATATCCAAGTCATCAATAACTATATCATCACCATAACCAAGCGTCAGGTCCTTCGTTGATAACGTCTGCATCGGAATCTCTCCCTGTGTCGTGCATTATATGATTACGGCACATACATATGTAGACGGTTGTGCCATAATAAATAAAAACATTATACCTTCAGTTTATTTGGTTTTTTGCCATAAGTCAATGACTCTGATAATCATTATCAATGACGATTTTATCTAAAGCATATCTTTTATCACTTTAAATGCTCTCCAGAAGTTTATTCCTGACCAATTTGTTTGAGGCATTACGCGGCAGATTTTCCGTGAAATAGATTTCCTTTGGCACTTTATAGCCGGCTAAGTGCTTACGTGCAAATCTTTGGATCTCATCCGGCGAAACAGAAGTATGATTGGTGACAATAAAAGCGACAGGGACCTGTCCCCACTTATCATCAGGCTTACCAACAACACCAGCTTCCTGGACGCCATCCAAGCCTGACAGGACACTTTCAATTTCAGTCGGGTAAATGTTTTCGCCCCCGGAGATGATCAAATCATTTCGCCGGTCAACAACATACAGAAAACCATCCTGATCTGTATAGCCAAGATCTCCGGTGACCAGCCAGCCATCTTTAATTGACTTTTCGGTCGCTTCGTCATTATTAAAGTACCCTTTCGTTACCATTGGTCCTTTGACAAGAATTTCACCGACACCGTCTTCTTCGGCATTAATTTTTAATTGAGCCGGAAATAACGGTTTCCCGGATGAGCCAATTTTTTCAAGTGCATCTTCCGGACTCAAAGTAACGATTTGGGAAGATGTTTCTGTCATTCCATATGATTGAAAAACAGGTACGTGACGTGCTTTTGCCTGTTCGAGCAATGATTTCGGTGCAGGACCGCCGCCAAGCAACAAACACCTGAGTGTATCAGGATAACGGCTTTCACCCAGTGTACTAAGCAAATCCCTCACCATAACCGTCACAACTGATGCAATAGTGACTCCCTTCGTCATCAGGGCATCATGGAAAAGCTGTTTATCATATTTTTCCATTAAATAAACCGGAATGCCATAAATGACACTCCGCATCAGAATGGACAAACCGCCGACGTGAAAAATCGGCAGAGCGGCAAGCCATTTATCATGTTCATTCAAACCGAGATTCAGCATTGATCCAACAGCACTCCACCAATGGTTTCCATAAGTATGGACGACCCTTTTGGAAATCCGGTCGTGCCGGATGTATAAATAATGGTAAACGTTGCATCCAAATCGATTTCTGTTTTTAGTTCGGCATAAGACTCCGGCAGCTCCCTGACTTCAGAAAAGGTATGTGTTGCTGCATCAAGGTGCCGGTCGCGTTTCTGCACCAATACAGCTTCTGCGCCTGCATCATTGATCTGATAGCCAAGTTCCTTCTCAGTCAACCGTGTGTTCAGCATGACAGCAACCGCACCAAGATAGGTTAACGCATGAATTGCAATTGCCATATCTGCATGATTAGCTGACAGAATACCGACTTTTGTATCTGTTTGTATACCCAGCCCTTTTAATTTTCGGGCAAATGCCTGGCTTTCTTCTTTCAATTGCAAAAATGTATAAGTCGTTCCGTCCGGAAGTTCAATCGCTGTTTTGCCCGGTGCAAGATCAGCTTGTTTTGTCAACCAATGGGGAATGATTTCAGCCATAATCTAACCTTCTTTCAAAAATCACTGAACTATTTTCTCGGGTAGCAATAGGTTCATTTCGTAAACTTTGCTGCTCGCTAAACTTCGCATTTGATAGTAAGTGCGTCGTATTATGAAAATATGTGAGTGCTATAATACCGCTCCGGAAGTACACTCCAGCTTTCCGCGGGCTCGCGCTGAGCCTCCTCGCTCGCAAAGAACGCTCGCTGTGGAGTCTCATCGTCTTCGCTTTTCCGCAGGAGTCTGGAGTGTATTTCCTGCGCTAACATGGCATTGATTGGAGCGGAGGGCAGTCGACTCCTGCGGGAAAACGGGCAGCTGAGTTCTGAGCAGGAAGTGGTCTTTGCTTCCGAGAAGCTGAAGCGTTGCCCTAAGGTGCGCGACTGTCCGCAGCGGAATTCAACCCTGTCACTACCTCGCATTATATGGATTATATGTCACACTAAAGTCCGTTGGGAGACGGGCTTTATTTAAGTACTTATTAACATATGATATATATCTAAAAAGCGAAACTAAGAAAAGCCTTTGCCGTCAAGCAGCAAAGGCCTCCCGAAATGATGGCAGCTTAAGGAAAACGCGGGAATTGCTTAAAGTCCGGTTTTCTTTTTTCTTTAAACGCATCCCGTCCTTCTTTCGCTTCCTCTGTTGTATAGTAAAGCAATGTGGCATCGCCGCCCATTTGCTGCAGGCCGGCAAGTCCATCAGTGTCCGCATTGAATGACGCTTTCAGGAAACGAAGAGCTGTTGGTGATTTTTCAAGCATTTCTTCACACCATTGCACTGTCTCTTCCTCAAGTTTTTCCAGAGGCACAACAGTGTTGACCAGTCCCATATCATAAGCTTCTTCAGCATTGTATTGACGGCACAGATACCAGATTTCACGGGCACGCTTATGGCCGACCATCCGTGCCAATAAAGCGGCGCCATATCCGGCATCAAAGCTTCCTACTTTCGGACCTGTCTGGCCAAAGATAGCATTGTCCGCTGCAATTGTCAGGTCACATACAACATGCAACACATGACCGCCGCCGATTGCATAACCGGAGACCATTGCTACAACCGGCTTTGGAATTGTCCGGATAAGCCGCTGCAGATCAAGCACATTCAAGCGGGGGACTTGATCCTCACCAACATACCCGCCGTGACCGCGTACAGATTGGTCACCGCCGGAGCAGAATGCCTTGTCCCTGCACCTGCTAAAATAATAACACCAATTGATGAATCATCACGTGCATCCGCAAACGCATCAATCATTTCATTAACAGTGAGCGGTGTGAACGCATTCCGTTTTTCCGGACGGTTCATTGTCACCTTGGCAATGCCATCATATTTTTCATAAATAATTTCCTCGTATTTCTTTGCTTCTTCCCATTGAACAGTCATTATTTTCCTCCTTTAATTCATTGGTATGTACTGAGTTCGACAGTTTTCAAAAATTCACTTACTATTTTACCAAAAATATCGGGAAGTTCCACATGAATTGCATGACCCGCATCTTTAACGACGGCAAGTTCTGCTGTTGGAATCAGTTTTTTCATTGATTGATTTATCGCTGTAAACTTTTCATCACTTTCACCGGCAAGCAGCAAAACGGGAACTTCCAAGGATTGTAATGCATCCCACCAGGAAGGCTGGGAACCTGTTCCCATATACCGCAATGATTGTGCGAGCCCTTCTCGTGAATGTGAAAGTCTTTCTGTGTGTATTTTTTCACGCACGTTTCCCGGTAATTTTTTTTGTGATTGAAAGAGCGGAATATTTTCCCAAAAATCAACAAAAGCTTTCACACCATCGTTTTCAATCCGAGAGGCCAGATGTTCATCTTTCCGGCGCCGGTCTTCTCTTTCGCTCTCATCAGATAATCCCGGCGATGCACTTTCCAGCGTCAGGGACTTCACCCTGTCCGGATAAGCAATAGCAAATGACAGTGCCGTACGCCCGCCCATTGAATAACCGATAAGGTGAACTTTTTGCCATTGATAGTAATCAAGCAATCTGGCTAAATCACGGCTAAAGCCTTCCATGTCTTTTGGGGCTCCCGAATCAGTCCGGCCATGGCCCGGCAGATCAATCGTCAAGCTCAGAAAGTTTTCCGGTAGCTGTCTCGTCATCTCATCCCATGTGCCGCCTGTCCCGGTAAATCCGTGCAAATAGACAACCGGCACACCGTCACCCTTCAATTCATACCAATATGCCGTATTATTAATTGTCTGATACATATCTACAGTCCTCCACTCGGTAACGTGTCACCCTGAACTATCATCAGCTGAGATGCGTCAATAATGAGGTCTCGATTTGCCTCCATTTTTCATGATGCCAATTAAGGTTTTCAGACCGGTCTGTTTTCACCTCTACAACTGATAAGCCCTTATATTGATAACTTTCATTCAGCGCCGTCTTTAGTTCAGTTTCATCTCCGGGCTGCTGATAGGTTCCGCCGTACATCTTAACCGCATCTTCAATGTCTATATCCAGCGGTGTTCCAAACAATGCCTCAAAATGAGCTTTGTGATTCACTTGCGGTAGGAATGAAAAAATACCCCCGCCATTGTTGTTTATAACGACAATGGTAATATTCAAGGTGTAATGTTTCGCTGTCAGAAGCCCGTTCATATCGTGGAAAAATGATAAGTCACCGAGCAGCAGCGTGGTCGCTTCACCGGTTGCCGCTGCACCGAGCCCACTTGAAATCATGCCATCAATGCCATTGGCGCCCCGATTTGACAGCACGTCAATTGATTTTGGCGTTGTCATGAAAAATGTATCCAAATCTCGAACACTCATACTGTTTCCGACATAAATGCTGCTTTTATCCGGAACGGCTTCAGTCAGACACCTGACCGTTTCCCCTTCCGTTATAGCATTTTGGCTATCCGATTCCAGTAAGTGATTTTTAGCTGCCTGGTTCATTTTTTGCCAAGTTTGAAGCCACTCCACGTCAAATGCAGCAGGCGCCTCACAATGTGCCAAATCATTGCACAGCTTGGCACTGTCAGCATAAATCATTTCAGTTTCATTGCCGGCGGGCTCTCTGTACCCTGCTATATTTTCCACGACAAACTGCGCAATATCGCTGTTCTCCTTCACATAAAAAAGATACGGCTTGGAAACCGGCATCGCACCGAACCGAATAATAAAATCTGGTTTAAGCTGTGCTCTGATGTTCTCACTTCTTAAGATAGCATCATAACTTTCAATCACCAAATCTTTACGGTGCTCACCGGCCCTTACTTGGGAAAGTGGGTCCGCAAGAATTGGGGTTTGCCACATCTCGGCTAATTCAGTGACAGCAGCGGCTAATTCAGGATCGGTTTGCGGGCCGCAGACGATCAGCCCTTTCCGGAATGACATCAATTCAGCGTGCAGTCGTTGAAGCTGATCTTCATCCAAACGCCGCTTGCCTTCAGTCTTCGCATAAAATGGCTTGTTGCTTCGCTTTCCCCACAAGTTTTCCAACGAAAAATCAGGTATGAGCGGTTCACGAAAAGGAAAATTCAAATGGACCGCGCCTGAATTGCCTTCATTTGCTGTATTGACCGCCTGTGATGCTTTTGCGCGTGCATAAAGAAGCATGTCATCGCCCGCTTCAGGCAATGCCATTTCATGAAACCATTTAGGATAATCGCCGTATAGCTTAATTTGATCAATTGCCTGCGGGGCACCTATGTCACGCAGTTCAGGCGGCCGGTCCGCCGTCAGAACAATTAAAGGAGTGCGGCTGTAATAGGCTTCAATAACTGCCGGAAAGTAATTCGCTGCAGCTGTCCCTGAAGAACAAACGAGTGCAACAGCTTTCTTTTGCTTTTTTGCCATTCCTAAAGCGAAAAAAGCTGCTGAGCGCTCATCGATTACAATACGTTCGTATAAATCAGAATGCTCAGCGATTGTCAGAGCCAGTGGTGTCGAACGCGAACCAGGCGAAATGACGACATCTGTCAGGTCGCTCGCTGCAAGCTCATCAACAAAATTGGCTGTATACCGTGTTAGATTTTCAGTGTGATTCATGATTTCCGCCTCCCAGTACAGACAACATCGGCAAGAATTTTATTCCAGTTTCTTTATACTCCTCATCCGGATTGGAATCCTGGACAATACCGCACCCGGCGAACAACGATGCTTTATCACCCTGGATTAAACCTGAACGGATGGCTACCGCAAATTCACCGTTACGATTACTGTCCATCCAGCCAACAGGAGCACCGTACCAGCCCCTGTCCAGCTGTTCGTGTTCACGGATGAATGCGAGTGACTCGTCCCGTGGAACACCGCCAAGTGCGGGTGTTGGATGCAGTCTTTCAATGATATCGAAAATACTGTATCTCTCGTTTAAAACCGCCGTTACCGGTGTATACAAATGCTGTAAATTTTTAAGCGGATAGATAACAGGTTTATCCGGAACGTTGACAGCCCGGCAATAATGTTCCATCGACTGCCTGATCATTTTCACAACAAAATCGTGTTCACTGCGATTCTTTTCGTCATAGAGTAATGAATGAGCAATCCGGTCATCCTCTTCTTTTGTTTTCCCGCGTGGTGCCGTCCCGGCCAGGCAAGTGGACAACACTTCATCGTTTTCTTGTTTGACCAGACGTTCCGGCGAAGCCCCGAGAAAGCAGTCCCCATTACGTTCAAAAGCAAACACATAACTGTTCGGCTGCTGTTCAATCAGCTTTTTTAAAACACTTGATACGGCTGCTTCGTCAGACAGTTTGACAAAAAGTTTGCGGGCAAGAACTATTTTTTTGGCATAATTTTGCTTGATATAGTCGGTTGCATACGTTACTGTTTGTTTCCAAGTCTCAGGATCGATCTCCTGCTTCATTTCAATACCCACTTCTCCAGGAAGGTTGATGGAAGGATTTAACAACATACGTTCCATCTTGTTCAGCCTCTGCGCGAGTTCTGCTGCCTGGTCGTCTGCGTTTACTTTGACGTTAGTGGTTAAATAGCAATTATCATCCGATTGGGTCAGCAACATTTCGGGTATGGTCAATGAAAGATGAGAAAAGTTTTTCCATAAAGATGTCTTTTGCATCAATGGATCAAATGACATTCCGCCCATTGTCACTAATCCAGTCCCCGACGTTTTATAAGGGTTATGGATAATCGCTTCATCGCGCAACTTTTGCCAGGCTTCTTCTGCCTCTTCCATTCGGTTTGATTTGGCATTTATTTCATGGGCACAGCCAATGCCTGCGATGGAAAAATTTTCAGAGGTGCTCGACCAGAATGTCCGATCCACAGACAACTTCTTTCCAGCTTCAATAAACAAAAGCGGATTGGTTTTATTGACTTTTTTTGTCATGCTTATCATTCGTGCTGTGTGATTCTCTTTTGCTTCACTGATTGCTTTTTCAAGCATCGACTGAAGGCCTGTCTCTTTTACTTCTAGCATCTATATTAACCTCCGTAATTATCTACCATTACAAAGTACCACATCTATTTTATTCTTTTTTGATAAGTTCCTCAAGAAAATCTATCTGAAAGTGACAATACCCTGACTTTTCCAGATTGACACCTCAAGACGAATTGCCTAAACTTATAGTGATATCATAAAAGGAGAGAGGATTCGTGGAACCCATAACCTCAATAAAAGAAGAACTTAATGAAAAGAGCGGTTTCCATATATGGTGGCGGCTGCTGCGCCCGCATACACTGACCGCCTCTGTTGTGCCGGTATTTGTCGGAACCATGTTTGCACTGACCACCCACCAAATTAACGTGTGGTTATTTTTGGCAATGCTTCTGGCTTCCATACTGATCCAGTCCGCTACAAATATGTTCAATGAATATTACGATTTTGCAAGGGGATTGGATAACGAAAAATCAGTTGGCATCGGTGGTACAATTGTGAGAGATGGCATTTCACCAACAACCGTCAAAAGAATGGCGTTCACATTTTTCGCGATTGCCATATTGCTTGGTGTCTATATCTGCATTGAATCCAGCTGGTGGATTGCCCTTATCGGTTTAATCTGTATGCTTTTTGGTTACTTGTATACTGGCGGCCCTTTACCAATTGCATATACACCATTCGGGGAACTGTTTTCCGGATTTTTCATGGGAACAGTCATCATCGGCATCAGTTATTATATCCAAACATCCGTCATAACAAGCTCAGTCATTTGGCTTTCAATTCCGATTGCCATTTTTATCGGCGGTATCATGATGTCTAATAACATCCGTGATTTGGACGGTGATAAGGAAAACGGGAGAAAAACAGTTGCCATTCTCCTGGGACGGAAAAATGCCGTTCGATTTCTGGGTATCATGTTTATCGCTGCCTATTTCTTAACGGGGCTATACATTCTTTCAGACGTGCTTCCGGTATGGTCGGTTATAGCGTTTCTCAGTGTCATAAAAGCAAGTGATGTCATTCGTAAATTCCGCGGCAAAACCAAACCACTGGAAATGATGCCGGCAATGGCTGCAACTGGAAAAACCAACACACTATACGGATTGCTGCTTGG
The DNA here is from genome assembly GCF_001307805.1 of Lentibacillus amyloliquefaciens. Classification (GTDB taxonomy): domain Bacteria; phylum Bacillota; class Bacilli; order Bacillales; family Amphibacillaceae; genus Lentibacillus; species Lentibacillus amyloliquefaciens. Next base: position 132,825 of record NZ_CP013862.1, on the reverse strand, counting down.
CATTTCGCTTTTAGTCAGTAATTTTTTCTGATACAAAAACACACGAACCGGCCGTTCTGCCGATTTCAGTTAAAGGAGCTGCTCTTAATTGGAATACAACGATACACTCATCGAAGCACTGGGGATTGAAACGGTCTCACTAGAAAAAGATAAGGTCGTTATGACGATGCCTGTCGATAAAAGAACACATCAGCCGGCAGGGTTCTTGCACGGCGGAGCGAATGTTGCATTGGCCGAGACGGCTGCAAGCATGGGGGCACTTATGAACGTTGAGCCTGAACAGTTTAATATATTTGGACTCGAGATTAATGCCAACCATATTAAAAGCAAACGCGAAGGTATTGTCACTGCAACAGCAACACCACTCCACAGGGGCAAAACAACCATGGTGTGGGAAATCAACATCACGGATGAACCAGGTAACTTGATATGTATATCCCGCTGTACAATTGGCGTTGTCCCTAAAAACAGAAAGGAGTAATCTCATTGCTGAGTAACGAAAAACTAAACGATTTCAAAAAACGGCTGATGGAGATGAAGAAATCAATTGAATCCGATTTGGAATCTGAAGACGAAACGAGTCCTAATGAAGCAACCGGCGACTTAGCGGATTATGATAATCATCCGGGAGATTTGGGTACCGAACAATTCGAGCAAGAAAGAGACGCGGGCCTTGACATGGTAAGAAAAGAACGGCTTGATGAAATCGAAGCGGCTCTGGAACGTGTCGAAAATGGAACATATGGCATAAGTGAAAAATCCGGAAAACCGATACCGGAAGAACGACTTGAAGCAGAGCCAACAGCTAGAAATCGTGTAGAAGAGGAAGAACAAGAATGACTGTCCCTGAATAGAGGCAGTCTTTTTTTGGCTCTAAGATGTCCTGGAAAATATTATTTAAATACTATAAGTCTAACCAAAAAAGAGTCCCCCTTCAGGATAAGTAGTGTGCGTTAATTAAGCATATTATATAATATTTTGTTGTTCATTGTAAAAACAGTGCAACTGCACACTCTACAAGTAATAGTGCCAATATAACATTAACTACTCGAAAGTATTTACGATAAGCCTTTTTAAATAACCCACCAAAAAATATCCAGCTCAAGGTAGCAATAATCCCTATTGTGGAAATACTCAATCCAAACAGTAAAAGCATACCGACTGATGTATAATATGGTGTAACATATCCTGTCAACGCAGTGATTCCAAATAAAAATATTTTCACATTAACAATCTGCAAAATAAAACCAACGAAAAATGGCTTCCTCGCTATTTAATGTTTAGTCTAATGTTTCATATAGCTGTCCATACTGGGTAAAAACTATTAAATTACCCGGGAGTGTTGGCTTTATGAAGAATTTTGAAGAAAAGTATAATATGTTTCAATCTGCCTTGGAAATACCTGAACCTTGGTATGTTTTTCATCATGAACTGGCAAAAGATGAAAAGACCTTACACATCTATATCGAATACAGATCAGGTGCTGAATTTACATGTCCTAACTGTGGAAATCCAGGCTGTAAAGTCCATGATATTTATGATCAGGATCGCACATGGCGACACCTTGATTTTTGGCAATATCAAACATTGCTTCATGCCAGAATGCCGCGTGTTAATTGTGAATCCTGCGGTAAAATACGTACCGTCAAGATAGACTGGGCACGGCCGGGTGCCGGGTTTTCATTATTCTTTGATTATCATGTGATGTCCTTAATGGCTGAAATGCCTGTGGCAGCTGTTGCTCGTAAGGTTGGTGAACATGATACCCGTCTCTGGCGTGTATTTAAGTATTATGTTCATCAAGCGATGAAGGAGCTTGATGTCTCCAGTGTGACACGCGTCGCCATTGATGAAACATCCCGTGCCAAAGGACATAAATACGTGACACTGTTTATCGACACGGATACTAAACGGTTATTGTTCGCCACAGAAGGAAAAAGTTCAGATGTATTACAGGACTTTTGCCAGTTCCTTGAACGCAAAGGCGTTTCCCCTTCCCAAATCAGGGAAATATGTTCGGATATGTCGCCTTCGTTTATAGCAGGAATTGAAGCGAATTTCCCCGATGCATCGATCACATTTGATAAATTTCATGTCATGAAGCTGGTGAACGAAGCATTGGATAAGGTTCGCAAACATGAACAAGCGACCGAACCATTACTGAAAAATTCACGTTACGTGTGGCTAAAAAACCAAGAAAATCTAACCAAAAAGCAGGACAGTAAATTCCAGAAACTTAAGGACATGGACTTAAAAACAGGGCGTGCCTATCGCATAAAATTATCCCTCCAGAAGATGTGGCAACTATCACCGCTATCCTCTGATATTTATTTTGATGCATGGTATGACTGGGCCATCCGTTCACAGTTGGAACCTATGATCAAGGCTGCAAAGTCACTGAAAAAGCACAAGGACGGTATTTTAAGGTGGTTCATTACCAAATTGACCAATGGGCTGCTTGAAGGCATAAATGGCCTGGTTCAAGCTGCCAAGAGAAAGGCTCGAGGTTACCGCTCTACGGACAATTTCATCGCCATGATCTACGCGACAGTTAACAAACTTGATTTAATTGTTGAGCCATGACTATAGTGTTTCCTTCGTTTGCTTGCCAACTCTCCCTTGGATGCTTTACAGGTTGTCAAGCGCTTTCCTTGACGACCTGTAAAGCATCCAAGACAATACAGGCAGCAAACAAGGAATGGTAGATTTATGTGGTGCTATTATACTAACTTTTCAACACTAAATAGCGAATAGCCGAAAAATGAAGGTTGTTTATCCTTTTTTTCAATATGAGGATTACTAGTCACCACTTGATAAGCAAGCCATAAGATATAAATGACTCCAGCATATTTAAGAATGATCATTATTGGATTGATAAAATTTGCTAATCCAAAAACAAAAATTGCGACGGATACTTGGACAAGATAATATCCAGTAAAAATTCCAAAAAATAAGCGTTTCCCTCTCTTCCAACCATAATTGGTCATTGTATTTAAAGCTAGGATATTACCAGGTCCTGGTGTAAAGGCATTAATGAACAGGTATACAACATATGAAATAGCTGCTTGGATTCCCATACTAATATTAATTCCACCCCTTTGTATATTTTGATCTCAGCTTATCGCCATCAGTAATTAATATTATAAGGGGTGACTTAGATATAGTATAATTCTAAAAGTATATACCTTGATATAGTTTAAAGCTATATCAAGGTGATTATGACACTTTTCTATATTTCTTTGGCAATCTTTTTTAATGCATCTAAATAGATTTGACCAAGTCTCGGTAAATTGACATCTTTATGCTTTATGGTTCCAACCCTTATGATTTCTTCCACATTAAGCGGCACAGCAATAATAGCATCTCCATGAAGATATTTAGGAAACACTCCAGTAGAAATTGTATACCCATTTAGACCAATCATAAAATTAACAATAGCCGCACGATCACTTACTTTAATGCTTTTCTTTACACTTCTTGTACTTAATATTTCTTCTGAAAAGTAAAAGGAATTGTATTCTCCTTGCTCAAAAGAAAGGCGCGGATAATCATCTAACTCTTCCAAATCAATAGATTTCTTTTTGGACAATGGATGCTCTTTACTTATGAAAACATATGGCTTAGTAGTAAATAATTCTGAAAAACTTATATTTCTCTCTTTCAAAAGATTTAACATTACTGACTCATTATAATTACTTAGGTAGATAATGCCTAACTCACTCCGTAAATTTTTCACATCTTCAATAATTTCATATGTTTTAGTTTCACGAAGCGTAAATTCATATTCAATAGATCCAAATTCCTTTACGAGTTCAACAAAAGCATTAGCTGCAAAATTATAATGATGGGTTGAAATACAAAAATGCTGCCTTGCTTTTTCTTCTCCCATATATTTTTCTTCAAGCATGTTGTACTGCTGCATGACCTGTCTGGCATAACCTAAAAACTCGGCACCCTCGTTAGAAATAGTTATTCCTCTATTTGTCCTAACAAATATTGTGATTTTTATTTCCCTCTCTAATTCTTTTATAGCATTCGACAAGCTTGGCTGAGAGATAAATAAACTTAGTGCCGCCTCATTCATAGACCCTTTACTTGCTACTTCTAAAACATATTTTAATTGTTGTAATGTCAATTTGAACACCTCCCTTTTAAATAAAACTAGTTCTTATTCCTGTTTCGCGATCGTTTGAGGAATACGGGTAACAGTCTTCAGTATACAACTTTATTGTTAAGTTATCGACTTTATTATTAAAAGACACCATCAACAAGTCCAATCTTGACACATCTTCTATATGTAACTATAATTGTTACATCGGTGGTGAAAAGAAATGAAAAATAATCGTTTAGCTGTATCCATTCATATTCTTTCTTTGGCTGCCCTACATTCACGTGAACAACTGACATCTGATTTTATTGCGCGTAGTATTCAAACGAATTCCGTTGTGGTCCGACGGCTTACGAGCGAGTTAAAACATGCCGGGCTTTTGACCTCACAACCAGGAATTACCGGCATTCAATTGACAAGGCTTTCTACGGATATCACTTTATTGGACATTTATAAAGCGATACAAGGAAATCAAGAATCCGTTTTTGCCATACATCAGAACCCTAACCCGCACTGTGAAGTAGGTGCTAATATACAGTCTACCTTGGACACAACGTTTGGCAAGGTTCAACAAGCGATAGAGAAGGAATTATCCAACCAAACCTTACAAGACATAGTGAACGATCTCTTTGAATAAAAGAGATTTTTTCACCACCGAAATGTAACCTTTATTGTTACAAAAAACTAAGGAGGAATCAGAAATGAAAATAGGCGTCATTGGCGCAAGTGGCAAAGCAGGAAATCTTATTTTAAAAGAAGCCCTTCAACGGGCACATCAGGTAACAGCTATTGTTAGAGATGCATCAAAACTTTCCGATAAGAGTGTTGACGTTATAGAAAAAAATATCTTTGATCTCACACCAGAAGATATCAAAGCTTTTGACGTTGTAGTGAACGCCTTTGGTGCCCCACTTGGTGAAGAGCAAGCACATGTTGATGCAGGGCATGCATTAATCCAGGCCCTTAAAGGGACAAATACAAGAGCGATCATTGTCGGTGGAGCCGGAAGCCTATACGTTGATGAAAACAAATCTGTTAAGGTGATTGATACTCCTGATTTTCCAGTTGCATTTAAACCAACAGCCAAAGGCCAAGCACGAAATTTGAAAGAATTACAGGAAACAACGGATATTACTTGGACATTCATCAGTCCGTCTGCCGTATTTGATGCGGAAGGAAAGAAAACGGGATCATACCAGTCAGGAAAAGATCAGCTTCTTGTTAATTCAAAAAGTGAAAGTTATATAAGTTACGCTGACTTTGCCATTGCTGTATTGGATGAAATCGAAAATCCTCAACACCTTAACGAGCGATTTGTTGTAGTGGGAGAGTCGGATTAAATAAAACACAGTCACTTTCGCCGACGAATCAATTGCCATCCTCCTAAATATGGGGGATAGCAATTCAACCTATTCAGACAAAGGTATTTGAAGAATCATGTATCCTTCAGAAGGGTATTTAAAATAATTTTGACCCGTTTTATCAATGCTTTTAGGACGATGACAATATTTATTGTCACTTTGTTAATTATCGTGCTCATACGAATAATAAAATATCAATTTTCTTTAAAAGCGTTGTTATAGCCGTAAAAAATAGCGCACTAAATGTTATTTAGTACGCTAATTATAATGTGATTTTATATTTTCTCCACCGTAAGTGAACTACTTACCTTCAGAACACTCCATAAACTATGACGCCATGTTCACTTGTTTTTGTTCAATCCATGTCTTCATTTTAATAAACAGCGGTACAAACAATAAGCCGACTACGACACCTTTTATGAGATTGAATGGCAGTATACCAGCCGAGACGGCTATCCATTTTGCAGTTTCCCCTGCCATTTCAGGTGCGCCAATAAACCAAGCATAGGCAGGCAGAATAACATAGTAATTTAAGATACTCATGCCAAGGGCCATAATGATTGTTCCTGTTACAATACCGGATACGACACTCTTAACACCTTTGAATTTATGATAAAGCATCGCTACAGGCACAATGAACATTACCCCGGCCAGGAAATTGGAAGCAACACCAATCGGATCACCGGCACCTGACACAAGCAAATACAGCAAATTTTTGATGCCCTCGACAACAACCCCTGCCATCGGTGAAAAAATGAGTGCTGCAATTAATGCCGGTACTTCACTGAAGTCAATTTTCAGGTAAGGCGGCAAAAATGGCAATGGAAAATTCAAAAAGAAAAGTACTAATGAAATGGTTCCCAAGAGCGCCAAAATAATTGTTTTTAACAGTTTTGATGATCGAAAATTCGTTTCCATCATCCTTCCTCCTTCATCTTAATCGATTCCCATCTCTGTCTGATGAAGGATAGGCCGTTTCCACTGGATTGTTCACCCGCTGAGACATACACTGAAACGCTTTATAGCAAAATAAAAACCCTAAAACCTATACGGGGCTTTAGGGTATTGTCTACAGGAAAATTCAAAGTACTTAAGTGTACCAGTTTCCGGCTCTCATCTTCTCCCATCCAGACTGTAACTGTCGGTTCCGGACTTGCACCGGATCCACCGCTGAGCTTAGCAAAGCGGGTCACGGACTTGAAGCACCTATTCATGCCCCTTACCGTCGGTCGGGAATTGCACCCTGCCCCGAAGATGTGAATCGATATGTTATTTTAAAGGTATTATACAATGAAATGATGCATTTGAAAAGGGGAATGCTTCGATTTTTTAATTAATTTTCAAAAAATGATATATCATTTCGATTACTGTCTATAAAAAAACTCCCCGGGTGCATCATCCTGCACACGGGAAGTCTAATGACGCAGATTTCAAATTATTCACCGTCAGTATTAATGAATAATTTACCTTCTGCCGTTTTACGTGTTTCGTTGCCAAATTCATCGACAACTTTCACTTCAATTTGCGCTCCTTCCGCAACGATGTTATTGGTGGCGGTCCAATAGCCGACATAATGGCCGTCAGACACTTCCATCATTGGCAGCTCAGTCGCATTTTCAACCTGATTGCTTGAATTTGTCAGCGGCATATGGATAAAGAATGTTGCATCCTGTCCCGGCTCACTGTCAAATTCAATGCGTACGCTTTCACCTGCTTCCAGGCTCTTATCTTCAGTCGGCAGCAGGTTATCGATCGTTGGTGCAACAAAATCGACCTCAATCGTAACGGATTCTGTTGCCGTATTTCCTGCCAGATCGCCGGCAACAACTTCGATTTCATTTTCACCATTATCAAGAAGGATCCGTTTTGAATAAGATCCGTCATCTGCTACGTCAGCTTCACGGCCGTTTATTTCTACCGTGTCAAGGTTGGCATCTTCAACAGCTCCCTCGACTGTAACGGTTTCACGATTTGTTTTGTCCCCGTCCCCCGGATTATCAATCGTAATCTCAGGGCTGGCTGTATCCAATGTGACGGTGACTGGTTCGGATTCACCTGTTTGTGCACCATCCATTACAGATACTGCCTTCAATTCATTCGTGCCCTCAGTCAGTTCGACCGGAATTTCAAATTCTCCACTGTCGCCGACTTCAACAGTACCGGCTTCCTCTCCATTATTCAACAATTGAATCGTTGTTGTTGGAGAAGCAGTTCCTTCGACCGTTATTTCTTCTTCGTTCGTAATGTCATCTTCTGCCGGCGTTGTGATAACAGGTGCTTCTACTTCATAGCTGACGCGTGAACGAATCATATAGTTACCTTCAGCAGTCGGTGACTGTGACCACGTACCGCTAACCTGCTGGTAACTGCGCTCAGCGTTTGTACTATTCTCATCTGTTGCGAGTCCTGGTACATTCGGATTTGCTCCCGTTTGGACATAGACCATATAGAAGTCACCATCCACCGTGATATTGTGCTCCCGTAAGTCTACAACGGTCCATTCTTCAAGGTCCCGTATCGCTTCAGCTTCGACAGGGCCAGCAAGTTTTTCACCGGGCATGCCGTCTGTTCCGGATGCATCCCATACTTCAACTGCGAACTCAGTACCACCCGGATCAGGAAATTCAGTGTCATGGAATTGGAAGACCCCGTCTGTCACGACTGCTGAATCTTCACCCTCCGGCAAGGACATTTTTACTGCCCACTTGTTGCCGGCATCATAAAATGCACGGGCATTTTCAGCTGAGCCATCGTCATAGCCTATCTCCCCGCCGGGATACGTGTAGAATGGTTCCAGTTCCACATCCTGTTCCATATCCTCATCAAGCGCCACTTCTACCTCTTTACTGTGGTAGTCAGCAGCCAACACTCTAAGCGTATAGGTTCCTTCATAGCCTGTAATCGAATAGTTACCATTTTCATCAGTTTCAACAGGTGTCACATTGGAATCTTCAACAAGAAGCACGGTAGCTCCTTCAATCGGTTCACCTGTTTGTTCATCCGTAATGGTACCTGTTACTGTCGATTGCGGAACCTCATCAAGTGTGAAATCCGCCTGTGCTGTCGCATCTGCTTCAAGCGTCACACTTTGTTCTTTCGATTCGAAGCCATATGACTCAGCTTTCAACGTAAATGTGCCGGCAGCATGACTCATTGAATACTCACCTGTGGCCGGATCAGTCGTGACCGATCTGCCGCTTTCCAGCACACTTACTTCGGCGTTGATTGGCAACAGGTTAGGGTTGACGGCTTCACCATCTTCAGGGATGTCCTTTTCTTCAGGTAATGTCGGCTGGATTTTATTTGGATCGACTTTTTCTTTCAATCCTGCTTTTTCGTCCGCTTTAATGACGCCCAGTCCTAAGCCATTACCATTGTGAATGCCGCTGAACAAGCGGTTACCGCCTCCGTTATTGCCTTTTCCTTTTCCATTCTTGTCTTTAGAAGCCTTGCTGCTTTGTGATGTATCGGATAAAGCAACATCATCGATATACCAGCCCTCCCGCGTAACACTTAAATCGGTTGTTACATTAAATCCGATATAGATGCGCTGGCCGCTGTATTCCGATAAATCGACTTCTGTACTTTCCCAACCGTTTGACTCACCTTGGACTTGCGTGAGCTGTGTCCATTCCTCCTGATCAGTCGAAACAAACACGTGACCGAAATCATAAGCATTTCCATTATCATACATTTCCAGGTTATGCCACTGGTTGAATTGCAAATATGCTTCTCCTTCAGGCATATCAATTGGCGGCATAACAAGTGTTGCATTCATATTGCTGTCATATTCGCCATCCAGGTTGGTTCCATAAACATTCTCACCGGATGCCGCATTATCAGGACCGGATGTTGGCGTTCCCAGCTCCCAGCTGTTATTTTCACCAAACGATGTCCAGCCTGCAGGGTTATTTTCAAAGTCCTCAGAATAACCCGTTGAAATGCCTGGTTTTACTTCAATAACATATTCGTCACTCGTCACATCATTGTCACCAAAATCCCGAATGACCCATTTATACGTCACTGAATCTTCAGTCATGTCGTCACCAGGGATGGTGGCTGTATAGTTACCTTCTTCAAAATCTCCGGATACACGATCTGCTTCAACGGTCTGCCATTCACCGTTTGTATCCTGGTACTCCAGCTCTACCGATGCGACACTGACGTTGTCACTTGCCTGCACATTCAGATCAAGATCCATGCCGGCATATGTTTCTGCCGGTGCAGTATGCTCAAAAATAGGTGCTTCGTTGTCTTCACCCTGCTTCGTTACTTGACCTTCAATCGTACCAATACCGTCCTCCAGTGCGCTTACTGCGTCATAGGCATTCACCAAGCCGTGTCCAAATCCGTTATTCGGAGATTCCGGATACGTATCATTAGTTAATGGAATGGCCGTATCCATTAAGACTTGCTCCATCTCATCAACGGTTATACTGCTATCGACTTGACGCAGCATTGCAGCAACAGCCGCAGCAGCCGGTCCTGCCATTGACGTTCCGCTCATTGCACCATACTCGCCACCCGGTAAGGATGAACGAATGCCTACTCCGGGAGCGGATATATCCGGTTTAATTTCATCATATGGTGATGGTCCTTCCAAAGAAAAGTCGGCTAAATTGTCGTCACTGTCTGTCGCACCTGTTGCAAATGATTCCGGATAGTTAGCCGGTGCAGCAACAGATCCTGGTCCGCCCGGATTCCCAAGGCCAGTGTTGCCGGCCGAAAACTCAGGGAATATTTCAGCAGCCCGCCAATTAATAACAACATCGCGATACCATTCATCAAGACCTGGTCCGCCGCCCCATGAATTGTTGACAACATCCGGAGCCAAATCAGCACGCTCGTTCCCTTCTGAGTCAGTTGGTGCTAAAATCCATTCAGCAGCTTCGAGAAGGTCAGCATCTGTTCCCCCGGCTGCTGTAAATGCTTTAACCGAAATAAATTCGGCGCCCGGGGCAACCCCGACCTGGTTGGAGCCATCCGTTTCATGACCGACCATTGTACCGGTAACATGTGTCCCATGTCCCTGATCGTCATATGGTTCTGATTCACCCGCAGTTGCATCAAACCAGTTAAAATCGTGGTCAACTTCATCGGTTGATGCGTCATAGCCGCGATAGTTTTCCTTCAGTGCCGGATGATCCCATTGAACACCCGTATCAATGCTTGCCACGACCGTTCCTGAACCATCGATACCCATTTCCCAAGTTTCCGGTGCGTTAACACGATTCACGTTCCATTCAACGTTAGCAATATCGGATTCCGGTGTCTTGACATCCTTTGTCTCAGGTTTAAACAATGTCCGGGTTTCGTTCGGCAAAATCTTCTCAACTTCTTCAAAACCAGCTATTTTTTCAGCCACGTCCTTCGTTGCCTTCACAGCCATGCCATTGACAATGTGATAGGAATGGATATTCTCCGCATTGCCTTTTTCCGATTGCTTTTGCAAAAATTGTTTGACATTCTGCTGTGATTCCAGTGCAGTCGATTTAAGTTCCGAAATGACGGCTGAACGCTGCACAAATTCTGCTTTTTTTGCAGTCATGTTAGCAGATTCGGCATTTTTTCTGGCTTCTGCCGCTACTTTCTTGGAATCAGCCTTTTCTTTAAATTTGACTAAAAAAGTCACCTTGTCGTTATCTTTAAACTGTTTCTGCAGACGTTCATTCACTTTGTTTTCAGCGACTTCCCGGGAGTTTTTGAATGCGTCATGCGGCTTGTTGTTTTTCGCTTCAGATTCGGCAAGGCCTGTTCCCGGTGCCATCAATGAAAAGACCATCAACACGGACGCCACAATACTAAAGATTCTTGTTTGACGCTTTTTTCTCGGCAAGCTAATTCCTCCCCTTTTGTTATTTACTAAACAATGACCTCCCAAGCTGCCCTCCTTTCTGAGATAATACGTGTGATTGTCATAGATGCCTGCATGTGGCAAAGAATCTATGATGTTAATATCACTGTAATAGATTTAAGGGAAAAATTGTGTCGAGTTATGTCGAATTATATCTGAATTTTCGGAATTGATAATAAAGTACCGATTACAATATTACTGTCCATCGACAAAAGTATTACAATTTGTAACAAAAAATCATCATCATTCGCCCGAAAATCCCAGTATATAAGCATTTAATAGATTTCAGGTTCATTTTGCCCATAGACACATTTCGTGATAGAAGCAAGAAAAATAGATAAATAATCCTGCATTATATGACTTGAATCAACCATCAGCTGAAATTATTAATAAATTACCAGTGATTGGTGCCTATTTCGGATGAAAAATATAAATTTTTGGGTCAAAAGATCTAGAAACACATGAGTTCATGCCAGTACTTACAGCCTAAAAAACCTCAAACCCGGGTTGAGTTTGAGGTTACTTTTGATTTTTCGGTTTTAGAGGCTGTCCTTTAAATATACATTTTTAATCGAGCGGGTTCAGGCTTTCATCCCCTGTCAGATCAGAAATCATCGTTACAAGCAATTCAATTTCTTCATCAATATCTTTCAGACTAGATGTTTCAACCGGTGAATGCATGTATCGCAATGGCAGGGAAACAAGCGACACAGGCACCCCTTTACCAGTGAATCGCATGCGGTCAGCATCGGTTCCGGTCATGCTTGGTGTCAATTCATACTGTACTTTCATGTTTAGTTTTCTGGCGGTTTTTTCAAGCAGCTGATTGATCTTAATATTTATTGGTGCGCCTTTTGCAAGCACTGGTCCGCCTTCCAATTTGACATCGCCGTGTTTATTTTGATCAACACCGGGATAATCTGTAGCGAATGTGACATCACAGGCAATCGCCATTGTCGGTTGAATGCCTGCAGCTGCAAAATAGGCACCACCCATATTTGTTTCTTCATTCACGGTGCTGGCTGCATATACCCCGACGCGACAGCCTTTTTCTGACAACCGTTTTAATACTTCAGCTGCGATGAACGCGCCTGTCCGATTGTCAAGACCGCGTCCGGATACATAACGTTCCATCAATACTTCCGGTTCCGTTTTATAAACAGCCAGGTCCCCTATCTGCACATTTTTTTCCGCTTCCTCTTTTGATTTATAGCCACAATCAATAAACAAGTCTTCCAGGCCAAAATCATCTTTCAAGCCGCCATGATGCTGAGCGTTGACACCTATTACACCGGTGAGTTCATTGCCGAAACCAAGAATCGTCACTTTCAATCCAACAGCAGCTTTCGGATTGATGCCACCCATTTTATCAAAATGCAAAAAACCCTTATCATCGATACGATTGATGACGAGCGCAATTTCATCACAATGGCCTGCAAGCAGCACCTTGAAGGGTGCATCCGGATTCAGTACACCGAAAGCGTTCCCGGCATTATCTGTTCTGATTTCATCTGCATATTCTTTAACATACTCAATCCATTTTTTTTGAATAGCCATCTCACTGCTGGATGGAGACGGTGTGTTCAAAAGTTCCATTAAAAAATTTGTGTCTGTCTCTCCCATGAATATACCTCCTTGCTTGGAATCACCCTTTCATCATAGCAGATTTTATCCCGCATGTAACTGGCAGTAAAACCCCCACCTCAAATAGTCGAGTACACGATGAAGATTAGGTGGGGGGATAGCTGCCAGTAAATGTCCGATTCGTTCATCTAACAATCAGTGGGGGAGAAAACCCCCATTGATTGAAGATTCACTTTATATGAAAATGTCTCTGCAAAACGGGGTAAATGACTTTAACAAACTAAATGCTCGCAATATTGAAAGAGAAAGCACTTTTGTTTACGGTCTGTCATTTATTGGGTAGACTTTAGAAAGAAATCGAAAAGGAGTGAACGACTGATGGATTTGAATCAATGGTATGAAAAAGGGATGGATCCCGATACGTATATTGAAGCAATGGATGAAAATAAAGACAATCTCTTACATATTTATGATGGCTTCAAACCGCCTGAAGACAATGAATTTAACCGAAAACTGGCTGATAAAAATTTGCGTGTGATTGTTCTAACCGAAGACTGGTGCGGTGATGCGATGCTGAACATCCCAATTTTGCTTCATATATCAGAACAGGCGAACATGCCGGTTAAAGTTCTTCTTCGTGATGATAATCTTGAACTGATGGATCAGTATTTAACGAACGGCAAATCCCGTTCGATCCCGATTTTCATTTTTATCGATGAATCCGGAAAAAGGGTAGCGAAATGGGGCCCGCACGCCGATAAAATTCAGGAGTTTGTTGATGAATCAACCAATCAATTGCCGTCCAAAGATGACGAAAATTATAGTGAAAAAGCAAAAGAAATGTATCTGTTCATATCAAAAACCTTCAGAGACAATACTAATTTCTGGCAGGACGTCTACAACAGTATTAAAGCCACATTAGATAAAGAAGCAAACCTTTAGAATGACTGCCCAGCCAGACTGTGTATATTGATTTATGCCCTTTGTCCATACTATATGTAAAGTGAAACTTTATTCAGTGGGAGATCCTGCTCTTCCCACTAAATATAAGGGACAAAGGTGACAAAATGAATCTTGAGATGTTTAAACATATTTTCTACCGGATGCCGATAGTTGTCAGACTTTTATTGTCAGTCTTTGTGGTGATGATGCTGTTTGGAACAGTGATCCGGCTTGTCGAACCCCAGCAATTCCCCTCGGTTTTCGATGGCGTATGGTGGGCTTTTGTAACTGGAGCAACAGTCGGTTATGGCGATTATGTCCCTCTTACGGTTCCCGGAAGGATCATTGGGATATTACTTATTTTGTCCGGAGGAGGACTTTTGACTTTTTTTCTTACCACATTTGCTACGAAAACGATTAATCACGAGAACGACTTGTCAGAGGGGAAAGTTTCATTTAATGGTAAAAATCATATCGTTGTTATCGGCTGGAATGAGCGGACCAGACAGCTGGTGGAAATGATAGCGGATAAGGATTCGAATCAGGAACTTGTTCTGATTGACCGTACACTAGATAAGCTGCAATACCGGCATTATCCTGTTCACTTTATTCATGGTGATCCAAGTGAGGACGCTGTATTGGTACAAGCTAATATTCAGGATGCAGAATCAGTGTTAATCAGTTCAGATGTTACAATAGAAGAGCGGAAAGCCGATATCAATACGATACTGACAACCATAGCTGTCCGCGGGAACAATCAGGATATCCCGATTAATACTGAAATCCTCACCATCAGCCAGGTTGAAAATGCCATCAGAGCAGGTGCTGATACTGTTATCAGCTCGAATGACTTTATGAGCACACTTTTTTATCACGAACTTTTCCATAAAAAAGATACAAGACCATTTGAAACGGTATTAAATTTGTTAAACGACCAGCAATTCTCCCATATTAAACTTCCGGAAGAACTGGAAGGCAGTTCCTTTAAAAAAGCAGTACCCTTCTTTCTGGAAAACCATGAAATATTATTGGGTATTATCCGCGACAATGATTGGCTGATGAACCCTTCAGAAATCACACTTGGAACGGAGGATACACTGATTATCCTGTCATCCTGGCAATAGCAATTGTTCTATATTTCTCATGATTCTTTCGCCTGTCAGATGTAATTCCGGTGCATCCGGCAAATTGACTGATGACTGAAACTTGCTTCCAGCAGGCGAGGTCCCTTCATCCGTCCCTCTACCGTTCCTTGTCTCACCTTTATAATCAAGTATATATGGCTGATCGACCCTTACTGTCACACCAGGATAGTTCAGTGAACCAGCAACAGCATAAAATGGTATTCTTAATACATAATGGTGTCCTTGGTCCTCAATCGTAAGTTCCACAACTTCGTTTATATAATCCCAGTTTGCCGCTATGATGTCCCCGCCCGGTTTAAGCCTCTCTTCCAGCACGAATAACGGATATATAGTATTTTCAATGTTGGATTGCAATCGAATCATGCCCCGGTCTCCTTTTTTAAAAACCTTTTACAATTTATGTTTTGCTCAGATTTGGAACTTATGCTAAAATGTTTTATTGTGTGAAAAGAATCGAATAATTTATAGGAGTGTTCAGCATGACAGACAAGTTTGAAGCAGGCCAGGTTTTAGAAGGTAAAGTGACAGGAATCCAGCCATATGGTGCTTTTGTTGCCCTTGACGATGAAACACAGGGTTTAGTTCATATTTCCGAAATCACGCACGGCTATGTAAAAGATGTTAATGATCATTTAGCTGTCGGTAACGAAGTGCAAGTGAAAATTTTGAACGTGGATGCGGAAAATAATAAAGTATCCCTTTCAATTCGTGCCACTCAGGAAGTGCCTAAAAATCGTCCTGACAACAAGAAAAATGACACAGTAAAACAGGAAGATAATGCAAATAATGGATTTAATACACTGAAAGACAAACTCGATCAGTGGATCAAACAGTCAGAAGAACGTGAAGGAACGTTCCGCAATTAATGAATTAAAGAGCTTTTTACGTAAGCAAACGTGAAAAGCTTTTTTTGTAATGGCTTGCGGCAAAGCTTTATATTCTTGATTTAGCAGTCTCAATTCGGGTACAGTAAAAAGAGCAGACAATGAAGGAGGCATCACACTTTGACACATATTAATTTTTCCTATAATAAAGCAATGAATTTCTTCAGCCAGCATGAGCTCGATTATCTATCAGACTACGTTGAATCAGCACATCAATCACTTCATGAAAAAACCTCTCAGGGCAACGATTTTCTTGGCTGGGTTGATCTGCCGGAAAACTACGACCGGGAAGAATTTGCACGGGTAAAGTCGGCAGCTGACAAAATCAAAAACGATTCGGATGTTCTACTCGTGATAGGCATCGGCGGCTCGTACCTGGGCGCCCGGGCAGCTATTGAAATGCTCAGCCATTCATTCCGGAACATGTTAAATGATACACCACATGTTATATTTGTCGGGCATCATATGAGTTCTACTTATATCAGCGAACTATTCGACATCCTGAAAAACAAAGATGTATCGATTAACGTCATTTCCAAAAGCGGTACAACAACCGAGCCTGCGATTGCCTTCCGCATTTTCCGTAAATTCCTGGAAGATAAATATGGAAAAGAAAACGCTAAAAATCGGATATACGCCACTACCGACAAGGAAAAAGGCGCGCTTAAAACTGCTGCCGACAAAGAAGGATACGAGACATTTGTCATACCTGATGATGTCGGCGGGCGCTTTTCAGTACTGACAGCAGTCGGGCTCCTGCCAATTGCTGCAAGCGGTATTTCCATTGACGACATGATGAAGGGCGCCGAATCAGCGATGAAAGAGCTTGATGAGCCGGGTTTGAGCAAGAACCCTGCCTACCAATATGCGGTTGTACGGAATATTTTATACAATAAAGGCAAAACGGTTGAAATGCTCATTAACTACGAACCGCACCTGCAATATTTCAGTGAATGGTGGAAACAGCTTTTTGGCGAAAGTGAAGGCAAAGATCAGAAAGGGATTTTCCCGGCATCAGCCAACTTCACCACCGACCTGCATTCGATGGGTCAATATATTCAGGACGGGCGGCGCGACCTCTTTGAAACAGTCCTGCATGTGAACCATCCGAAGAAGGATATCACATTGGAAGAGGACGCAGAAAACGCTGACGGGCTCAATTATCTCGCCGGAAAAACAATTGATGAAATTAACGAAAAAGCATATGAGGGCACATTACTGGCGCATACGGATGGTGCTGTCCCAAATCTAATCATTGATGTACCGGCACTCGATGCTTATACGTTCGGATATCTCGCCTACTTCTTTGAAAAAGCATGTGCCGTAAGCGCCCTATTGCTCGGTGTTAATCCATTTGATCAGCCAGGCGTTGAAGCCTATAAGAAAAATATGTTCGCCCTTCTAGGCAAGCCCAGTTTTGAAGATGAAAAAGAACAGTTAGAGAAGCGCTTGAAACAATAAACGAATTAATTGATTTCATAGAGGAAAAAAATCTCAGGTTTTTTTCGCGGTTAATGTTTATATTTTCGCATACGGGGTAACACTGTAAATGTAAGACTTTCTCGTATTCCCCCTGTAAGCAAGGCATTGAAACAATAAATGCCTTGCTCTTTTTTTGTCTTCGCCTGAGGGCAATAACTTAACCTATCTCCTGAAATCAAGTATAATATAAATCAAGCTTTTTTATTTTGCAGGAGGGTTAACATGGAAAATTTTAAAAAGGTACATAACCGTGAAAAAACACGTTCTGTTAAATGGGATATGCGACATGTTGTCTTTCAATCTGACGATGTCCTCCCAATGTGGGTAGCTGATATGGATTTTCAGGCACCCAAGGCAGTCAATGATGCCCTCATTGAACGTGCAAAACATGGAATATATGGCTACACAATTATTGATGATGACATCAAAAATCCGATTATCAATTGGATATCAAAGCGTCACAATTGGGAAATCAATAAGGAATGGCTCTCATTCAGTCCGGGCGTTGTGGCCAGTTTGCATATGGCGGTGCAGGCTTTCACTGAACCGGGGGACAACATCCTGGTCCAAACCCCTGTATATACGCCCTTTTATAGCGTAATCGAAGCACATGAACGCAATGTGGTAAAAAATCCGCTTCAGCAAAAAGATCATTATTACCATATTGACTTTGAAGATTTTGAAGCGAAATTAAAGCAAGGCGTCTCGGCGTTTATTCTGTGCTCACCCCACAATCCGGTCGGACGTGTCTGGACAAAAGAAGAACTACAGGAGATGGCGCGCCTTTGCCTGAAGTATGATGTCCTGATTCTGTCCGATGAGATTCATGCGGACTTGATTTATCCGGGCAATACACATTTTCCGCTCGCCTCCCTTTCAGACGAGATTGCAAAAAAGACAATTACATTTATGTCACCGTCAAAAACATTTAATTTAGCCGGATTGCAGGCGTCTTATATTATTACATCTGATAAAGAAACAAAAGAAAAGCTGGATAACCAGCTGCTTAAGCAGGGGCATAACCATATCAACACGATGGGGAACACAGCCATGGAAGCCGTCTATAAGCATGGCGCCGAATGGCTTGATGAACTTCTAAGTGTCCTTGAGGAACATAAAAAATATGTAACAGCTATGTTGGAAGAAAAAACAGATGTATTGACTGTCACCCGGTCAGAAGGCACTTATTTGCTCTGGATTGACTGCAGCCAATTACAACTGAACAGTGAAGATTTAAAATCATTTATGAACCAAACCGCCAAAGTCGGCTTGAACGCAGGAATAGACTATGGTGACGAAGGTGAAATGTTTATGCGAATGAATATCGCCTGCCCGCGTGAAACCCTTGAAGAAGGCGTAAACCGTCTTATCAAAGCCGTAAACAACAGGTAGGATAACTTCCCATCTCAACTCAAAGAATTAAAATAAGTGTTATACTCTACTAACTATGTACAGTTAAAAACAGCAAAAAGGGCGGCCATTCAAGTGGCTGCCCTTTTCTGTATTATGGCAATATCGATTCAACAAATGACTTCATTTACTCTTCCTGATCCTGATTAAAATCAGTCGGGTCTGTTGGTGTTTCTGTTGGTGTTTCAGCTGACTTTTTTTCATCTTTGGCTATAATTCCGCATGCTATTCGGGGGCCGGATTCTCCGCCCGGCTGACTCACACCGTCATCCTGTTGTTCATGAATAATCAGTGAGGTGCCTTCACCGCTCAGCAAAGATTTTTTCCCGTCTGTTAATGTCGCTTCCGGAAGCATCAATTCAGCATCCACAAGCCCTCCCGAATCTGCCTCAACATTCGGTAAATCACCTAAATGTGAGCCTTCAGGATGCATTAATCCATGCTCGTTCCCATCAGGATTGAAATGACTGCCGGCAGTGGTGAAATCCGGCTGATCACATTTTGGATATTCGTGGACATGTATGCCATGATAACCGGGCTCAAGCCCTTCCAGCTTTAACTTTACATCCAAACCGCCATCGCCTTCTGTCAGTTGAGCCGTGCCAATCATATCAGCCGAAGTGTTATACATATCCACCGTCCGGGATGTTTCATTATTACCCTGACAAGCCGTTATGAATAGAAATAAAATAATAAACAGTACCTTTCTCATAAATGCTGCTCCTTTGCAGATGCTTTATTCTTAAGTATCTGCAGGACAGACAAAAAATAAACAGGCTCATTTTTAAATAAGCCTGCTTCACTCTTCCCTTTTATCTATATTTTGCTGATAATGCTCATCTGTTTTATCCGCTTCTTTTTTGGAGTGTTTTATAAAAAAATACATGACTACGCCTGCCCCAATCGCAAAAATAATCAGTACGATAATAGCAGGAATATACTCCGTTTTATCTTCCGGAAAGTAAAGAAATTCCATTCCCATTTTCAATCACTTCCTTTAGGAGGCTGTTCAAAAAGTTCGGTAACAATGACACATCCGTCCTTGTTATTCTACTTTTGAACACGCAATTTAAATTCATTATAGCATCCATCCTGAACATGCCAAAACAAAAACGAACCATTGGCTAATCTGATATAAATTTGGCACAATGGCGTAAAGGAGGTCTGTGCGATATGTCAATTTCCATTGGAGAAATTGTTCAGGTCAAATACAATTCAGGCAAGTACATAGGTGAAGTGCTGGAAGACCGCGGTGAACGCTATTTAGTAAAAGTTCATGCGGTTGCAAAACACCCGATGCAAGGCGACTTGCATAACCCGGGCGAAACAGAGGATGTGGTTTTCCAGGAACGAAAAGCCCTTGCCCATTATGAAAAAATGAATGTCGTGAAATCAGCCGTCAAAAGCTTTGATGGTGAAATGCCGGACTATCAGGAATCACTTCAGAAAGCAGTCAGCGATATAAAACAGCAACTTTCCGGGCAAGATACCGCGTTCAACCGGCAGTCTCTTAAACAGATTGAAGACCTGGCAGAAAACACTTATACAAAACACTATTATAAATAATAAAATGGAGCTGAGGGATCTTTCCCAAAGCTCCATTTTCAATATGCAAAAATATGGCAGTCAGATTTTTATCCCGCATGTAATGGACAGTAAACCGCCAAAGAACCGCGGTTAACTGTCCCTAAATGTCCGATTCTGTTCAACTAACAATCAGTGGAAAAACCCCACTGATTGAAGTTTCACTTTATTCGCCCAAATGCTCGTTAACTACCTCGGTAACACCTTTAATCGCTTCTTCTTCATCTCCGCCATTTGTGGTGATTTTCACTTCAGCGCCTTTCGGTATGCCAAGAGACATAACGCCCATGATTGATTTCAGGTTAACATCTTTACCGTTATATGAAATTTCAATTTCAGATTCAAACTGTCCCGCTTTATTTACCAGTAACGTCGCTGGACGAGCATGCACCCCTGTATCTGCCGTAATCGTAAATGTTTTTTCCTGCATCGATTTTCATCCTTCCAAAAATAAATTCCTAATGTATGTATTCCTTTCAATTCAGAAATACGATACCTCAAGTTTTATTATATACAAAATTTATGTATATTGAAATCAAAAAGCCATGAATCCTGTGACATTTTTGTGATATTTGTTTTTAACGAAACGATATGGTACCTTAATTCTACAATGTGTTTGTATGAAGGGGGCTATTCATAGATGAGTGTTCATATTGGCGCCAATAAAGGTGAGATAGCTGATAAAATTTTGCTGCCCGGAGATCCGCTCAGAGCAAAATTCATCGCAGAAAATTTCCTCGAAGAAGTGACCCAATATAACCAGGTGCGCGGCATGTATGGTTTCACCGGTACATATAAGGGTGAACGTATTTCCGTACAGGGAACCGGCATGGGTGTGCCATCCATATCAATTTACGTTAATGAGTTAATTCAAGAATACGATGTGCAAAAGTTGATCCGGGTCGGAACTTGCGGTGCCATTCAAAACGATGTCAAAGTCCGTGACGTGATTCTGGCTCAAGGCGCAACAACCGATTCACAAATGAACCGGATGATATTCAACGGCATAGACTATGCACCGCTCGCCGATTTTGAACTGCTGAAAAATGCGTATGATACCGGCAAGGAACAAGGGCTTAATTTACGCGTCGGAAACGTATTCACGAGCGACACATTCTATCGTGATAATGCCAAAGAAGTCAATGAACTTCTGGCTCATTATAACGTGCTCGCTGTTGAGATGGAAACAACGGCATTATACACCCTTGCAGCGAAATTTAACCGCCAGGCACTTACCATTTTGACAGTATCCGACCATATTCTGACCGGTGAAGAAACCACAGCTGAAGAACGCCAGACAACATTCCATGACATGATGGAAGTTGCGCTTGATACGGCCATAAAGTGAATCTTCAATCAGTGTGGGGGTTCTTTCTCCCCCACTGATTGTTAGATGAACGAATCGGACATTTACTGGTAGCCATCCCCCCACCTAATCTTCATCGTATACGCGAACATTTGAGGTGGGGGTCCTTACTGCCAGTTACATGCGGGATAAAATAAGATGGAGCAGATTAACTTTATTGCCCATTAGTACAAATTCATGAATCGCACAGCCTTTGCGAAACGAAGGCTTTTTTATTTTTCTCTTATTGTTGCTTTTATAATAACCAGCCTGTAATCACTGCGCTTCCCGCCGGTTATCAAGAGCTACCTCAAACATTACTGACGATTGATTTCTGCGGTTTTACTTAGGGTTACTTGCTTTCCATTCAGGTTTATATTCCTTCACTCTGATCGACGCTCCATCGTTTCCGGTCGTTTCTCCCTTCCTCGTTCAAGGATGCCTAAGGTTTAGCTTCGCCTACTATTGTTAACCATTTTTTTAATGGGTTGACAATCTTTAAGATTCTGTTTATTATCATTGATATACAAGGAGGGGTGAAATTGAAAAAACTACGCACAATTGATTTAACATTTGGTGCAGTGTTTGTATGCCTGATGGCAATCGGAGCAAACATTACGGTTTGGTTTCCGATGCTTGCTGTGCCAATCGGGGGTGCGACCGTCCCAATATCTTTGCAAACATTTTTCGCTACTATAGCCGGTTTGATGCTTGGCAAAAAGCTTGGAGCTATTTCTATGATTACATATATTTTAGTCGGTATGTCAGGTGTTCCGGTATTTGCTCAAATGACAGCAGGCCCGATGCAGCTGATCTCCCCGACCGGCGGATTTATTATTTCTTTCATATTCGTGGCATTTTTCGCAGGTTTGGTTGCCGAGGGGAGCAATAAACCGTCAATTCCAATATATGGACTGGCATCGATTGTCGGACTGGCATTCAATTACGGTATTGGTGTAACGTATATGTACCTAGCCATGAATACCTGGCTCGAACTAAACATTTCTTACGCTGTTGCATGGGGGAGCATGATTCCATTTTTGATAAAAGATACAGGACTCGCGTTTCTGGCCGCTCTATTTATGGTGAGCCTTGCGAAACGTATCCCATCAAGATGGCTTTTGACCGTAAAAACTTAAATAATAAAAAAGCGTTTATTCTTTCTTTTGTTCAAACAAGCACTGATTATGCTAAAATATATTTAGCTATTTACAGTTAGAGAACAACAGAGAGGATGTACCTCCATTCATGGACTTTTTTGCAAACTTCCCGTTATGGGCGGCATTATCTGCAATTGTTTTTGCGCAAGTTATTAAAATTCCAATCCGGCTGATGGCGACAAGAGAATTCAAACCCGGTCTCGCCTTTTCAACGGGGGGTATGCCAAGCAGCCATTCCGCTGCAGTCGCTGCACTGACAACAAGTGTCGGTATTGTAGAAGGAGCGAATTCGGTTGTGTTTGCCATCGCTGCCGTATTCAGTGTGATCACCATGTTTGATGCTTCCGGTGTTCGCAGACAGGCGGGTGAGCAGGCGATTGTAATCAATCAGCTGGTCGAGGATTTCCAATACTTTATGGAAGGCGCCAAAGACTGGAATCGAAAAGAAATCTATCAAAAACGCAAAGAACTGAAGGAATTGCTCGGTCATCAGCCAATTGAAGTGTTTTTTGGCGGATTATCCGGCGTGGCCATTGCCTTTTTTCTTTATCAATTTTATTAAAAGACCGGCTTTCACTTTGTCTTTAACAAAAAGCTTTTTTCGAACTTTTCGCCTGCCCCCGTCATTGTCCGGGGGATTTAATTGGACGTTTGGAACCTTCCAATTCGACGGTTCGCCGCTTTCACACGACGCCTCGGATCATCAATCTTTTCCACAAAACAATTTGTAATCGAGAAAGCCGCTGCACTCTATTGTGAAGCGGCTTTTTACATTTTAGCTTTCATTAATCCGGTTCCGGAACACTTGCATGGACTCATTTTCGTTCAGATTGTTCAGAACTTCTTCGGTCAGCTTTCCGTCACCTTTTTCAATGATATAAACTTCAACCTCTTTCTTTCCCCATTCAGAATAGACATCTTCAACCGTTTCATAATATAAATCGATTTTGTTGCCGTTAATGGCACCGCCTTTATCCGCGACAACTCCATACCCATAATCCGGAATATACAGGACAGTTCCGATTGGAAAAACATCCAAATCCGCTGCAATCGTAGAGTACAAGTCTCGTTTAACCTTCACGCCCGAATACGTCACACCATATTCCGGATGATCCGGGGTTTTACCTGTCGATTCCACTCCGGCGGTATAACCTGTTGCCATAACAGTCGCACTCGGATATTGTTCTGTATTCACATACTCTTCCAATGTTTCAGGTCCTTCAATACGCTCACTCGAAATATATCTTTCCGCCTGCTCTTCTACATTTAATCCTTTTTTTTCTAAAGTAACCTCTTTATGTTCAGCTTGATCGGCAGACGTGACGACTGATGCTGACTTTTCCTCAGCAACCCAAGCCTTCACATCCGTCACCGTAACATTTGAAATCGATGAAAATGTTACGAATAATGTCCCTAAAAGTAACAGAGACACCGCAAATCTTCTAAATAACGGAATTCTATTCAATGATAACACCTTTCCGGCAGTATTTTAATTTTACTGGTACAATCAGAAAAGTTATTCTGACAGACGTTCACCCTGAAATAACTGCCTATTTGAACAGTGTTACCAAAATGCCAATTTATATACGACTAAATTCTAAAAATTACATAAGATTATACAACAGGCAATACAATTTATGGCTAATTGCGTAATGTGAAACTTTATTCAGTGGTATCCGTTGCAATGTCTCCCGAGACCCACGTCCTGCAGGCCTGAACAAAATTGTACATATAGAGATAATTGGCTGCCGTTCTTTGCCGGATTACTGTCCCTTACATGCGGTATAAAAATACTTAATATTTTGTGATATAATAAAGCAAATATTTACATATCCAAAAAAGGGGCATCTTACATGGATACTTTCCAAAGACTTACACAGGCAAAAGAAACAGTTAACCGAACGATTATCGGGCAAAAAGACGCCATCGACTTAGTATTCGTTGCTCTCATTGCCGGCGGACATGTCATACTGGAAAGTGTCCCGGGCTCAGGAAAAACAAAAATAGCGAAAACTTTCGCCAAGGTCATAGATGGTCAATTCAGCCGTATCCAATTTACACCTGATGTTCTTCCCAGTGACGTTACCGGTATCAGATTCTTTAACCCGAAAACACAGGACTTTGAACTGTTAAGAGGTCCCGTTGAGACAAACATTTTACTGGCTGACGAGATTAATCGTGCAACACCGCGGACACAATCCAGCCTGCTGGAAGTAATGGAAGAGCAGCAAACAACAATTGATGGGACAACGGTCAAAATCCCTTCACCGTTTTTTGTTATAGCAACCCAAAATCCAATTGAATCAAGCCAGGGGACCTTTCCACTCCCTGAAGCACAATTGGACCGTTTCCTGATGAAAATAACAATGAATTATCCGACGCTCGAACAAGAAAAAGAAATTTTACTGAATCAGCGCACCAATGATCCATTTGATGAGATACTGCCCCTTTTATCGGCGGATGCCATTAATTCCCTGCAACAGCAAGTGCGGCAAGTGAATCTATCGGACATAGTCCTGGATTATTTGCTTCAGCTTGTTCGTCAAACACGGAAGCACCAGGCGATTGAACTTGGTGTGGGTTCACGTGCTGCCCTGGCATTGATGCGTGCAGGCCAGGCTCATGCATTCATGAATGGACGTGATTTTGTCAAACCACATGACATCAAGGTGATTGCTCGCTTTGTTTTTGAACATCGCATCATACTGACCATGGACAGCTCGATTCGCCGTGATAAGTCCGAAGTCGTCAGAGAAGTGATTGAATCTGTCGAAGTGCCCGTGGAAGCGGGGTCAATGCGATAATGCAATGGAAAAAAGATTTAACCACAAATAAAAAGTTTGAGCACGATATTATTCTGGCTCTGACCATTTTGCTGCTAGTTGTAAGCATCTATCTTGACCGGCGACTTGCGTTTATGTTCATTGGAATTATAAGTGTCTATCTGATTGGGCTGAAGTTATATAATCGGCAGATCGCCCAAAAACTAACCATGGATATGCTTGACCAGTCCTTCAGAGCATTTCCGGGTGAATCGATAGAGTTGAACCTGACGATAAAAAACAATTCATTAATTCCATATATTAATGGCTTCCTGTTGTTCTCAACAAAAGGCCATGTCTTAAATAACGACTATTTACATACCACACGGCAAGGCTACAATGAATATCGTGTCCCTGTTTCAATCTCAGGCAAAAGTAAAGTGTCTATAAGTATTCCGTTGAAGGCTATTAAACGGGGAGCTGGACGAATTAAACATATCCGATTGACATTTCCACACTTGTTGAACTTTGAATATTTTACACTTACATACACAGAACCTCTACACCATGAACTAATCGTTTATCCGAATTATCAGCCAATAAAATTCATTAAAGACATCCGAAACCAGTACCTCGGTCAGGATATAACAACACTTTCACAATTTGAAGATATACTGCAGCCAATGGGAACAAGGGATTATACAACGTCTGATCCCTTCCACCGGATTCACTGGAAAGCAAGCGCTAAAATGCAAAAACTGCAGACGAAAACATACGAACGCAATCATCACATGGTTTGGACAATTCTTGTAAACATTTCGGAAAAAAGCCCATTGGGGAACTTATACACCAGCCCGATGCTGGAGGAGATCCTCTCCAAAACAGCGTATATATGCAACATCCTTATCCAAAGAGGCTACGAAGTCGAAATTTATGTGAATGAATATGGTTCCGTTCATTTACCCGGCGGTCGCGATATCAATCATTTAAAACGCCTATTGAATCTTATAACTCGCATTGGAACGGAGTATATGATTCAACCAATTCAAAACGTCCTTTACCAGTTGCACCAATCACACATACAACCACGTATGATTATTTTGATTGGTGAATTCGATGAAACCAATTATGATATTATAAATAAATTAACGAGCAAGGGCCACCGTTTATATCATATATCCGACTCTCACATAGACCCGTTTATAAAAGGAAAAGATATGTATGGCTAACCTTCGTATCGTTATATATAGTCAGTTATTCTCTGAATCAATCCTGTTTTATTTTTTCCTCATACCGATTTTTGCAGTCAGCCAGAAGCCTATTCCGTTTTGGAGCTATTTGCTTATAACAGGCCTTTGCATCATTCTGTTTGATTTAAGTTTACGAATCAGCAAAAACTATGCTGTTTATATACCCGTCATTTTATTAATATTCTGCTTGATGTATTATATACTTCACTATCCACTTGTTGTCGTACTGCTGTGGATTATATTTATAACATGGCGGCATAATAAAGGGCCGTCTGATAACCAGATGACAGTTCTAGTGTTAACAATGCTCATGCTTTTCATCGGAATTATATTTTTTAATTATTCAAATCTGGTCTGGATGGCCATTTTTCAAATATTGATAACTGGAGGCGGGTACTGGGGGCATTTAATGACAGAAACCGAAATACCCAATAAGCCAATGAGAACAAGCTTGACGCTAGGAGTTTTTCTCTTATTACTTCTAGCCGGTGCGGCACTGATATATGGTTTCTATCCTTTCGTCACCAGGCTGATAGGTATTACTTTTTCAGGTATTGGTGCATTGTTTGAATACACAGTACTGGGCATTGCCGGTACTGCTGATAAGTTAGGTGTGGACTTCCGTTTTTTACAGGATATGGTGGACGATGAAACGATTAAACAAGCCGCAACCAAATTTGGTGAAAATATGGATGAACTGAGTGAACAGACTGACAAGACCAGCTCCTATAATGGCGGCATTGATATGATTAATTGGTGGACAATCTTACTGGTTGTAATGGCAATTATTGCAGTGACAATATTTCTTTACCGGAAAAAATTTGCGGGAAATAACACTGTAGAGAAGCATGGCAGCAATGACTCACCTATTTCCACTTCCCCCATCGAATCAGCACCAAAAGGGAGCCAGCTTTTCCGAGATAGGGCTTTATTCACCCGGCCGAACGATCCGATTAGAAAAAAAGTTCTCAAGTTTGAACAACAGGCTCATCGTAAACGATTAGGCAGAAACCCGTCAGAAACGATTGAAGAATGGTTTGACCGATTGAATTTAAATCCTGCTCATCTTGATTTATATCAAAAGGTAAGATACGGAGAAAAAAATTTAACAAAGGATGAACGTAAGACGATTCATAATCTGCTTGACTACCTCATATCAAAATATCAATAAAGTGAATCTTCAATCAGTGGGGGTTCTTTCTTCCCCACTGATTGTTAGATGAACAGAATCGGATATTTACTGGCAGTTGATCCCCCACCTAAGCTTCATCGTATACCCGAACATTCGAGGTGGGGGGCTTACTCCCAGTTACATGCGGGATAAAAAAGGCGTTAACCTGCTGCATGCAGGTTAACGCCTTTTTTCCAACCAGCTAAAACATCTGATACCCGTTTTTACGCAAAAATTTGATCACAAATCCGGAAACAATGGTGCCAATAAAGCCTGCACCCAAGATGCTTATATCAGCAATGGTTATTTCTGTCAATCTGGAGAAAGCTGTGCTGAAAGCCTCTCCCGGACCAGTAAAATAATTTGCTGTTGATATATTGTCCACAATCATTAAAACAATTATCGGATAAATTACCGCCATAAGCCAGGTGCTGCGCAAAAGCATGTTTAAAATAAATGCCAGTCCAAAAAATATGACAAAAAACAACAATATGGAAACGACAAACTGTATCAACGCTGTATCTCCCTTCACCAATGCATACAGCAATCATTTTATAATAACTTCAGTGAATCTTCAATCAGGGGGAATCTTCTCTCATCCCCCACTGCTTGTTAAATGAAATAGAAAGAAAGCAAACTCACACAACACGGTCTAGTAAAAAATATTAAATTTCCCTTTGCGCATCAAAAGGCCCCAACCGCCTAATTTAAACAGATAGCGATTTTCAATTATTTTTTTCATGATTACCGCTTTCCAACCAAACAATTTCCTGTTATTAAAAACGTCACCGATCGCGTCGTTGTTGCCGAGCGATGCAACCGTTCCAAGCATATGCGGTTCAAATTCAGTCAGTTCTCCTGTTCCCTGTACAAGTGCCGTAATATTGCGGGCAGCCGTGTCGGATTGCTGAACGGCGATTTGCGCTGTTGGCGGATAAGGTGTATTCGTTGCTCTATCCATTATCAATGCACAATCACCGATTGCAAATATATCATCGTATCCGGGTGCACGCAGGTCAGGGCAAACATCAATTTTGCCTTGATTATGATCAAATCCGGATTCTTCTACAATGGAATTAGCACGCACGCCTGCAGTCCAAATTGTTGTATATGTGGGTATTGACACTTCTTTGCCGTCTTTTTCATATACAATACGATCAGGTTCACACTTCTTAAAATCCGCTCCAGTAATAAATTCAACCCCGCGTGATTCAAGTGACGACATCGCATATTCGGCCAGTTGCGAGTCAAACCCCGGCAAAACAGTCGTTTCTCTTTCAATATTGATAAGCCGCACCATTGATTTGTTAATATCGTATTCTTCACATAGCTCTGGAATCCGGTTGGCCAATTCACCCAGAAATTCAACACCGGTAAATCCCCCGCCTCCGACAACGATATTGAGTCTGCCCAGGTTCTTGCAATTTTCATGATGATACATGGCAAAGTTGTATTTAAGATGTTCCCTGATCAGCCTTGCGCTATCAATATCTCCAATCGTAAATGCATTTTCCTTTAACCCGGGTATGCCAAACGTTTCTGCTTCAAACCCTAAACCGATAACAAGTATATCGTAGTTCAAATCACCGTTTTCCAGTTTAACCTTCTTTTTATCAGGTTTTATTGAGACGACAGTATCCAAAATAAACTGCACTTTGTCTGTATTTATAACATCATTGATTGGAATCCTCGTACGGTCATGATGCAGCGTACCGGCCGCATTTTCATGCAGCCAGGTAGTCTGATAGTGATAATCATATTTATTAACAAGCGTGATGGCCGCTTCATTTACGTTGAGCATTTTCTGCAGCTTAAGTGCCGTCATGATTCCTCCATAACCGGCACCTAAAATGACAATATCCGGTTTCTTCATCATATAACCACTTCCCCTATCACTTCCCTCTTTACAAGGTTCTATCTCTCTATATTAAACTTAACCAGAACTTTATATTTTTGTAACATAGTTGTAATCCAATCCATATCTTATTCGTTTTCAAGCGATGTTTCAAGGTATATGATTACTTTCAGAAAAGTTTGTTTCACTTAATCTTTTAATTAGATTCGAACACAGTGAACTGCATAAATACACAAATCTTATCGGTTTGTGGTACGATGGGAATGGTGTATTTTAAAACTAATCAATGGGGGGACTTCCATGACAGATAAAGTTTTCGACGTGACCATTATTGGAGCGGGTCCCACTGGCTTATTCACTGCATTTTACGGCGGTATGCGTCAGGCAAGCGTTAAAATAATGGAAAGCTTACCTCATACTGGAGGGCAGCTGACAGCCCTGTATCCAGAGAAATATATATATGATGTTGCCGGTTTCCCGAAAGTTCGGGCTCAGGATTTAGTGGACAACCTGGAAGAGCAAGCGCAGATGTTTGATCCGACGGTTGTTTTGGGTCAATCAGTCGAACAAGTGGAACGCCTTGAGGATGATATATTAAAATTAACCTCCAATACCGGTGAGGAACATTTTACAAGAACTATCATCATTACAGCAGGCAACGGAGCATTTCAGCCACGGCGTTTGAACGTCGATGGGTGTGATCAATATGAAGGCGTGAATTTGCATTACCATGTACAAGATTTGAATGCTTACCAGGGACAGCACGTCATGCTTCTGGGCGGCGGTGATTCAGCAGTGGACTGGGCATTAATGCTTGAACCGATTGCCGAAAAGGTAACACTGGTACACCGCCGGGATAAATTCAGGGCACATGAGCACAGTGTCGAACAATTGACAAATTCAAGCGTTGATGTGGTAACGCCTTATATCCCGGCTGCAATCAACGGTAACGGGAAAATCGAAACAGTGACATTAAACGAAGCTAAAGGTGATTCAATTAAGGAAGTCAAAGTTGATTCAGTTCTTTGCAATTACGGCTTTGTTTCGACACTCGGTTCGATCAAAAATTGGGGGCTTGACATCGATAAAAACAGTATTGTGGTCAATTCACGCATGGAAACGAATATCCCCGGTATATACGCTGCAGGCGATATTACAACCTATCCCGGGAAAGTCAATTTGATTGTCACAGGATTCGGGGAAGGACCAACAGCTATTAACAATGCTAAACAATATATCGACCCGAAAGCACGTGTCCAGCCAAAACACTCAACTGCGATGTTCTAAAGCGTTTTAATTGCTAAAAAAGCCAGAATCCCTTTATGAAGGGGCTCTGGCTTTTTCTGTGACATATATAACTGACAGTAACGCCCATATTAAGGGAGTTGCTGTCGGTCTATGTTAGCTACACTTCAACTAGCATTTTTCCGGTGCTCCCACACGGCGGTCCGTTCTGAATGACGATCCGCAGCCGCATGAAACGATGGCATTCGGATTATCGATACTGAAACCCCCGCCCATCATGTTTTGTTTAAAATCAATCGTTGTACCTTCAATAATCGGTGCGTCCTGCTTGTTGATAACTACCGGAATGCCATTTATGTCTTCAACCATATCCAATTCGTCATTAACATCGTGATCAAATCCAAGCGAATAGGAAAGTCCGCTGCAGCCGCCGCCCTGAATACCGAAACGCAGGCGGGCGCCGGTTTCCTCTTCCTTCATCATCTCTTGTACCTGTCCAGCCGCAGTATCCGTAATTGAAAAAACCATATATGTGTCCTCCTCTATTAAAGATGAGAAATAAGATGTTACTCTTCAGTATACAAACTATCAGCCTGCAATTCAATGATTATAATTTGTGAAGAACATGCACCATTCGTTTACTTTTGAAGAACGGCTCCATTTTTGTCCAACTCTTTGTAAATCGTTTTCAACTTAGGAATCCCTTCAGCAACGATTTTTTCGTTCACAAGCACTAGTGGATAAAAGAATTCATCATCCAAAATACGCTCTGACAGCTGCCGATGTTTTTCATCATCCGGCGGCTGTTCAATGTCGATATAGTTGTAAGAAATTTCATCATCAATATATTTTCTGCCGATTGCTGCCTGCAGCCATTCATAAGTGTCCTTGGAGCCCGGTGCCCCCACACAGCTTGCACAAATCTGTTCTGCCCCATAAACTGTTATCAGGATATTTTTATCCATATAGGGTCCCTCCTACATCATATGATTAATTTCATTTTACAAAAAGCATAAAAAAAGATAAAATAAAATCAACTAAGGATGAATTAATTAGCTTTTTTCAAAATTTGAGTTTATAATAGTACCAATGAAAGGAGAAGATGGATAATGCAAGAGCAAGTGCAGGAAGTATTAACCAAACTTCGCCCGTTCTTATTACGTGATGGCGGTGACGTCGAGTTGATAGATGTAGATGACGATGGCATTGTACTTATTCGTCTCATGGGTGCTTGCGGAAACTGCCCGAGTTCCACGATCACATTGAAAGCAGGGATCGAACGTGCATTGAGATCTGAAGTTCCCGGTGTTAGTGAGATTGAACAGGTATTTTAATAACATATTCCAAAAAGGCAGGCGCATTTGCGTCTGCCTTTTTTTAACGGACCGGGGTGATAGCCTCTTGACCATTTAATACGGCCTTCAGGTTATCAAGGCACAGTTCAATCATTTTCGTCCGTGTGTCTGTACTTGCCGATCCGATGTGCGGCAGACAG
Organism: Lentibacillus amyloliquefaciens; assembly: GCF_001307805.1. Classification (GTDB taxonomy): domain Bacteria; phylum Bacillota; class Bacilli; order Bacillales; family Amphibacillaceae; genus Lentibacillus; species Lentibacillus amyloliquefaciens. The sequence goes on along the minus strand of NZ_CP013862.1, from coordinate 100,188 downwards.
ACAACGTTGTCCAGTCCGGTAAGCGGATGTTCCGGTGAAATCGGTTCATTTGCAAATACATCAAGCCCGGCACCTTGAATTTCATTGGACTTCAAGGCTTCAAGCAGTGCATTTTCATCGACAACACCGCCACGGGAGGCATTGACAAAGATTGCCGAGGACTTCATGTTTCCAAACGCCTCCTGGTTAAACATCTTGTCAGTTTGTTCATTCAGCGGAACAAGCGAAATGACAAAATCCGCTTCCTCCAACAGCTCAGTAAATCCCCGATGAGCTACTCCCAGTTCCTGTTCGGCTTGTTCTTTTCTTGTGCGGGTATGATACAAAATGGACATACCGAATCCTTTCGCACGTCTTGCAACCGCTTCTCCAATTCTGCCCATACCGACAATACCGATCGTTTTATCATGAATATCAGATCCTGCCAGTAAATAGGGTGTCCAATATTCCCATTTCCCGTCACGGATATAATCTGATGCCTCCACAATCCGGCGGGCTGCTGCCATCATAAGAGCAAACGTCAAATCAGCTGTCGTCTCCGTCAGCACATCAGGTGTATTGGTGACAATCACCCCATGTTCGTTAGCCGCTTGGATATCAATATTGTCATAGCCGACTGCCATATTCGCGACAACTTTTAAATTACCGGCAGCAGCAAGAAATTCATGATCGATCTTTTCGCTCAGCAAACAAAACACACCATCAACCGAAGCAATCTCGCGCAGCAGAACATCCCGCGGAACAGGCTCATTCTCTTTTTCCCACATTCGAAAGTCAAATGCATCCCGGTATGGCTGCAAAATGACTTCAGGGATTTTTCGGGTAATGTAAATAACAGGTTTCATTCATTCAACACTCCAATCAATACGTAGCCTTTTATATGATCCAGCTTCAGCGGGAAAAAGCACCCTCTGAATGAATTATCACTTTACAGCCAGTGTAACACAGGAATTTGCAATTCTTCACAATTAACTCCTGCATTCTCAAAAAATTGCCGCATCCTTTTTTCATAAACAGACTGCCTATCCAGCATATCGCTTAATTCAGTGTAAAGCGTTCCATGCTGTCTGGTTAAAAACCCGCGCCCAATAATATCAAACAAATGAATTGGGTATAAAAGCCGCGCGTACAATAGCCGCCAGCCAAAAATGGATAACGGGACCACTTTCTGGTAGTTATCCAAAAAGACACGTATCTCATCTGCGGGATTCTCTTTTTCCAATAGTTTATAACGAATATATTCAGCCAGATCACGGGTGGGGTGGTCGTATGCAAGGTCGGTCATCCAAAGAAACGGCTGGTTAAGCTGTCCATCATATCGGCTAAAAACAATCGTTCCCTGATCTGCTTCATGAAACCTTCTATCCGACTCGCTTTCCTGCATGTATTGGATCGCATTTTCGCTCAATCCTGACACATACGGCAGAGAATCCATCAAAAGACGGTAATAAGCATTGGGTGTATCTCTGGCCTCCCATTCTACCTTCTCTTCAAATGCCGTCAATTTATCAATCCACAAACCCTTCCATTGACCATAACTCGAAATGGTCTGTGGTTCATATGGATACATTGATCCAACCGCATGTAGTGCTGCCAGTTCTTCCCCATGCACAATTGGTTTGACGGTCGAAGTATTTTCGGCACGCAATACCATATAGTAGCTTTCAAGATATGGCGTATACCATTCGCCTTGACTGTTTGGCAGCGGTATTGTCATTTGACTGTAATTGTTCTCATATAAAAAATAAGCTAAAGCCGCTTGTTCCATATGTATAATTTCCTTCTGATCGCAAGACATGATAAAATAAATATACTTATCATCTTTATGCCCTTCAATACCGTTCCATATCATTTTATCCCAAGGCTGGATGCCATAATAGGCTTCAAGAAAGTCTCTCAACATGATCTCCCCTTTTTTGGCTTCTGTTTCACTATATGTATGAAAGCAGATGATCTTAACAATTTTTTAGAAAAGGTGATTATAATGGATAACAATTCGAATCGATCTAAATTGGAAGTTGTAGCACGGGAATGGCTGCAGGACCGCGGGGTTACTGTACATGACATTGCCGATCTTGTTTACTATTTGCAGTCCAAATACCATGAAGATTTAAGCATGGATAAATGTGAGTATAACGTGAATCAGGTCCTGACAAAGCGTGAGGTGCAGAACGCGATTCTAACCGGTATTCAATTGGATAAGCTGGCTGAACAAAAGCAGCTTGACGCACCACTGCAAAAAACAATCGAAATTGATGAAAGTCTGTATGGTATTGACGAGATTATTGCGTTTTCGATTGTCAATGTGTACGGTTCAATCGGGTTTACCAACTATGGCTATATTGACAAGCAAAAGCCGGGAATTCTAAAACATTTGAATGACAAATCGACCGGCGAATGTCACACGTTTCTCGATGACATTGTCGGTGCCATTGCCGCAGCTGCCTCAAGCCGGCTTGCCCATGCTGCTGCAGACGATGAATTATTTGACGACTAAAAAACTGCTCCGTCTTGGAGCAGTTTTTTAAATAGGGCTCTTTTCGTAAATTTTGTTGTTCATTAATCTCGCAGTTGATATAAAATACGACACAGTGAAAATTCGCAGTGAGATCTCCTCTCATTCTGATTAATGTTAAGTGCTTATAGCCGCTCCGGAAATACACGCCGCGCACCTTAGGGCGGCTGGTGAGCCTCCTCGGGGTAAGCACTAAGGGGTCTCACCGATACCTTTTCTCCCGCAGGAGTCGCCGTGTATTTCCTCCGCTGGTGTCGCGCTTTATAATCTTATTGTTTTGGTGCTTAACTAAACCTCACTTGTGAATGTTGATTGGAGTGGAAGGCAGTCGACTCCTGCGGGAAAACGGGCAGCTGAGACCTGAGCAGGAAGCGGTTTTCTTCCGAGGAGGCTGAAGCGTTGCCCTAAGGTGCGCGACTGCCTGGAACGGAAATCAACATAGCACTTACGTCGCAGTTTGTGGATTTTGTATCATAAACAATAATCTTTTAGAAAGCAGCCTTAAATATAGTGCAGCCATTCGTTTAAATTTTGAACATGAAAAGTCGGTTTCTTGTCAAAATCCGGATAAGCTGTGTAAGGCGTGACACCGGTAAATACCATCAATGTATCAATACGGCGTTTATTCCGGCAACAATATCCGTATGGTAGTTATCACCGACAACCAGTGTTGCTTCTCGAGCAGCCCCAAGTTCTTCCAGCGCCTGCTCCATAATAATTGGCTCAGGCTTGCCGATAAATATTGGCTTTTGACCGGTACTGACTGTTACGACCGATGTAAGTGCTCCATTGCCGGGTTCGAGTCCCCGCCCAGTCGGAATTGCCGTATCAGCGTTGGTTGAAATAAAAACGGAGCCATCCCGAACATTGCGGCAAGCAGTTGATAATTTTTCATAATTAATTTCACGGTCGATCCCAAATACGACAAAATCACATAGCGTATCAGTGATTGTAAGACCTTCGCGTTCCAATGCGTCATACAGTCCCTCTTCACCAATCACAAAACAGCGGGCATTATTTTTCATCTGCGAGATGTATTTGGCCGTTGCCATGCTTGAGGTGAAAACATGTTCAGGCGTTGCATGGATATTCATTTGCTGCAATTTATCCGAGACTTGAGCTTGAGTTTTGGAGGAATTGTTGGTTAAAAATAAGTACGGTATTCCTTTGGCTTTCAATGTATCAATAAATTCAGCAGCAAATTCAATCGGTTCATCGCCGCGATACATCGTTCCATCCAAATCAATTAAATATGCGCCGTAACGTTTCATATATTTCTGTCACCTCACTTCTGCAGTCCACTTGCAATAGTTATACAGGAATGCGATTTGACTTCACACTCTGCAAAAACATCCTCATTTAATAATAGCCATCAGTTATTCCTTTACTCCAACAGTATATTGATCGGTTTTCCTGAACGGGGTCGCTGCTCAATCGTTGGTAAATGCATTCGCAACCCCCAGCTCATTATCCATATATTTTCTGATATGTGAACTGAACTGATTCAGCTGGTCATGACATGATTGAAGCGTTTCTGCCAGAGTCTTATGATCAACCTGCATGTAGTTTTTGACCACCATTTTTCGCAATTGAATAATTGACTTGTAGCCGGCTTCATCATCTTCAGGCAGAACATTTTCATCGACTAGTATATCGATAATATCATCAAAACTGCCGGGATCGCGCATGATAAAGCCATCGATCATCATATTCCCGACATCGAGTATGCTTTCAATCACGATATGTACAGTCCGTTCCAGATACAATTTATCTGCAAACGTATCAAATGAATGCTTACTGACTTCATCCAGCAGCATATCCATATATTGTAATGTTTCTTCAATTTGTTTTCGATCAACGAAATACATCTAAAAATCCCTCCATCTGTTTCTATATACATCATACCATATACTTGGGTTATGGAGACATGAGTCTGACACTCTGTCCCGGGATGAGAAAACATGATATAGTGAAGGAAAACATTTAATCAAGGGGGCTAATTGTGGAAAATAAATTTGATTATCTGATAGACGAGACTGTGACAAAAGAAGTCAGGTACATCAGTTTCATGAGCAACCTGAGACGCTATGATTTTGCGTTTATGAAAAGTAAAGACAACCCGGACAAATATATCGTCATTCATTTACAGGAAAACCGCTTTGCTGTTCTGGGGAAAAAAGATTTGTCGGAAAAAGGGCATATTGAGCATGTTTTTCATCAATCCGAAATGGAAGCTGATGAAATACGGGCATTTTTAAGGGAAGTTTTATAAAAAAACCCGGGAAGATGCTAATTGGCATCTTCCCCGTCTTCCGTATAGAAATGACTTATCATGCTTTAATTATTCGTCTCATTTTCAAAAGCCATAATTCTCCCATACAGTCGACCAGCTGTATTCAGTAGGTGCAAATTTAACTTCAACGTAATGATTCGTCAGGTCTTCCTGGTCTGATGGCTTCTCCAACTGAGTACGATGGTAAAGAGCCAAAATAAAAGCAAGGTAATTTTTCATTTTCAATTGATATTCCTCCTAGCATTTTTCACGATAGTCACCGGCTCTTGAGGATCTGTCATTCCGGATTGCGATGACGAAAATTATACTGGTAATAAGCCACCTGCTCCTCAGTTGTAAAGGAGTATTGACCCCAAATATTTGCACTGTCATTCGTCTCTTCCGTTGTAATCATTTGCATATCACCTGGCTCCAGCTCTATTATTTGAGAATCTATAATTCTTAACACTTCTTTATTATCATTAAGTGCGCGTATTTTGACTTGTATTTCTTTAGGTTGATCCAGATTATTACGCACATAAAACACATTATTGTATTCGTGATCACATCCCCTTCTTCTTAAGCAGTCATCTTCCGAAAGAACCTGTACCAGCGAAATATCTTCAGTCTCAGACGAATCTTCCATTTCACTCACAGCATTATTCAAATTTACTGTATAAGCGATTTTTTGCCCGATAGGCATAAACCACAATAGAAAGACCAATAAAGCACCACCAATAGCACCGGAAATGATCCATACGACTTTCGGATTATGAAGGGCTTTCGACAAATTTTTCCGGCGGGAAATTATGGTAGCAACGACATTAATGATGGCCATAATTCCCCATAGAACGCCAACCACAATCAGCCCCGTTATAATTGAAAACCTATTTTGGAAAAATGGCAGATTGAAAGACAAGCTTAAATAGCTATTAACCACTGCACTAATCGCTGTTAAAAGTATAAAAAGCAACAGCGGTCCTTTCCAATTGCTTTTTTCCCGTTTGCCATTTCTGACATCAATCATGGACCATAACGCCCAGATAAATGGAATACAGAAAATTATCGCCACAATAGCTACATACACCAAAAGATTATACCTCCCTTAATATCCAATTTCATTATTATTCATTCGATTCCTCACTCTTTTTATCTATCATGTCAATTGTTTTTTGGCTCTCCGCATCAACTTTTTTCCGCAATTCCTCACGTTTATTGTCATTGAAATCTGATAGTTTGTCTTGTCGCTCTTCAATCCGCTCTTTTAGTTTGGAGGCCGTTTCCTCATTGATCTTTTCAGATTCCTGAAGCTGTTCAAAGCCATCCATAAACGAGTTGTTTTCATCAGCTATGACATCACCAAATTCAGAAGCAATGGCATCAACCTCATCCTTTTTATGGATCGCATCCCATCTGATATCAGTCGCTTCCATTGCACTCCACATGTTCATTTCTGCGGTTTCCAATGCTTTGCTGATATTATTTTCAGCAGCTTCGAGTAAGTCTTCGCCTGAATCAACATTTGTGAATTCACCGCCGCCTGCTTCAGCAACCTCCCGTAATTGCTGTTGTGCCTCATTCCCAACGTCGAATCCGATAATATTCACGGCGGTTGCTATATCGGAGTCATGCAGCTGTTCCGCTGCTTCAACCGGATCACCACCACATGTTTCTTCGCCATCACTGATGATATAGACGATACTCTCAGTATTATCGCCTGATTGTTCTCTCAGGTCTTTTTCAGCTGCTTTGATCGAGGCTGCCAACGGTGTCCAGCCAGCCGGTTCAAATTCGGAAAGTGCGTTATCAAATTTTTCACTGTCATATGTATTCAAAGGGTAAACAACTTCCGAACTGTTGCAGGACATTTCTTTATCAGCATCACTGCCGGTTCCTTTATGGCCATAAACACGAAGCATCATTTGAGCATCTTCGGGTAAATCAGACACAAATTGTTTCAATGCATCCTTGGCAGCTGTCATTTTCATTTCACTATTAACATATGCACCCATACTGCCACTCGCATCCATCAACAGTGCTACATGCTGCGTTTTCCTCTCTTGCTTCTCCTGGGCGTCATCACTATTCTCACTCTTCGGGGCGCCGTCAACGTTGAAAGTTGGATCAAATTCTTCATACTTTTTGAGTGTAGATTCATAATCCGCGGCCATCAGGTAGGTTAAGTAATTGTACGCTTCGTCAACATCCAAATCATCCGGCAATTGTCCCAATTCCTGTTCCAATTCTTCAGCATCGGCCTCGCCCGTTGTGGACAGTTTACCCGGCCCCTCTTCAAGCATCCCTTCCGCATCAGCGGCAGCCTCAGGGATATCCATTTCTTCTTCTTCAGAGGATGTCTTGCCCTTTTCTTTTCCACCTTCACCCGAAGTATTATCGCTGGAACATCCAGTCACAACAAGCGTGACAACAAATATCCCTAAGAAAAACAATAAAATACGTTTCATGGCACACAGCCTCCATTTATCTATTTTTCTGGTACGTGCTGAATTTTCACTTTGACTACAATTAATCAGCTCCACTTTAAACAAAAGATATCTGGTTTATTAATTATTTGTGTTTTCATCGTACTTTTCCGTTATTTGTTTTTTAGCTTCTTCAAAATTCTTTTCATTTATGTTGTTTAGATCTTCTTGAAGCGTATTTGTATATTTATCTATTTGATTATTTCTTTCATCCGATTTTGCTGAGATATAATCATGAGCATCCTCAGAAATATAACCTGCTTCTTCCAGCCTTGATAACGCGCGACTAATGTTGTAACTTTCATCAACATTATTTCCATTCCAATCATTCATGAATCCCAGTATATCTGTGTCCTGCTGATAATATTGTGAAGAAGCTTCATAGCCAGCGTTCGTTTTCCACTGTTCCCATTTATCCGCAATATTTTTCGCCTTTTCCAACTGTTCCTTGAGCTGTTCCTGATTTTGAATGGTCGTGAATACGCCCTCAATTTTCTCCGATATTTCTTGAAGTTGTTGTTGCCCTTCACTTTCGACATTAAAGCCTAGAACATTCACGATTGGATTAATATCGGAATCTGCGAGATTTTGAGCTACCTTAACTGGATCGCCTCCACACGTAGCAACACCATCACTTACAAGATAAATAATATTTGTGCTATTCTTTGCAGGATACTCAGACAGATCTTCCTTGGCTTTCTTCAATGCTAGAGCTATCGGCGTCCATCCTGCCGGCTGAAATTTGTTCAGAGCTTTATCAAATTGGTTCGCATCATAGTTTTGGAGCTCATAAACCAAGTCAGAACTGTTGCAAGAAAGTTCCTTATCACTATCTGAACCTGTTCCTTTATGACCATATACTCTGAGTCCTACGTTAGCTCCTTCAGGCAATGACGAAGCAAATGACTCGATCGATTCTTTAGCCGCTTCCATCTTGGGCTTTCCGTCCACCATTCCCGCCATGCTGCCGCTCGCATCCAGAATGATTTCCACATTCAAATTTTGCTTGAATTGGAAACGTTCATCCTCAATTTCCGGACTTCCAAAACGCGAATATTTCAGTTCTTCAATCATATTATTAGGTTCGGGATAGTCCTTATGGAACAGGTACATCAATTTTCTCCAATAGGCATCCATCTTTTCCTCAGAAGCCCCTTCTTTCAATTTAGGAAGTTGTTCGAAGACCTTCATCGCCTTCTTTGTATCCTCTTCCCTGGTATTCGTGTTCGTTAAATTTAGATTGGCAAGTTGACCGCTTGACTGAGTAGCAATATCTGCGATCGTTTTTGGTAATTCCGGTGTGGAAAGAAGATCATCCCAGCCAGCATCAGTCTCCTCCTGATTAGTATTGTTTGAGTCGGTATTTTTGGCTTCTTTTGTTTCCGAATCTTTAGCACCGCTGGATTCTTGTATACTTTCAGAAGAGCAGGCAACCATTATACCCAGCAGTGTTATAAAAACTATCATAAAGAACAACTTTTTGAACATATTTATCACTCCTTCTTTAACAGCATTTTTGCCCTAATGGCAGGCTTATCCCGACTACTAGAGCTGTTAACGAAAAATCTGAAATAAAATCAAGATCCTATTTTATTATCTAGGTCCCTGTCGCAGCCGCTCCAATAATAATGACGCCTATTGTCTTTATCAGATCCTGACCCCAACCTGAAATGGATGTACCGACGTCTGTTCTTTTTTCATTGTTAATAAAAGATTTATTATTATTCAAAACCAACCACCTCCGAAAACTTGCATAAAGACTAAAATCCCGTACGTCATTTAGTCCATCCTACTGCTCTTGATTTCTCTTATCTATTTCTTCCTTTAAGGCCTCAGCGTATCTGTCAGCCATGTCGTATAGATCAGCTTGCAGTTGTTCAATCAAATCATCCATCATATCATACCAGTCGGATCTTTTTTGATCCAATATTTGATGCACTTCTTCACTTATATGATTATTTTCAAGCAGAACGCCTAAAATATCTTCCATAATATAGTTCTGACTTCGGAGTGAACTGCGAAAATCATTTTTAAGCCAGGTGACATCACCTCTAAGTTCACTGTGCTGATAGTTGACATCCACTTTCGCATCATCTTTCCAGGCTCTCCATTGATCTGCCAATTGTTCAGCTCTTTCCAATTCACTTTGAAGTTCGCTTTGGTCACTTGCAAAAGAATAGGAACCTGCTGATGCTTCCGCAACTTCTTTTAGTTGTGCTGCACCTTCTTGATTCACATTAAATCCAATTATATTTACAATTGGGTTAATCTCTGAATCTGGAAGAGTGTTTGCAACATCCACTGGATTTTGTCCACAAGTTCCAACCCCATCACTTAAAAGAAATATGATATTCGTATTGTTTTCTGCGGGATACTCTTGTAAATCCCCTTTAGCTTCCTGCAATGCGAGCGCAATCGGCGTCCATCCGGCAGGTGAAAATTCATTCAATGCCTGGTTAAAATTTTCCTCTTCGTAATTACTGATGTTATATACCATCTCGGTGCTGTTGCAGGACAATTCTTTATCACTGTCTGATCCCGTTCCTTTATGACCATAGACTCTTAAGCCGACTTTGGCATTTTCCGGAAGCCCACTGACAAATTCGGTTACCGTTTCTTTCGCTATCTCCATTTTGGATTTGCCATTTACGTTGGCAGCCATACTGCCACTCGCATCCAATATAATCTCAACATTAAAGCTTTCCTTGAATTGATATCGAGGATCTTCTATGTCAGGACTGCCATAGCCCATGGCCTTTATCCTCGCTTTTAACTTTCTCACATCCGGATAGTCAGCGTAAGTAATAGATACCAGATTATTCCAAAAGGCATTAATTTTTTCCGTATTCGTTTCATCTTTGACTTCAGGAAGCTCTAATATCGCATTCATCCAGTCACCTCTATTTTCCAAGTCACCAGTGCCATAGTCTACATCTGACAATTCCCCCGCAGGATGGTTATCAATTTCTTCTGCACTGTCAGGTGGCGCCGATGCAGTTAGTTGCTCTTCCCAAGTTTCCTTACTTTCGGATGCTTCACCTTCTGTCGTTGCATTTTCTTCAGTAGTTTGCTCCTTATCATTTTCATTGCCTGGATTATTTTCACCCTCATCTGATGAACAGCTAAATAAAAATATTAAAAACAGGAAAGAAATTATAATAAGTATTTTTTGTAAATGAATAATATCGCCCCTTTGTAGAAAGTTAGATAGGTTGGGATAAAATCAGACCTTAAGTTGATATATAGTGAGCCTCCTCTTGCTGGATGCACTGCGGGAGCTCACAGTGCCTATACTGTCACATGAATCTATGCTTATTCCCAGAGCTAAAGCAATTTATTGTTCATCTAAAGAATAAATATCATATCCCAACTTCGAGTTTAATTAACCTCCACGATCTATCATACCCTCAATTTCATCCAGATTACTTCCAATCATTCCGTAATACGGCCCTCTTTGTCACCTAACTTTCCATCTCCCAACAAAATAGTTTTATGTAGAGAAAAATGGAGTACTTTAGCACCATACTCCATTCCAATAACCTATTTATCAAATGGATACGTTACAAATTTTTTAATCTTTTTGCGTAACCCTGTTATCCTACTAACCTTTCAAACTAATCTCTGCATTTCCATACTGTTTTTCTCCACAATTGGATGCTCTTCACGAGGAAGATAAAGTTGGAACAATGAAAAAAAGGAATTCATTCGGCTTTATGGATAAATCTGTCATAAGCGTTATCCTGTGCAGACTCTTATTGGAAGATAACTTCGAACTGAAAGTAAGCGTCAAATAAAATACACATAGGATTAAAAGGGTATCATGCGATAATCTTCTTAGAAATTAATTCGGGAGGTTATGCGATGACCCTAAAAGACAAACGAATAGAATGGAAAGCGCGCTATGATGCCTGGAAAGAAAGCGGACAAAGTGTAGCTGAATGGTGTCGTACTCAGGAAATCAAAGTCCACCAAATATATTATTGGGTACAGCGATTCGAGAATAACGAGGTTTCTCCGGAACCGGAGCCAACACAATGGCTCGCTGTCCAAGTAGACGATGAAACCATAGCTTCTGAAGGAAAAGGACCCATCTTTATTCACTTTGACGCCATCTCCGTCGAAGTACGGCCAGGCGCCAATGTTGGCCTACTGTCTGATATCATCCATGTCCTGCAAAACCAATGCTGACGAATTTTCAATTCGAGCGCGTGTACTTGGCACGCGGCAACACAGATCTTCGCAAATCCATCGATGGGTTGGCGGTCATTGTAAAAGAATGCTTTGATCTTGATCCCTTTTCCCCTTGTCTGTTCGTGTTCTGTAATCGTAAACGTGATAAGCTGAAGATTCTCCAATGGGAGCACAATGGCTTTTGGCTCCATTACCGCAGACTGGAAAGAGGGACATTCCATTGGCCATCCGAGAAGGAAACGGCACCCATGAATATCAGCCCACGCCAACTTCGTTGGCTGTTAGATGGTTTGCCAATTGAACAGAAGCAGGCACACCGGGAAGTGAAAGCACGTACCATTCTATAAAAAATTGAAATATGGAAATACGGGAATTCGACTGGGCAAGTCGGATTCTTTATCATATACTTATTTTATGGGAAAAACAGCGCATACATCAAACAAATCAATTGAATATTATAAAGCGCAAAATGAAAAGCTTGAGATGGAAAACGAGGCGTTAGAGACGAAATTAAAATGGTACGAAGAACAATTTCGGCTAAGCCAACAACGCAGGTTCGGCTCCTCCAGTGAGAAGACTGATGAAGACCAGCTCTCCCTTTTCAATGAGGCCGAAGTTACAACTGACACGACTGTTGAAGAACCAACTGTCGAAACGATTACATATAAACGCAAGAAACAGCGCGGTCAGCGTGAACAAAAGCTGGAAAACCTGCCTACGGAAACGGTTAAGTACCGTTTATCCGATGAGGAACAGGCCTGTTCGTGCTGCGGCGGAGAGCTACACGATATGAGCACGGAAGTGCGTAAAGAATTAAAGGTTATTCCTGCGCAAGTGAAAGTCGTGGAGCACGTACGCCACGTATATGGCTGTCGCCATTGTGAACGCCATGAAATTGAAACGCCTATCGTGACAGCGAAGATGCCGGAGCCGGTATTTCCAGGCAGCCTGGCCTCTCCGTCCGCAATGGCCTATACTATGACACAAAAGTATGTGGAAAGCATGCCACTGTATCGGCAAGAGAAACACTTAGAACGCTTCGGTGTGTCTATTCCACGCCAGACACTGGCCAATTGGACGATATACGGTGCCAATACCTGGCTTGAGTTGATTTACAATGAAATGCACGCACGACTATTGGAGCTAGATGCATTGCATGCGGATGAGACGCCATTACAAGTTTTATCCGAGCCGGAACGGCCCGCAACATCGAAATCCTACATATGGCTGTATCGTTCTGGACAAGCTGATGTGCCAATTGTCCTGTACGATTATCAGCAAACCCGGGCTGCCAAACATCCACGCCGATTTCTGGAAGGCTTTCAGGGATATTTACATGTAGACGGGTATTCCGGCTATAACGCTCTCCCTAACGTCACTTTAGTCGGTTGTTGGGCGCATGCGCGCCGTTATTTCACGGAGGCGCTCAAGGCACTTCCGGAATCCGCGGCCACTACGTCCGTGAAGGCTAAAGAAGGCTTGGCCTTCTGTAATAAGCTTTTTGATATTGAACGTGATTTAAAGGACAAAAGTCCACAAGAACGCTATGAAAAGCGTTTAGAGCGCAGCCAGCCCGTGCTGGAGGCTTTTTTAGCATGGCTTCAAGAACAGACGCCACGCGTATTGCCGAAAAGCGCCTTTGGCAAGGCAATCAAATATTGTCGTAAACAATGGGAACGTTTAGAGGTATTCTTAGAGGATGGCCGATTGGATATCGATAACAATCGAGCAGAGCGATCCATTAAGCCTTTTGTGCTTGGAAGGAAAAATTGGCTTTTTAGCAATACCGCAAAGGGAGCAAGATCCAGTGCGATTATCTATAGTCTTGTGGAGACGGCCAAGGAAAATGGACTGAATCCATTCAACTACCTTAGCTACCTGTTTGAAGAGCTTCCCAATATGGATACAACAGATAAAGTCCAATTGGCTCAGCTTCTGCCGTGGTCCACGACACTTCCTGAGGAATGTCGCGTTCCTAATAAATCTAAATAAAGCATACACCAAACCCCGCCTGCATTAATAGGTGGGGTTTATTTGACGCTTACAACTGAAAGATGCTCATATGCCTGCAAGCTATTTCTCTTATTTACTTAAAAATTGGAGGGAGATAAGTATTTTATCTCCCCCCTAAGCTTTAACTAGCATTTTTTTCTTCTTTCTCACGAATCACTCGCAAATGATTTATTCGTCCTAAAGGAAGTCCTACACCAACCACTATGGCTGTTATAGGAAAGCTTCCAGTCCCTGCCAGCCATTCGGTTACAGTCACTGGCACATATATTGCATAGATGAAAATCATCAAAATCAGGTAAAATCTTCTCCAGCGCTTTTCGGATTTAGACATCTTATCCTCTCCCTTCAAAAATATTCGTTAACCTTCAGCGTCCAGTTGAAGGTTATGTTCTTCCGCCAAGCTTTCCATTTTCTGGTCTGCCTTTTGTGCTTTCTCACCAGCTTCCACAAATTTTTCATCGGCTTCCATGATTATTTCGTTCGCTTCTTCTTCACTAATTGACTCTTTGACCATCTTTTCCAGGACATCGAACTTCATTTGAAATGCTTCATACCATGTTTCCACTTGATCAGCCCGCATAGAATGATACTCTTTCACGGTCTCTGACTCAGGGTCCTGTGAATCAATGTAGTCTTTTATTTCATTTACGATTGGCAACAATTCATTTTTTTGTACATCATATGCTTCTTCAAAAGATGCCGAGCTGGATGATTTTTCATTAAGCGTGTTAATGTCGATTAATTTACTGTTCACATTTTCAACGTAGCCATTGTGATAGTCCACCAGCTCTTCTGCTTCTGCTGAAGAACAAGCAGCAAGAACCAATAACACATTCAAGCACACAAACAGCTTTAGTCTGACTTTCATTAAATCAATCCTTATCAATATTTAATTAAGTGGAGTTACAGAATCGCCATCCCAAACAATATCTAAAAAATCAATTTTGGGCCCTGCAGATTCCTGATAAACATTCTCCTGAATCCCTTCCATAAACCCGTCATATGAAACTGATTCAAGTTTGTTGGCAGCGCGCACATAAAAACGATCATCTTTAATACTTAATTCGGCACCTTCTAACACACCATCATTTGCGATGATTGCACTTTTTGTTTTATTAATAACCTTTGTTTCGATATCTTCATCTCCCAACAGGTCAATTAACTTGTTTCTCACTTCGTCTTTATTCAGCTCTTCTGTTAAAACTTGGTCGAACGCTTCCAGTTCAATCTCATTCACTGTCCAGTCCGCATAGTTGCCTGTGCCCGATAGTTCAGAGGTCCTGTCATCGACCATTTCTTCAATATCCTCGAAGAATGCCTGAAGTGCGCCTTCCAACGTTTCATCCTCGTATTCATACACTACACGGCGAACTTCTTCATACAGAACACTTGATGCAGCCATGCTTGCCTGTTGCGCAGTAGTACCGGACTGTTCCTTTGTAGCCAAAGCCCCGCCCAGATTCACAACAAAAATTAACAAAATCATAATAATGCTTAACATCCCAAGTACAAATAGGGCAATATTACCGTCCTCATTTTGTAATCGTTTCTTCAGCATCATTCAATCACCCTGCTGCTGGCTGTTGCTGAATATGGGATGGAAGGAATTGTATACCCGAATAATTCACTTGGTAAAAATACCATACGTATGTTAACACGTGCTTCAGCAGTAAATTCTTTACTTCCTAAATTGGACCCTGAAACGCCCTGACTTTGCAGATAATTACCCGTGGTCGAAAGAATGCTATCAGCCGCAGAACTTGCTTCGCCAGCATTTTGGGTTATCGAATACACTTTTGCGTATTCATTCGCCGCAGATTGCGTGACCAGGACACCATTAATCCCGACAATAAATTGCCAGATAATCATGAGTAACAGCAGAGCTAAGGGCAGGATCCCTATAAATTCAATTGTGGCTGAGCCCTCTTCATTTTTAAGCCTTCTTTTCAATAGATTCATAGAGTGACACTCCTGGATTTTTATAAACTAATTCTATAGTTTGTAATAACGATTTATTAAATTATATTAGTTTGGAACTTTATGACATAAAATTCTTTTTCTAAGTTTATGCGTTCCTTAAATCTTTTTTTAGTCTCTCATTATCATTCTCCTGGATTTCAAGATAATATGGTTTAACTTTATGATAGTACTCTCGCTCGCTTAAACCTTCCAAGCCATCAACATAACTGACTTTAGAGATTTCTGATCTTAGTTTATTTTTACTGTCGGCAAATTCTTTAGCGTAACGCTCAATTTCCGAATCAGATAATTCAGTTACAGAAGCATTTTCTTTCACGTTCTTTTCCATAAAAGCAAAATTGTCTGTCATATTAAATGAAATATTCAACTGTTTGAACTGAATGTAATCCAGTTTGAGCAATAAATCCTGAAGATATTCGATATCCGCTATCGTATATTTTTTGCCTTCCGCATTCTTTTTTTCTACGAAGTCTTGATAATCTTCCATCAAGTCAACATGCCTATCCTGAAGTTCCAAAAGAGAATGGATTGCTTCAACACATGTGTGATAATTCATTCTTTCTGGTTCTGATAACCCGGATATTTGTGTAACGCGGTCCAAAAATGATTGCATTTTATGGTACGCTCGCATATTGATGTTTTTTCTTTCACTTCCATTATTTCGAATGCTGGATAGATAGTTGTACAGACTTAGTATCCATTTATGTGCTATATGATACTGCTCCGTTTGGGTGTCAGAAGCTGTTGAAATAATAGCCATTCCACCTCTTCCAGCTATTTTCTTTTTATAGTTAACTAAATAAAAGTCTTTGCCATCTAAGTGCAAATGGTGATCAGCAATTTTATATGTTTCCAGAAACTTTTTATATTTTTTGGCTTCTTCTTGCAATGATTGATTGGTATTTGCCAATTTAGACATCCTTCCCTCTCTCAATCTAGAAAACCAGAGTGCCACGATATTTGAAAATATGGAGGCACTCAAGTCAGGGATTCACCAAGACATTAAACAAAATGATTAGAATTTAAATGCTCCGAACTATCTCTTTTTTTATTGAGCTTTTGTATAATTTGATTCTATCAATTTAAACACACACTATTTTTTACTAATATTCAATGCGTATTTAAAAGTTAACCTCTTATGAAAACAAACCTGTCACAGTATCCCATGCTTTTTTAGCCGTATCCTTCGTAGTGTTCCACATAGCTTTGCCAGTGTCTTTCCAGTTTCCTTTCCAATGTGAGGCAACAAAATTAACACCTTTGGAAACCGCCCAAACTCCAGCTCCAACAGCTACCATGCCTGCGCCAACAGCCTGAGCACCGGGTATAGCAGAAGTAACAACACCTGCATTCATGAGAGTGTCACCTAAACTTGCTGTAGCATCTGTAACCGCAGCAGTTTTTTCAGCACCAGAAGCATCACTCGTCACCACATCTACTGCATTTGCTGTATTATAACCAGTTTCAATAGCAGAGAAACCAGTACCAACCGCTGCAGTAGCCACATTAAACTTTGATAAGGCCCCCACCGATGAAGCTGGTGGTGTTACGCCGTTAACATTATCTGCCGTATTAGCTAAATCTGAAGCATTATCTATGTTATCAATAGTATTTCTGGCATCTTGTAAATCTCCGATAGAATCTGCGTATCGGCGAGCATTATTAAAATCTTTCACGCCATCGATACCGTCGGAAACATGCGTATACGTATCATATGCATCAAAAGCTATATTATCGCCCACACCAAGCTTGAGGCCATTTACAAGTAAATTAGAGTAAAACCTGCCACCGTAATTCATGCTGGCGTCGTAGCCTAAATCTCTCATGTTTTGACTGGTTATCATATCACCAGCCATGTTTACCTGTCCCATCATGACATCGTTTATGACGTATTTGCCGACATCATATTCATCAGGCAATGACGGAGAGTCTTCTGGGGAGGCTGCTTCACCTTCTGTTCCATTTCCGTCAAAGCCATCTCCATTCGTTCCATTACCACTATACCCCGGCATTAGCCATGGATTAGCTAAACCGCCTGGACCATAGCCATAACCCGGCTGCGTCCATGAATCACCTGGTGTGCCATTTCCTGCATAACCATCACCTGACCATGGATTCCCCGCACCTCCAGGGCCATAGCCATAACCTGGCTGTGTCCACGGCGCACCAGGTGTGCCACTTCCCGCATAACCATCACCTGACCATGGACTTCCCGCACCTCCAGGACCATAGCCATAACCTGGCTGTGTCCATGGCGCACCTGAGGTTCCATTCCCATTAAAACCGTCATTGGACCAAGGGTTTCCATTCGTACCACCTTGAGACCAGCCTCTAAGATACCATGGAACCCCATTCCAGTTTTGTCCTGTCCATGAATTCGATCCTTCAGTGCCATTTCCATTCCATGAATTACCCTGCCAAGATTCACCTTCCCATTCTAAATCAGACCCGTCCCATGGCGTACCTTCCCAAGATTCACCTTCCCACGGATCCCCTGTCCAGGATTCCACTGCATAAACAGCTGGAACGAAAACCGGCTGAACCGCCATAAATGCGATCGCCATCAACACAAATAATTTCTTGAGCCACTTATTCATAGACTCACACCTGCTTTCTTAATTTAGATTTTCCTGAACTTTGACTTCAAGTGTCTCAAGTGCTTCACGCCACTTAAGAATATATGATGTCATAAGCATGATAATAAAAGGATAAATAATCATATTAAGCGTCATTTGGGTGATCATCTGCGCTGCAAAAGAAGACGTAATATTAAATAGTTGATATGTAACGAAAATACCGAATAAAAGTTCAGCTAATCCTGCGAACATTACGATTAACATAATCTTAAAGAAGTTCTTTTTGCCAATCCGAAAACCTTCTTTTAATGATTTCCAGACTGATTTTTCGTCGAAGATACTGATATACGGAATCGGGAATACAAGCGCAAGAAAAATTAATCCCGGTAATACAAAGAACATAAACCCTATGGTACTGAGGAGGGACACAATACACGCAAACACAAATACTGTAAATCCGTTTACCAGAAAATGATAGAAAGTGTTACGCATGTTATTTTCAATACCTTTATATTCGTTATAAACAAAACGAATGTAAGGAACTTGTGCATAGAGATAAAATAATAGTGTAATAAGTCCGTAATAAATATCAGCAAACGAGTACACATTTGAATAACTAGGAGTAATCGCGTATATGTAATTGGTAACAAATGAATGCACAATCAACAACGGTAATGTTGTTGTCAACATAAGGACAAGTATCTTTTCAAATGCCCCTGTGTAAATTTCCCACGTGTATTTTAACGGTTTTTCCATGGTTATCGCCTCATTATCAAAACTTAGGATATCTAAGCTTTTTCAATGTTTTTCTTTTCACCTTTTCAGTAGTTTCCAAAGCTACTCTTTTCACAACTTTTATAAATTCTTCTTTTGTTAGAAGATGCATATTTTCCTGATATGTTATTTCTTGAAGTTCTTTGTGGAATTCCGCTTTACCAGTTGAAAATTCGGAAAGATACACCTGAATATCTCTATTGGAATAAGACTTTATTTCAGGATTCGATTTGGAAATCTCAAATACCTGTTTGAATTTATCAATTGTTTGATACTGTGTATACAACTGTTTGTACTGTATATATTCAAATTCACCCATAAACTCCAACAGGTCAAGCGTGTCTTTTTGCGTAAAGTGTTCAATGGTTCCATCATGCACTTTTTCTTGTTCAGCATAAAACCGATTATACTTATCAACCAGTTCTTTTTGTTTATCCAATATAAATTCTACTAAATACTTGCAATCCAGAAATAATTCTATTTCATCAAAATTGACTTTTTCAGTTACTTCTTTTAAAAATGAATACACTTCCTCAAAAGAGAACATGCTAATGTCCGCTCTAAACCCAGCATGTTTTAATAAGGAGGAAGAAAACCTAGCATATTTCAATAACCATTCCAACGCTTCTTTATAATCAACAATCTCATCAGGTGCTTGTGGTGAGATCACTGCATAACCATTTATTTTTCTTCTTTCATAAATAACAAAAAAGAATTCATTTTCATTAATAATATAGCCACCGGGATTGATACTAAAAGTTTCAAAGAGTTTTTTATGCTTTTTAGCAATTTCTTCTAACTTCGGGTCTTCACTATTCATGTAGCCTCTCCTCCTGAAAGGTTTTTAGATAGAAAACGGGAAAATCCCGTTTTCTATTAAGAGAATAGACCTGTTACAGAGTCCCAAGCCTTTTGGGCTCCATCTTTAATCGCGCTTCCAGTCTTTTTAACTGTATTACCAAGTTTACTAGCTGCGGATTTAATTTTATCGAAATTATTTGCTGCGAATTTAACACCTTTAGAAACGCCCCATAATGCGGCTCCTCCAGCAATCGCTATACCGCCAGCTACTCTTGCACCAGGCACTGGGGCTGCGAGTGCAACTGTGCCGGCATTCATTGCAAAATTACCAGCATTTTCTCCAATACCGGCAACTGAAGCTGTTCTTTCAGAACCGGAAGAACTATCCCAATCGCCGACAGCACTTTTGACACTGTCCAATGTGCCGGTACCTGACGCTACTGAACCTAGCATAGCCCCGGGAACACTGAATTTAGATAATACTTTTTCTACGGGCGCCGCTTTAGCAAGATTTGATGCTTTATTTAATCCTTGTTGCAACTTAGAAGTTTTTGAGTTTTGTTGCAATGAGTTTTTCGTTTTTGACAAAGTTTCTTCTGTATCCGTAACAGTACTTCTTGCATCTTTAAACTTCTGATAACCTTCATAACCTTCAGCTAGAGTACTACCAGTATCGTAAGTATCTGTTACTGTATTATCCACACCAGCTAATTTGAAGCCATTAACAAGAAGGTCCCCCTCATTCTTAAGCCGGGTTCCCACTTATGATCAATTCCTGCATCCAAATAACGCTGGTGTGCCAGTCCGGTCTCCGCTAACTGAGCTTGACCGCCTAAAACGTCACTTACCACATATTCTGCAGCTTTAAATCCCTGGCTATCATAAAATGGCGTGGATACACTATTAGTTATGTTTCCAGAATCAAAGCTCCCTTCCGGTTTCGTTCCGGGTGGTCCGTCTAGATATCCTGGCGACAGGTTCCCTAAATAACCACTATAACCATCTTGTAGCCATGAATTTTCTCCATATGGACTTCCTTCATACCCTTCTTGCATCCATCGATTCCCATTTGTTCCATCTCCATCAAATCCGGATTGAGACCATGGATTACCAGAATTCCCATCCTGAGAAGCTCCAGGACTTTCGCCTTGCCATTTAAAGCTAGATCCGTCCCAGGGGTTCCCTTTCCAAGTGTCTCCACTCCATGTATTACCTTCCCATGTGTCCCCACTCCAGGAACTAACGGCATAAACTGTAGGAGTTATTACGGGAAAGAACGTTATTAATAATATAGCAGCTAATAGCAGGCTTTTATTTAACCAATTGCCAATATTTATCACCCACTTTAAACCTTCCCAACGGGTGCTAGTTCTCTGTTTGTTTATTGTATTTTTCTTCAATTGATTGTTTCGCTTCTTGCAGATCTTTTTCCCTAAGTTCTTGCAGATCTTTTTCAAGCTGGTCGACTGTGCTGTTCATTTCGTTTATTACCGGTTCTAGTCTACTTTTAAGTCCTTTACTTTGATCAGAGGTTATAAAATTAAGATTCGAAGCGATATCAGCCACATTGTGCATACGATTATCTATTCTCATTGTTGTAAAAGACCATTTGTTATGGAGCTCCATTATATCAAAGCTGCTACTCACTTCTTTGGCCTCCAAATCACCCAGGGCATTATTTTTCCATTTACTCCATGCTTCCATAACTTCTTCAGCACGATCAAATTCTTCCTGTAAATCTTCTTCATTATTAGCGGACGCAAAAATTCCTCCAGATACCTCAGCCATCTCTTCCAGCTGTTTCTGTGCTTCAGCATCAGTTTGGAAGCCAATAATATTAATGATGGGACTGGCATTGGACTCGGAAAGCGATTTGGCTACTTCAACAGGGTCGCCATCACACGTCTCGATACCATCACTCACGACATATATTAAATTTGTATTATTCTTTGCATCAAATTCTCCTAAAGCATCTTGTGACTGTTTCAGGGCATCTGCAAGCGGTGTCCAACCCTTAGGCTGAAATTGATTCAATGAATTCTGAAAGTCTTCTTCGTCATAGGAGTCAAAACCATATACCTGTTCAATAGCGTTACATGACATCTCTTTGTCACTATCGGCACCTGTCCCCTTGTGACCATGCACTCTCAAGGAAACATTCGCTTCCTCAGGTACCTCTGAAAGAAAACTATTAATTGATTCCTTGGCAACATCCATTCTTGTTCCATTTCCGGCTAGGTTTGCCATACTGCCGCTGGAATCTAAAATAATTTCAATATTATAGTTCTCTTTAAATTGAAACTTCGCATCTGGTAAATCCGGGTTTCCGAAGGATGCAAATTCCCACTTTTTAACCATATCTTCAGGGTTCGGATAATCCTCTTTCACAAGTGAATACATGTAACGCAGATATTTTTCATACTCTTCATCACCCGGATCCTCACTCATGGGACCTAATTTATTCAGTTGTTCTTTAATTTCGTCTTCCATATCGAATAAGCTTTCGACATTTGCAAGTGGGCCAGGTTTCTGACTTGCCAATCCTTCTTCATCGGTTGGAATTGGCTCAACATCTGAAAGAGATATTTTCTGTGAATCGTCCTTAGTAGTTTCTGATTCAGAATCATCGGACTTCTCATTCTGTGTTTGTTCTATTTGTTCTTCATTCCCTTGTCCGTTACTGTTTTCAGTTTCATTTGATTTTTCATTACCATCATCATCTGTGCAGCCTGTAAAGATTATCAAAACAGTCATGATTGATAATATCCAGCGCCAACGCATCTTTTTCAACATGACTTAACCCCTTACTTCTTTAAGCGCTAAAATTATTCTAAATAGTTAAACATTATCCGCCAATATCATTAATTAATTGATTAAACTTGGTTACTAACGTCTCCCCAAAATCTCCCCCACTGAAAGCCTGTGACACTACTCCTACAATGATAACAATCACCGCAGCAATGCCAATCCACTCCAACGTTTGTGAGCCACTTTCATCCTGTTTAAATTCTTCAACCTTGTTCATCGCCTTCACATAAATTCCATTTACCAATTTCAATTCCCATACCTCCATTTTTAGAATAAATTAAAGATACTGTTTTCACCCATCAGCATATTCATGATCATCAATCCGGCAATCATCAATATAGAAACGGGTGCAATTAAAAACGTTGTAACCAATGTTACCTTTGGCGAAGCCTTTGCCGCCAATTCCTTCACTTGCTCCTGACGTATTTCCCTCAATTCTTCTGCTTGGATTTGAAAAGTCTTTGCTATCGGTATTCCGAGATCCATCCCCTGTATCAACGCTTTAATCAGTGACTGAAATTCCTCGTTATCGTTTCGTTTTAGAAGTTCACGGTATGCCTTTTCACGTGGAACGCCAAGGTCGATTTCCTGATTAAAACGCGAAAATTCTTCACGAATGGGACCATCGAAATATCGAATCACCTCCCTTAAAGCATTATCAAGGCTCACACCGGCTTGAAGACTGGTACTCACAGTGTCCATAAAATCAGGCAGATCATTTCTAATCAACTGCTGTCTTTTTTTGACCTCCCTTCTGATTAACACAATCGGTATGAAATAGCCAATTACCGGGTTTAATACAAGCATGTACTGGGAAAATGGAAGCCCGACTATAATGGATAGAAATCCAGTGAAAAATCCGATAATCAGCAAAAATATCTTCAACCCCTGAAATCGGGCGACCGTCAGTTTTAAAGGATTTCCCGATTTTCTAATCCATTCTTCAACCATATGATTTTCGCTAAAAAAATTGATACGCTGACCCAAATCTGCAAAATCATCTGCATACTTGGTCACACGGCTGAAAATTTCAGCACGTCTGTTTTTCTTTTTTTCTTTTTTTTCAAATGGATCAACATAAGTAACTTCCGACACATGCCCCAATACATAACGTTTTTCATTCAGGAAGGACCAAAAATGTTTCAAACCCAGCAATATACAAAACCAAAAAGCGATTATTGATAAAATAATAAATGCGTCCATAGCTACACCTTTATGTTTGTGATTTTACGTATGAGAAAGAATGACAGTATAATGGCTGCCAGAAAAATAACCAAAATAACCAACCCAAATCCGGACCATAATGGATCGATGAACCCATCAATCACATTATTCATAACAAGAAGTAAAAATACCGGTAATGCAGGTACAATAAACGAAATATATTTCTCTTCAGATGTCATCGTTTTAATGGTCTGATTGAGCACTTTTCTTTCTTCAAACGTATTGGCCATCGTATCCAGTGTCAGGGCTAAATTGCCGCCTGTCTTTTTCTGAATAAGTAAAGTTGCAATAAACAAGTTAAAATCACGTGATGTATTGCGTTTTTGCACTGCTCGAAAAGCCGTCTCCAAATTAACTCCCAATTTCAATTCATTAGAGATTCGCTTAAACTCATTTCCGGCAGGTGCTGCAACCTCACGGGCAGCAATGTCAATCCCTTGATTGATTGTTAAACCGGACCTTGCCGCATTGCCCAAAATTCTGCAGATTTCACTCAGTTGATCATTAAATCTAAGTTCATAGCTGTTTTTCCGAAAATAGAATAAAAGATAATTAGCTACAAATAACAATAACATCGGTAAAGCCATGCTCAATCCAACCGGCATTCCAAAAATGGAATAAAACGCGACAAACAATACTAAATATCCGACAACTAATATTCCCAAGTATTCAGATGGCAATAGTTTAAGATTAGCGTTGTGCAATTTATTTCTTAATTTCTCCGAGGATTCCTTCTCATCAAATCTGTCTCCCCACTTACTGATGAAACTTTTTCTTTTTTCTTCAGGAAACCATTCCTTTACTTTCTGTTTCCATTCTTTTTTCTGTGATCTGTATCCAAGGAAAAAATAGATACATAGGAGAAAAAATAAAACACCTAAACTATAAAGAATAGACGCTGCTAGTTCCATAGCTGCTCTCCTCCTTTGGTGTAAACAATTCTTTGTCAATGTCGATGCCAAACACCTCTAAATGCGGCAGACATTTTGGGATTACACCTGTTGGAGTAAAGTGCCCCCGGACATTTCCTTCGCCATCAACACCCGTACGCTGGAATCGGAATATGTCTCTCACCTCAATATGATTTCCTTCAATTTTTTCAACTTCTGATATGTTTGTTATTTTCCGAGTTCCATCTGTTAAGCGCTGCACCTGCACGATATAGTCAAGGGCCCCCGCAATATAATCGCGTATGACATGTGTTGGCAGATCCATTCCGGCCATGACAACCATTCCCTCGACACGATTAATAGCGTCAAACGGTGTGTTCGCATGGACAGTTGTTAATGATCCCTCATGACCTGTGTTCATTGCCTGCAGCATATCAAACGCCTCCGATCCCCGAACTTCCCCAACAATAATACGATCGGGCCGCATACGAAGCGAGTTTTTCACTAGATTCCTGATGGTTACCTCACCACTTCCCTCCACGTTGGGTGGACGTGCTTCCATACCAACTACATTCGGCCTGTCGAATTTCAGCTCTGCTGAGTCCTCAATTGTGATAACCCGTTCGCCATTAGAAATCGATTTGGCAAGTGCATTTAACAGTGTCGTTTTACCACTGCCGGTACCACCGGAGATAAGCAGGCTTAATTTCGTTTGTACCAATGCTTGCATAAACATGGACATCTCTTTCGTGAAAGTTCCGAGTTCATCCAAATCATCCATCTTAAATGGTGTTTTTCGGAACTTTCGGATTGACAGTAATGTCCCCCCTAAGCTGATTGGTTCAATTACTGCGTTCACACGGCTTCCATCCGGCAATCTGGCATCAACCATCGGCGAACTTTCGTCAATCCTTCGCCCGAGCGGTGCAACAACCCGGTCAACAATATGCCTGACATGTGCTTCGTCTTTGAAAGAAATATTAACCCTTTGAAGCTGCCCGTTTTTTTCAACGTATACTTCTTTCGGATTGTTCACAAGTATTTCTGTAATCGAGTCATCTTTCAATAATGGTTCCAGCGGCCCAAAACCAACACTTTCATCAATCAGCATAGTCAACATTCGTTCTTTGTCTTGTCTTGGGATAACAACCTTTTCTTCTGACATAAACTGATTGATGAAACGTTCAATCTTCAAACGTTTATCAGAATCACCCAAACTTGTTATCTGATCCAAGTTAACCTCAGTCAGAAGTCTGGATTTATAATGCTCCACCAGTTCATCCAGATAGCCGGAATTGGAAACAATACCGGTATCTATGTCATTGTCGTCCGGTTGTCCTTTGGTATTTCTTTGAAAAAGAGACACGATACCACCACCATTTCATTACTATTTCAGCATTGAATGAACCCATTTATGTACATCTTTGGAAAAAGCAGGCAGTTTTTTTTCCTGAGGTTTTTTCCTTAATGGTTCACCCTGATTAATATATGCTTGAACGTTTTTGATATCTTTCCTGATTTCCGATGCTACAGGATAAGTTGAAAAACGTTCCAAATCTTTTTTGGTCAGCTCACTATCTTTTCCTTTAAAGTTAATGACAAATTCAAGTCTGTCCTTGGTGATGACACCCAAACGCTGAAACAAGTTTTCTACACTTTTTAACACGCGAATTCCAACTGTATCGAGATTCATTAAATAATAAACGCGGTTAGCTTCCTCCAAAGCAGCCAAAGTTCGTTCATCCATCCATACCGGTAAATCAATGACAATAAAATCATAATGCCGTTTACTTGCCCTTAAAAGCTTTGCTACGAAATCTTCAGTTACTTTCTCAGCTAATTCGGCATCTCTTGGGCTTACAAGCACATTTAAGTCCGAGTGTTCCTCTTTCTCTGATACATTTCGGATGTGATGTTCACCGAGTTCTTCCATAACCGGCAACAAATCAATTATGGAGCGATTACTGTCAAGCCCCAGAAATGTCTCAGCCCCTCCATAATGCAAGTTCAAATCTATAAACAGAACTTTTGCCGTCGATTCCAGCTTCAAGGTCTGCGCGAAAGTTGTACTGATCAAAGATTTTCCTGTGCCACCGCTCCCGCTATAAAAAGCGAAAATCTGTCCACCACCACGTTTGAAACTGGATTCGGCTTCTTTTTCTTTTCGCATCTTCACTTCGCTTGCCATAACTTCCAGCCGTTCCATCAAAATCAGTTCTTCACCCGGGAGCACATAAAAATCAGTGATACCCAGCTGATTAAGACTTCTTAGAAGACTGAAATTTTCCTCATCACCCGCACATATAATAGAAGAATCCGGATGCCCGGATAGCACTGTCTGCACATCATCTGTTGCGGACTCTCCGTTATTTATGATTAAAATTAAACGTGCATCTATTTTTTTTAAGTCATTGACAGTAACAAAATGGAGTTGAAAAGATTCATTTATTTGCTCTTCTAATGTTGCTGCAAGTTCTTCATTATCCCCGATAACATAAATTTCGTTTACTCTACTCATACGGTTCCTCCATCAATACATCTAAACATTTAATTATCATTTCCATTATCGTTTTCGTTGTTATTGTTGTTGTTATTAGATTGCTCTTCCTCGTTGTTAGAATCATTGCCTGATTGTGAACCATTTGCATTGTCATCAGCGGCTTCTTTTGCCTCATCGCTCTTCTCTGACTCCTGTTCTGATGAACTCCCTGATTGATCCGCTTCGGCCACGTTCGCTTTCACTAACCGCAGACTGTCTGCATAATTCTGCATATGTATTAATTCCGAAACTTTTTCATATGGAACTTCCAACTGGACACCGGAAAAATCCCCTTCATCATTGCTCGCCACCCTTGCAACCTTCACATCTTCCATAAAAATTTCGGTTACCGGTTCATCCCCAAAACTATGGGAAACAATAATATCGGTTCGATCCAATGCCGTGAGTTCCTCATCAAAAGCCACCTGTTCCGATCTTAATACTGAGACCAACCGATTATTAGCTTCTGTAACTGCAGAGGCATCTTTCAAAATGTTTGCAGTTATAATATCTCCACCCGACAGTGGTACAACCGAAACTTTATTCATCAGTTCCTCAACATCTGTTATATGTTCATCGCGAAGGTACTGTTGTGGAATTTGCTCAGTCGTTACTTCATCAGGGGTTATGATTTTCCTTGACGGAATTTCTTCTTCGGCTGAATAAACCGTCACCATCGTACCAAGGTCGCTATTTAGCGCCTGGACTTTTTGCAAAACAAGAAATCCGGAAACTGCTGCTAATAAAACTGCTAGTAAAAAAAATATAATTGCTCTCCGTTTAGACTCCAGCATGTGCGGTGAACCCTCTTTCTACATAGTTATACTTTGATGATTTGAGTTTGAGAAAAATATCTTAGCATCATCATCGCAAAAAATATAGATATGTCAAACATGTGACAAAAAACAAGCACTTTCGACTAGGCCATAAGTTTCAGTTCATTTAATTAAGATGTTTGAAGTAAAATTCATATCCACGAGAAACATAGGTATTAATATCTATTAAATTAGCAAAAAATGGATCTGAATTTACAATCTATAGGTATTTTTACGGTTTTTTAGTAATAATTACCATTTAGTTTGAATTCAGACTAATTTTTTGGGATAAATTGACATCATAATACGACAATAATGGGATAAATTAACCATAAGAAAGAAAGGATGAGGTGGATGGCTAAAAAACGAAAAAAACAATACAGCGATTTTTCGAATGTGCGGAATCAGCAAAACCTGGTCCCTGAAGAATTCCCGGAAGGACCGTTTGGATCGGAAATAAATGATGGTAAATTGGAAGGAAGTAAATCCACACCGTGGAAAGAAGGCCAGAGGCGGGAGAGTGCGTTTGTTTATCCGGATAAGGAACTGCATGACGATTTACCGAGACAAACCCCCGGGGCTCACCCGCTGCACGATGAACCCGGTGAAGAAAATCCTGACGATAAATAAAGAGCAGCGGCGCCTATGCCTGCTGCTCTTTATTTATCGATCTTTTTCATGATGAAATAGGCACAGCCGAAATTGCAATACTCGTAAAGATAATCTTCCAGTGTGCTTATTTTAGTATCGAAATCGGCCTTGGGGTTCTGATCATCGTAAAAGCCTTTCAATCGTAACTGATCATACCCCCAGTCACCGACAACAAAATCATACTTGGACAAAATATCGGAGAAGCGTTCTTTTAAACGTTCTTCATGAAATCCGTCTTTTTCATTTTCGATGATTTCATATGTCTTTCCTTGTAACTCAATCACAACACTCACCCCATTTGCGTATCACCAGTTTATCATAACCCGGCACTGTTCAACCAATATTTCAGGCAAAAATAAGGCGTATGAATTTTAGCGGATACAGCAAACTAAGTTGGAAAGAATACTTGGCAATAGGAGGCAAGTAATGAACAGACAATTAATTTTCCCATTTTTATTGCTGACAGCTATCATACTTGCGGGATGCGGTGGTACGGATAATGCAGCAGATGATGAACGAAATCAAGCTGAAGAACGCAACCAGATCGTGGAAGAACTCGATCCCGAACAAGAAACAACACCATCAAACCCATCAGGTGATGATAAGCTTGGTTATGTACGTTATACGAAAGAACAAATTGAAAACGAAACTGAAGAGCAGCACAATGTCACAATCGATCGAACGAATCTTGCCAATATGATTACCAGGATTATTTTACGTAATGACGGCTTTAATGAAGCGGCAACATTGGTCACTGATGATAAGGCGCTCATTGCGTATGATCTTGACGAGTTGGATGCAGCAAGAGCAGCTGACATGGCCAAGAAAACCGCTGTGTCAATCCTTCCGGGCTACTTTGATGTTTATGTTTCAGATAATGAAACCTTGATACATGATATTCAAAGTCTGCATAACTCAAGTGTTCAGGATAACGACTATGATAACACAATCAACCAAATCATTAAGGAAATGAAAAAATCACCGCAGGGAATGGAAGAATAGTCATGAATAACAGACTCCCTGCCCTTTAATATAGGAGGTGAATTGATTGCACAACTTAAAGACCTCCCTGTCAGCATCGTTGTTAATCGTGCTTCTCCTTGCAACAGCGCCTGTTCAGGCAGAAGCAGATGAAGACGATCAGGAATTACATGAAAAACGTATGGCATTATACAAAAAAACAGAAACTGTCACACAAATCCCCTGGTATTATATAGCTGCAATTGACCAGTATGAACGCAACAGTTCTGAAGAGGACAAGGATGATCAGCTCGTATCCATCTCAATCCCTGATGAAATGTGGTATGGTCTCGGTAACAGTTCGATGATTAAAAATGAAAGTATCATCCAATTTTTTCAGGGAAAAGGCAAAGATGGAAATGATGACAATAAAGCCGATCCGGACAATCCGGAAGATGTTCTGTACACGATGGCATCGATTTTGCTGGAATATGGGCCCTCCCATGATGAAGTGAAAATCGCTCTATGGAACTTTTATAAACGTGATTTGACGGTTCAAACGATCATGAATACAGCAAAAGTTTTCAAAAAATTTGACGGGATAAAGCTGACAGACCGTGCCTTTCCATTGGACACAGCTTATAACTATACCATCAACAGCAATTGGGGCGACCGCCGGGGATTTGGAGGTGTGCGGATTCATGAAGGGTCAGACATTTTTGCAGATTATGGCACACCGGTTAAATCCGCAACATACGGTGTCATTGAAATGAAAGGCTGGAATTTATATGGTGGGTGGCGGCTGGGCATCCGCGATATCAATAATGTTTATCATTACTACGCCCACATGAGCGGTTACAATGATGATATTAAAGTCGGGCAGGTTGTTAAACCGGGTGATCCGCTCGGCAAGGTCGGCTCAACCGGCTACGGACCGCCCGGAACGTCGGGAAAGTTCCCGCCGCACCTGCACTATGGGTTGTATCAGGATGACGGCTACAGTGAATGGTCGTTCGATCCATACCCTTATTTACAAAGATGGAAGCGAATGTCTGAATGATGCCATTCGCTTCAAACAATGTCTTCCCAGCGCTTGACAGTGTTCAAGCAGCTATTTTCAACTAAGACAAAAACAAAGAGCCTTTGCAATTCAGGCAAAGGCTCTTATTTGTTGCTCTATTTTGAATCAAAGCTATCTCCTATCTGCTCCTTTTTTCACGGCATTCGTAATGCTTGCTGCGAGTCCTCCCCATATAATCAGCATGGAGATGATCATAAATGTAATAGCTCCTCCGGTCATGTTACTTCGCCTCCCCATTATTTTGATTATCTTTTTTATTATCTGACCCTTTCCATTTAATGAACGTCATGATAATACCAATTAACAATGCTCCTCCGGCAACGAACCAGCCGCCGTAGAGAATAAATGAATCCGGATAGTTCCCATAGTTACCCGTATCCGTTTCGAATTGCTGCATAAGATTCTGCCTGAGTAAAATAATCATGTTATAACCGAGAACAACCGGTGTAATTACCATCAGACTGGCAGTCCACCAGGAGCCAAGTCTCATATCAGATATCTCATTGGCGTGGGACTTAAAGTCGCTCAGTTTGCGCACAAACCAAGCAATCACAATCACTTCAATCAATCCAAGCGCTGCGACACCAAACTGATTAATGAAATAGTCTGCCGCATCCAGGAAGTTCAGTCCGCCCCGTGTTGCGAACACAAGTGATACCAACGCCGCAAAACCGCCGCCAAACAATACAGCTTTTTCCCGGGAAATTTTAAACTTATCAGATAAACCGGCTACATACGTTTCAATAATCGAAATCAAAGATGATAACCCTGCTAAAACGAGCGATGCAAAAAACAAAACGCCGAATAATTCATTGAGAGCGGGCAGTTGATTAATGATTTGCGGGAATACGACAAACGCCAGCCCAACACCGCCGGCAACCACTTCATCAACTGCAACACCCTGATTCACTGCCATGAAACCGAGTACCGAGAAGACTCCTATACCGGATAACAATTCGAAACTGGAATTACCGAACCCGACTATAAATGCGTTGTTGGTAATATCCGATTTCTTTGGCAGGTAACTCGCATAAGTAATCATAATGGCAAATGCAATTGACATCGTGAAGAATATTTGTCCATAAGCGGCGACCCAAACATCCGGGTCGGAGAGTGCTCCAAAATCAGGTGTAAAAAATGTATTCAAGCCTTCAAATGCTCCAGGCAACGTAACGGCCCGGATAACAATAATAAGAAAAACGATTGCCAGTAAAGGAATAAAAATCCGGTTCGCCATTTCAATGCCTTTTTTAACACCTCTGTAAAGGATACCCAAAACCACTATCCATACAATAATTAATGGTATAAGTACACCGGGAACAAAACCGCCAAATTCACCGGGAGCTGCAGTTTCCAGATAATTTCCAAACAAAAATCCCTCTGTATCCGAGCCCCAATTTAAGTTAAAAGAAAAGATTGAATAAGATATTGCCCATGCAATAATCACAGAGTAGTATGTTGAAATGACAAAGGCGACCAGGACAGCCCACCAACCGATCCACTCCGTATTCTTATTCATTTTTTTGTAAGTCAGCGGTGCAGAGCCACGATACTTATGACCCATGGTAAATTCCATAATCAAAATCGGAATCCCAGCTGTCAACAAAGCAATCAGGTATGGAACCATGAACGCTCCCCCGCCATTTTCAAACGCTGTCGTCGGAAAACGCCAAATGTTGCCCAGACCAATCGCGGAACCTGCTGCAGCTAAAATAAAACCCGCTCTGGTCCCCCATTGAGAACGATTTTCCATGACAAAACTCCCCCTTCAGTTCTCGCCGTGCTCCCCCTTTATTTACATTTCATGAATGAAGCAAGGCAATTTTAATTTTTCAGATATTTATGATTATAGTATAACGGTACTTTTCTACTATGTCAAAATATATTTTAATTTTTCAGTGTTTACCTTATGCAAATGAGACATGTTGATCTGTATCATTCCTCTTCTTCATTTCTAATCGAATCCTCCGGGACAGCAATAGATGGACCACCGTCACCACCACCTTCACCATAAAAATCTGGGACATCCCCCATAAGCGCACCGCCATCAACGTAAATCTCAGTCGCAACGGTTGTGACGTCCGTCATAAACGGGATAACAATTTGGACATCGGCTTCGACTTGCACATATAACGACACCCATGCCCCGTTTAAGCCAAGTGGTTCGTCATCTCTGACAATATTGGTGCGGACATTTCCGACGATTTCAAAGTTAACAGGTATTCTTGGTCCGAGATTAGCAAGGATTGAGTTGCCGGTTGCCTGACCGATTGGTATTTCAACCACAGTCGGATCTTGTTGCGGAAGGTTCTCGGTGGTATTCTCAAATTCTTCAGGTTCAAACAGTGAATTTTCATAATCAGGCGGCTCTCCGGTGTTCATATATCTGAAATACTCTTCAACACGGTCTGTAGCGACTCGATTAATTTCACTGACAACAGCGGAATTCCAGTTGTAAGTTGCCACATTTCCTTCATTATCATATGTAATATTCAGCAATTCATCATAATTGTAGTTTTCTGCAAATCTGACTGCGGTATTAATACCTCGCGTCGCAAATTCATCAGTTCTTCTTTCTGCAATATCCATTAAAGTCGGTGTAAGGCCTTTATCGATTATTTGGATGCTGCCAAAAACAAACAGGATAAATATAATCAGTGTTATGATAGTTACATTTCTAAGTGGAGGCGGTGATTTGGATATTTTTCGTTTTCGGAATGCGTAGCGTTTCTTAAGCATAAAAAATCCCCCTGAACAAAGCCTATGCTTGTTTTTAGGGGGTTAGACTAATTTTATGCAATTTTGAGGAGAGCATCTTTCCCGGTCATACCTGCTTGCCATCCATATCCTTTCGAAGCATCAGTTATCTTCTCCAGCGGTGCATGGAGAAGCTGTTCGATTGTTTTGACTCCTTTGGCGCGCCCTGCTATGATTTTTCTGTCAGCCAGATCTTCACTTAAAAGGTCGACATCCAGCGCCCCGCACATAATATAGCCAACTTCATTGGAGATGACCAGCAGGTTTGTTTTAGGCAGTTCAACCGTTACAGCGGTGAAATGCATTCCCTCGACTTCCAATGGATTTACCGTCAACATATAGGCATGCCTCCTTCATCATGTACACGGTATAGTATGCACACAACGGAGGGAATGTCACATGAATCAGTGATTGGACATTTTATGGCGCAGTGTATAGGCGAGTAAATCACGCAAAAACTCAGGAACAAAATAGTCTTTCACTTCCGATTTGGCAACTTCCGGCAGAAGACGGCCAAACGTAAATGTATCCGCTGTGGCTACCTTGAATGACTGTTCTGTATCCAGCGGTTTGCCATGATAGTAAATGGTTTTTACATATTCTGTTCCGTCATCATGCTGTGACGTCTCAACATCAATCCCTGAAAAAATCATTTTGCCAATGATTTCTCCGCGAAAACCAAACCCTTTTAGCTTTAATTCGGTTAAGTCCTTTGTCAGCGAAGAACGGACTATTTCCGTCAGTTCATCACCATTAAGTTCGACGACACAAGGGTTAATCGGATGCGGGCATATACGGTGAACATCTTTGAATGTCACCTCGCCAGCCGGGATTTGATCCAATAATAATCCGGCGTTCAATAAAGCAGCGTCCGCTTGCGTCCATTCCTTCAGTGTATCGG
Organism: Lentibacillus amyloliquefaciens; assembly: GCF_001307805.1. Lineage (GTDB taxonomy): Bacteria > Bacillota > Bacilli > Bacillales > Amphibacillaceae > Lentibacillus > Lentibacillus amyloliquefaciens. The sequence goes on along the minus strand of NZ_CP013862.1, from coordinate 65,957 downwards.
TCAGTTTTTCCATAATCTCAGTATGCTGAAACCATTTAACATTGATTGGCCTTTTGAGTTCTATAATTGGTTTTCCAAGCATGTCGTCCGCTTTTATCATCAGGTCATTCAATATTTGCTCTGTCGCTAAATCCTTTGCCAAAGGGGTCATGTCATAAACATCGGCTTCCTTATCGATAATTTGTTTCCGGTTATGGTCCCAAGTCAATACAACTTCACCTGCGTGAGCACAATGCTTCCCGGCAGCTGTTATTATCGTATTGTTGATTATTTCACCGGACCGCAGCAAGTGGTGTGTATGCCCGCCGATAATCACATCAATATCGTAAAAACGGCGTGCAATTTCCTGATCTTCAGTAAGCCCTAAGTGTGACATGAGTATAATGACATCTGCTGTTTCTTTTAAGTGAGCTACATGCTTTTCCAACTCCTGTACAGGGGCGGAAATATGCCAGTCAAGCAGTTCATAAAAATTGTTAAAAGGAGCAGTCAAGCCTATAATGCCGATTTTTATTCCGCTGTCCGTCTGTGTATGGACAGTGGAATGAAGCCATTCCGGCGTTTCATTTGTGAGGCTGTACAAATTCGTGCACACCACTTGAAAATCTGCATCATCATATAAATGGTGAAGATCCTCATGTGCCATGGTGATGCCCTCGTTATTGCCGATGGTCGCGAAGTCATAGCCGACATCATTCATCAGCTGAACATTCGCCTTTCCCATAAACGCTTCGGCAATCGGATGGACCCGGTCAACATGATCTCCGATATCCACCAGCCAGCATGCCTGATTTTCCGCTTCCCTCTTTTCTCTGCCATTTTTCAAAAAACTTGCGACTTGCGGCCAATTATCAAAATTGCTGTGTAAATCATTTGTATAATAAAAATATAGCTTCTCCTGCATTGACATGCTCCTTACATCAATCCTTCAATGATCAGTCTGATTCCAACGATAATCAGCATTAAACGAAGTATCCATTCCAGTACATTGCTGTCGATCAGCTGGTTGACTTTGGCTCCAAGTGTGCCGCCAACCCACGCACCTATAATGAAAAAGATAACATATTCCCAGACAACATGACCTAATGCAATGTGCGTGCCTGCACTCATAATACTGATAAATAAAATTACAAACATTGAGGTAGCAGTGGCTGTATGAATCGATAATCCGAACAGAAATAGCATAGCCGGAACAATCATGGCACCGCCGCCGATGCCAAATAAGCCGGATATGGTTCCGATTATTACGGAAATCACAAATACAGACAATACGGGGGTTTTTCCTGATGTATCATTTTCCGTTCGTTTTTCCCGTTTAATCAAAAACAGAAAAGATAAAACAATCATCAGAATACCGAAATACAATGAGAAATGGTCAGCATTGACAAATTGATTCAACCATGATCCCAATATGCCGCCCGGAATACTGCCGGTCAAAAATAACATACCGATTTTTAAATGGATACGGCTGCTTTTATAATAGGAAACCGTGGATGAGAATGCGGTGAACACCATGGTAATCAATGATATACCAACAATCACCTGTGGAGTTGCCCAGGCGAATGCATCTGAATAATGATACATGAATAACAAACTCGGAATCAGTATGACACCACCGCCCATGCCAACAAGACTTCCGGCGAACGAAGCGGCTAGTCCAATGATAATACAAATAAGATAAATCAATAAAATCCCTTCCGTCATAACCATCTGTGTCTATATTAGCACGAATCAGTCTGAATTAACATTTTTTGCTATCGGAGACGGGTGTGCCCTTGTCCCTTTCAAAAATATTTTACACTTAAAGAATTACTGTTATCAAATCATTGCAGGCGCTACCGGATTTTTTAAGGAGAAATTTAATACATATATGGGAGCAGGATCACTTGGCGCTACAGTTGACGATTATAACGGGGACAATTTTGACCATTCCGGATTGGACTTCATTCATGGTGGCTCTATCTCCACGAAACAGTATGGGAGAAGACCGATTCAAAACAATACTGTCCCAAGCGATACACCCAGCTGGGGAAAAGATTTCAAAGCACAATCCATTAAATATCAAAATCGTTGGATATCGGTTGATTCCCAGGGTGCATCCATGCCCCATCGCAATAATTATCTGAGCCTGGATCCAACTTATAAAGACAGCTTTGGAAATCCACTGCTCCGTTTAACATACGATTTCACAGAACAGGATAATCGGTTATTTAAATATATTTCGGATAGAAGTGCTGAAATATTAGATGAGATGGGTGCCGAGTTGGTTGAACCGAGAGAAATTACGGATCACTTTGATATCGAACCATCACAGAACGATCATATCACAGGCGGTGTCATCATTGGGGACGACCCGGAAACCTCAGCAGTGAATAATTATTTACAAATGTGGGATGTTGATAATGTATTCGTAATTGGGGCTTCAAATTTTGCTCATAATGGCGGATATAACCCAACAGGTACTGTCGGCGCATTCGCCTACCGGGCTGCAGAGGGAATATTAAATTTCAGAGAAAATAATGGTCAGCTGGTAAAAGGGAAAAATAAAAACAGGATGGCTTAGCATCCTTAATCATTAGCTGCATATATGTCAAAGCAAGAAGGAGTTGTCAAAGTGGGTATTTCCAGTATAGGCATACCGGGATTGATTCTCATTTTAATCATTGCCTTAATTATTTTTGGACCTAAAAAACTTCCGGAAATCGGGTCTGCATTCGGTCAGACTTTATCCGAGTTCAAGAAATCCGCTAACAGCATCATGAGTGATGATGAAGGGGAAAAAAAGAGTAACGCAGATTCACAAAAAGAAAAATAACAAGACTTATTTAGGACATAGACGGCGGACAGTATACTGTTCGCCTGTTTTTTTGTGGATTTATACCTGAAGGATGTTTTGTAATGGCAGGAGTAAGGTACGAAATCATTTTAATAAAATTCACCCTGTCATATATTGATATGACAGGGTGAATTGGGATTTTATCCAATGCTTCCTTCCATTTCCATCTTGATCAATCTGTTCATTTCAACAGCGTACTCCATTGGAAGTTCTTTAGTGAACGGCTCAATGAAGCCCATGACAATCATTTCAGTAGCTTCCTCTTCACCGAGACCTCTGCTCATCAGATAGAAGAGCTGTTCTTCGGATACTTTGGAAACCTTGGCTTCGTGCTCCAATGAAATATTGTCATTGTTGATTTCGTTATATGGAATGGTATCAGATGTCGATTCATTATCCATGATTAACGTGTCACATTCAATGTTCGAACGGGCACCTGTTGCCTTGCGTCCAAAGTCAACGATTCCGCGGTATGTGACCTTACCGCCCTGTTTGGAGATGGATTTGGACACGATACTTGATGACGTGTTTGGTGCCAAGTGATGCATTTTTGCACCTGCATCCTGATGCTGGCCACGACCTGCAATGGCAATAGACAATGTATGGCCGCGTGCACCTTCACCTCTTAATAGAATAGATGGATACTTCATCGTCAATTTGGAACCGATGTTGCCGTCAATCCATTCCATCGTAGCATTTGCACCAGCTGTTGCACGCTTGGTAACCAGGTTATAAACGTTGTTGGCCCAGTTTTGGATTGTTGTATAGCGGCAGTAAGCATCTTTGTGAACAAAGATTTCAACGACTGCACTGTGCAGCGAGTTTGTTGTATAAACCGGTGCTGTACAGCCTTCCACATAGTGGACGGAAGATCCTTCGTCCGCGATGATCAGCGTACGTTCAAACTGTCCCATGTTTTCCGAGTTAATCCGGAAGTATGCCTGAAGCGGTGTTTTTGCTTCGACCCCTTTTGGAACATAAATGAATGAACCGCCGGACCATACAGCTGAATTCAATGCTGCAAATTTATTATCGGATGGCGGGATAACTTTACCAAAATATTTTCTGAACAGCTCTTCGTTTTCTTGGAGAGCACTGTCCGTATCCTTGAAAATGATGCCCAGTTCTTGCAGGTCCTCTTTCAGGTTGTGGTAAACAACTTCTGATTCATACTGTGCAGATACACCTGCCAAGTATTTCTGCTCGGCTTCAGGGATACCCAGCTTATCAAATGTCTGTTTGATTTCATCCGGCACTTCATCCCATGTTTTCTCTGTTTTTTCGGATGGTTTTACATAATAGACAATCTCGTCAAAGTCAAGCTCTGACAAATCGCCGCCCCACTGAGGCATTGGCTTTTTATAGAATTGCTCCAGTGCTTTCAGACGATAGTCAAGCATCCACTGAGGTTCTTCTTTCATTTTTGAAATTTCTTCAACTACTTCACGTGTCAACCCTCTTCCGGAACGAAAAATCGAAACGTCTTTATCATGAAAGCCATATTTGTACTCATCTAATTCTGGCATTTCTTTTGCCATGAATATACCTCCTTTAAAGTGTTCTTTCTACCATTTTTTCCAAATGACCGCCTGCTATTGCTGAACACCTTTTTCCATTGCCTTCCAAGCCAGGGTTGCACATTTGATTCGCGCCGGAAATTGTGAAACGCCCTGCAGCGATTCGACATCTCCCATGTCCAAGTCTTCCGTATCCACATCCTCGCCAAGCATCATATCAGAGAAAGCTTTCGACATATTCAATGCGTCATCAAGTTTTTTCCCTTTGACTGCCTGGGTCATCATTGATGCGGATGACATGCTTATGGAGCATCCTTCGCCGGTGAATTTGGCATCTTGTACAATCCCGTCCTCCACCTGCAATTGAAGCTGAATCCGATCACCGCATGTTGGATTATTCATATCAACTGTCAGCGCGTCTCCTTCAACAGAACCCTTGTTTCTCGGATTTTTATAATGATCCATGATCACTTGTCTATACAGTGTATCAAGGTTGTTAAAAGACATCGCCAAAATACTCCTTCGTTTTCAAAAGACCATCGAATAATCGATCAATGTCTTCCTCTGTGTTATATAAATAGAAGCTTGCCCGTGCAGTTGCTGTCACATCAAGCCATTTCATCAGAGGCTGTGCACAATGGTGCCCGGCACGAACGGCAATACCTTCCGCATCGAGCACTGTCGCTGTATCGTGAGGATGCACATCCTCCAGATTAAATGTGACCAGTGCAGCGCGTTTTTCCGGACCGTAAATACTTATGCCATCAATAGAACGCAATTTTTCCATAGCATGGTCAGCCAATTTTTGTTCATGGGCTGTGATGTTATCCAAGCCAATGTCATTTAAAAAGTCTATCGCTGCACCAAGTCCGATTGCACCGGCTATGATTGGTGTGCCACCTTCAAATTTCCACGGAAGGTCTTTCCATGTGGCGTCATAAAGATTAACAAAATCAATCATTTCGCCGCCAAACTCAAAGGGCTCCATCTCCTCGAGAAGTTCCTGCTTGCCATAAAGGATACCAATGCCGGTCGGACCGCACATTTTATGGCCGGAAAATGTGTAGAAGTCACAATCCAGATTCTGAACATCAACCTTCATGTGCGGGGCTCCCTGAGCACCGTCAACAACCATGACCGCACCATTCTGATGGGCTATGTCAGTTATTTCTTTAATAGGGTTGACGGTGCCAAGCACATTTGAAACATGTGTCATGGCTACGAGCTTTGTATTTTGGGTTACCGTCTCACGGACATCATCCAGTGAAACCGTCCCATCATTTTGCAGTGATACATATTTTAACGTTGCCCCTGTTGCTTTGGCCGCCTGCTGCCAGGGAATCAGATTGCTGTGATGTTCCATTGGTGTAATGACAATCTCGTCCCCTTCTTTCAGGTTGGCACGTGCATAACTATAAGCAATCGTATTAATGGATGTCGTTGTACCGCGTGTGAAAATCACTTCAGCCGTACTCTTCGCATTAATAAACTTTCGAACCTTTTCCCGGGCACCTTCATATTGGTCGGTTGCCCTGGAACCCAATGTATGAACGCCACGATGCACATTGGAGTTATTTTCTCTGTAATAAGCATTAACAGCTTCAATGACAGAAACCGGCTTCTGGGAAGTGGCTGATGAATCCAAGTATACCAAGGGGTGCCCGTTTATTTCCTGTTGTAAAATCGGAAATTGCTCCCGTATGGCTCCTACATCCATCAGTATACCTTCCTTTCAATTACCTGCCTCAGCTGATTTTTCACAGAATCTATCGGAAGCTGATTAACAACCGGTGCAAGGAAACCGTGAATAACCAAGCGTTCAGCTTCATGGCGGCTGATTCCACGGCTCATCAAGTAATACATCTGGAACGGGTCAACACGTCCAACTGATGCAGCATGCCCTGCTTCAACATCATCTTCGTCAATCAGCAAAATCGGGTTCGCATCTCCTCGTGCTTTTTCACTTAGCATCAGGACACGTGATTCCTGCTCAGCATTTGATTTTGATGCGCCATGCTCTATTTTGCCGATGCCATTAAAGATTGATCTCGCGCTGCCCTTCATGACACCGTGCTGCAGAATATGTCCTTCGGTAAATTTGCCAAAGTGAACGATTTTCGACGTAAAGTTTTGAGATTGTTTCCCGCGACCGACCGTAACCGTCTTGGCATTGGACCATGAATTTTCACCGACCAAATGCGTTACGTTCTCAGACACCGTATTTCCATCGTTCATTTGACCAAGAGCCCACTCAATTCGAGCATCACGATAAGTAACACCCCGGCGATTGATATAAGTCGTTGTTCCTTCCGCAAAGTTATCAACCCCGCCAAATGAAATTTGAGCGTTGTTATTGGCAATCACTTCTGTCACGATATTGGCCACCGTTTCCTGCTCACGATTTTGGGAGAAATAATTCTCCACATATGTCAGTGAACTGTTATCATCCGCTACAACCAATACATGATTGAACATCGAAGCCTCCGGATCTTCCTGCCAGAAAATCACTTGCAACGGCTCTTCAATCTGAACATTTTTTGGAACGTAAACGAAGACACCGCCGTTCATCAATGCTGCATGTAGTGCTGTAAGACGGTTTTCATCTATGGAAACCGCGTCTTTCATATAATAACGTTTAACCAAATCGCTATGCTCGCGCATTGCTGTGTGGATGTCGGTGAAAATAACACCTATATCTTCAAGTTCTTTAGCCAGCGCTTCATATGCAACTGTGTGATTGCGCTGGATAAGAAGATTTTCCTGGTCTTTTTCCTCATCTAGAAAATCCAGTATTTCTTCAGGTAATTGATCCCGGGACGCAATTTTTTCGCCTTTGGCTGCGTCGTGTTTAAAATGGCTGAAATTCCACTTCGTAATATTCGTCTTGTCAGGTGTTGGCATTTCCAGCGAGTCAGCTTGTTCTAAAGCTTGAAGGCGTAAATCCCGCATCCAGTCCGGTTCGTTTTTATCATTTGAAAACTGGGTGATGTAATCTTTATCGTAAGGCAGTTTTGTTTCTACAGTCATGTTACCCCTCCTAGCTTTTAAACTTCTTGCTCGACGTTCTCATCTTCAATGCCAAGCTCTTGCTTGATCCAGTCATAACCTTCAGCTTCAAGACGCTTAGCCAGTTCCGGACCACCGGACTTCACAATACGTCCCTGCATCATAACATGTACTTTATCAGGTGTGATGTAGTTCAGTAAACGCTGATAGTGTGTAATAATCAAGCAGCCAAATTGTTCATCACGTAATCTGTTAATACCTTTTGAAACGACTTTTAATGCGTCAATATCAAGTCCGGAGTCGATTTCATCCAGAATGGCAATTTCCGGCTTCAGAAGCATAAGCTGCAGAATTTCATTACGCTTTTTCTCGCCGCCTGAGAAACCTTCGTTCAGATAACGTTGAGCCATATTTTTGTCGATTTCAAGAAAATCCAGGACTTCATCCATTTCTTTAATGAATTTCATCAGTGAAATCTCATCGCCCTCTTCACGGCGTGCGTTAATGGAAGAACGCAAGAAATCTGATGTTGTAACACCACTGATCTCACTCGGATATTGCATGCCGAGGAAAAGACCTGCTTTGGCACGTTCATCAACTTCCATGTCCAGAACTTCTTCCCCGTCAAGCAGGACGCTCCCCTCTGTAATTACAAAGCTTGGATGGCCCATAATAGCTGAGGCAAGTGTTGATTTACCTGTTCCGTTTGGTCCCATAACTGCATGGAACTCGCCACCATTTATCGTAAGGTTGACACCTTTTAATATCTTGTTACCTTCAATTTCAACGTGAAGGTTTTTAATCTCTAATGTTGAGCCTGCCATCTTGATACCTCCAATTACTGTTATTATGCGATTGTTGGAAATAGATATGTTAAAATCCATTCTCAATCTATTCTCATTATAATCTTAAATCATTTCGAATGTATTATCAACTCTCAAAAGCTAATCGATAGTAATTATTAAACAATATGTCATATTAATGATATTCTTTCCGGACACTTTTTATTAAAGGTGTTGATGCATCACAAAAACGCCCGGGGGCAAGCCCCGGACATTTTAGTGTTCTTATATCAATTCGGCTTTTGTCTTATGCCATTCGTTATTGGCTTTGATTAATTCTGACGCTTTGTTCAACTGCTGTTTGACACTGTTTCTTCCAGTGCCGCCGTATGCTTTGCGCGCATCTACGACTGCATCCGGGCTGAGTGCTTCAAAAATATCGTCTTCAATCAGACCGGAAAATGATTTAAGTTCCTCAAGTGTCAAATCCAGTATATATTTCCCTTCATTAATACAATGCAGTACAATCTTGCCTACTGCCTCATGGGATTCCCTGAATGCCATCCCTTTTTCGGTCAGATAATCCGCCAGATCAGTGGCGTTGGAGTAGTCTTTTCTGACCGCCTGGTACATTGAATCCTTCTTAACGTGCATTGTTTCAATCATTGGCGCAAATAACCGCAAAGCTCCGCTTAATGTTTCAGCTGTATCAAACATGCCTTCTTTATCTTCCTGCATATCTTTGTTATAAGCGAGCGGCAAGCCTTTTAACATCGTGAGCATGCCGGTTAAATTCCCGTAAATGCGTCCTGTCTTCCCTCTGACAAGCTCCGGGACATCAGGATTTTTCTTCTGCGGCATCATACTGCTTCCTGTGCAAAAAGCATCATCCAGCTCTATAAAATTAAATTCTGCACTTGACCATTGCACCATTTCTTCACACAATCTGGATAAGTGCATGGCGATCATTGAACCATCGGACAGAAACTCCACTACAAAATCCCGGTCGCTGACGGCATCAAGACTGTTGTCACAAACACCATCAAATTGCAGCTGTCCGGCGACAAAATCACGGTCAATCGGAAAAGTTGTTCCAGCTAATGCACCGGCTCCAAGCGGCATTTGGTTGATCCGTTTCCAGCTATCAGCAAGCCGTTCAATATCCCGTTCAATCATGAACACATAAGCCAGCATGTGGTGCGCGAACAATACCGGCTGCGCCCGCTGGAGGTGGGTATATCCAGGAAGCACAGTGTCCCGATGCGTCTCAGCTTGCTTAAAGAGTGCATGCTGGACATCTGTGAGCAGCTGTGTCATTTCCAAAATAATGTCGCGTAAATATAACCGCATATCCAGGGCCACCTGGTCATTTCGGCTTCTTCCGGTATGAAGTTTACCGCCAACTTGTCCGATTTCTTCAGTCAGCAGCCTTTCAACATTCATATGAATATCTTCGTCTTCTTCATGCAGCACCGCTTCACCATTATCAATCTTTTCAGAGACAATGTGCAGCCCATCTGTAATCATGTCAGCATCGTTTTCAGGTATGATGCCGCATTTTTTTAGCATCTTAACGTGTGCCAAACTTCCCTTAATATCATAAGCCGCCAGTTTCTTGTCAAAATTAATCGATGACGCATATTCATCTACGAGTTGATTAGTTGATTTTGTGAAACGACCGCCCCATAATTTCATTGATTTAAAGCTTCCTTCACAGATATATCTAATTTTGTCTCTGTTTCAGGGCTTTCGTTTGTTTGATTAATGGATGAATGCACTTTTGTCGGCAGACCCCATAATTTAATGAACCCTAGAGCCGCATTGTGATCAAAGGCATCATCAGCATTGTACGTAGCCAGATTGAAATCATAAAGCGATTGTGCTGATTTACGTCCCAGCGTATGGACATGTCCTTTAAACAGTTTCATCTTGACAGTACCTGACACGTATTGCTGTGTTTCTGTCACAAATGCTTTGAGTGCATCAGTCAACGGCGAATACCAGAGACCGTCATATACCACTTGTGCAAATTGTTCTTCAACAGTCGGCTTGAAACGGGCAGTCTCCCTGGTCAATGTCAGTGATTCGAGTTCCTTATGAGCAGTCAGTAATACAGATGCGGCCGGTGCTTCATAGATTTCTCTTGACTTGATGCCAACAAGACGGTTTTCTACATGGTCAATACGTCCAACACCATGCTTGCCGGCGATCTCATTCAATGACAAAATCAGCTGATCCAGTTCCAGTTCTTCTCCGTTCAGTGAAACTGGCTTACCCTTATTGAATGTAACTTCCACAACTTCCGGTTCATCCGGTGCTTCCACTGGATCTTGCGTTAAGTCATAGGCGTCTTTCGGTGGCTCTGCCCATGGATCTTCTAAAATACCGCACTCATTGCTGCGTCCCCATAAATTTTCATCAATGCTGTATGGGCTGTCCACACCGACAGGAATAGGAATGTTATGTTCTTTAGCAAATTCAATTTCTTCTTCCCGCGACATTGACCATTCACGAACCGGTGCAACAACATCGAGTTCCGGATTCAAGCCAGCGAACGCCACATCAAAGCGCACCTGGTCATTCCCTTTACCGGTACAGCCATGGGCCACAGCTGTTGCTCCTTCTTTTTCGGCTATATCGACAAGCAGTTTGGCAATCAGCGGTCTTGAAAGTGCTGAAATCAGCGGATATTTCCCTTCATATAAAAGGTTAGCCTGTAGAGCGGGAAGCACATATTCGTTGGCAAATAGCGATTTGGCATCAACGACATATGACTTCACTGCACCAACATCGAGCGCCTTCTGCTTAACAAAATCCAGATCCTTACCCTCACCGACATCAATCGCAACAGCAATAACATCGTAATTATATTTATCCTGAAGCCATTTTACAGCAACCGATGTATCGAGTCCTCCCGAATATGCCAATACAACTTTTTCTTTACTCACAATATCCTCTCCTTAGCGTTGTTTTTTATAAATCATAGTCCCTTAAAAAGGTTGTTCAAAAAATCCGGTAAAAATGACACGTCGAATTTCTTCGTTGACTTGTTTCTCCGCTGCTCAAAACTGCGTCGCCTCGAACTTCTCGGTCCTTTTTATCCTCCTTTTTGGATACCCACTTAAAGTTCTTACCTTAACTCATGAGTGCTGCCATCAATGCTTTTTGGGCGTGCATTCTATTTTCGGCTTGCTGAAAGACGACAGATTGCCCGCCGTCAATGACCTCTGCAGTCACTTCCTGCCCCCGATGTGCCGGCAGACAGTGCATGAATATGGCATCGTTTCTTGCAAGTGAAAAGAGTGACTTATTTACTTGAAAACCGGAAAATTTCTTTTCACGATTTTCTGCCTCATTTTCCTGTCCCATACTCGCCCATACATCGGTGTATATAACATCCGCCGCTTCAAAGGCAGCTTGCGGTTCTGATAACACTTCCACCTGACTCCCTGTATTCCCTGCGATTTCAAGGGCTTTCTGCACGACCGGTGACTCGGGCAGATAGTCATCCGGAGCGGCAATGCTGATATCCATTCCTATTATAGCAGCACCAATCATAAGCGAATGCACCATATTGTTGCCGTCACCGATATATGCCAGTTTTATTCCCTTCAGGCGCCCTTTCATTTCCTGAATCGTCTGCAGATCAGCTAGCACCTGACATGGATGGTACAGATCAGTCAGTCCATTGATAACAGGAATTTCTGCATATTGAGCGAATGTTTGAAGAGTCTTATGGGAGAAAGCCCTGATCATGATCCCATCAACATATCCTGACAGAACTTTGGCTGTATCTGCAATCGTTTCGCCTCTTCCCAACTGCAGGTCACCCGAACTCAGAAAAATACCTGTTCCTCCCAGCTGGAAGATTCCGGTTTCAAAAGAGACACGTGTTCTTGTAGAAGGTTTTTCAAACAGCATGCCGAGTGTTTTTCCTTTTAACGGTTCAGCATGTTCCCCTGATTTGTGCTTTTGTTTCAGTTCATCAGCCTGCTGCAATAAATACAGCAGTTCCTCCTGAGTGTAATCAGCAAGTTTTAAAAAATCGCGTCCTTTCAACTTTTCGCTTGCATTTACGGGATCAGCTTCAATTTTCATTTACATTACACGCTCCTTCTGTCCATTCAAAGATTCACTTGAACTTAAGTATTCACTTATCGAAACCGGGTAAGCTTGTTTTTGCGCTGAGCCATGCAAATAAACCTGGAGTGTTTCGCTTGTTGTCAGACACGGTGTGTTGACTGCTAATGCAGCCGTTCTAAGCTCGGTATGCGCATCTTCTTTAAATGATTTCTGTGTGTCACAAACGAGTGCAAAACCACTTCCTGAACAAATGTCCGATGCTTCCTTCACTTCCATAATATGATCTACAGGAACTCGCCTTTTGCCAAGGAACGATGCCGTTTCTTCATCCGCTGTAATTTTAACTGACAAATCCGAAAGCAAAGAGGCAAGCTGTTCAGTTATTTCTTCCTCCGTTACAAATGATAAATAAACCTCTTTATTTGCTGTCTGGTTCAAGAGACTGCCTTCAGTCCAGCCGCAAGCTTTTGCCATCGCCTCGCCAACGGTTGTTCCAAGGCCGATTGCTTCACCGGTTGATTGCATTTCCGGTCCGGCATAAGGATCCACACCAGACAATTTCGTTGTGGAATATACCGGCATTTTAACAGCGAAATAAGGCAAATCATCATGCAGACCGAGTTTCTCTGATTGTTGTTTCAACGGTCTGCCCATTTGCACCTGAACGGCCTGATCAATGAGCGGGATGCCCGTTACTTTGCTTGCGATTGGAACTGTCCGTGATGCACGCGGATTAACCTCGAGCACATACAATTCCTTGCCATCTTCACTCAGGACGAATTGAATATTGATTATCCCTTGGAAATTCAATTCCTCTGAGATCGCTGTTGTATATGATTCGATCAGCTGTTTATGCGAACCTGACAACTCCGGCGCCGGAAAAATGGCGATGCTGTCTCCGGAGTGGATTCCTGCTCGTTCAACATGCTGAAAAACGCCGGGGATTAAAATATCTCCTCCATCACATACCGCATCTATCTCAAATTCACGGCCTGGAATAAATCGATCAATTAACAATGGAAATATAGCTGATTCTGATACCCCCTCATCCAAGCCATTCAGATAGGTCATCAATTCGGATTCACTGTTTAAAATGATCATGCCGCTTCCGCCAATAACGTAAGATGGGCGGATGAGAACCGGATAACCTATTTTCTCTGCCGTGGCAACAGCTTCTTTTGCATTTGTTGCTGTCTTGCCCGGTATATGAGGGATATCAAGGTTTTGCAGCAATTGATAGAACATATCGCGATCTTCAACGGCGTTAATGCCTGATAATGATGTCCCATAGATATTGACGCCTGCCTCGCTCAGCTCTTTAACAAGGTTAATCGCTGTCTGGCCGCCGAATTGCACCATAACACCGTCAGCCTGCTCATTTTGTACAACGGCTAATACGTCTTCAACAGTCAGTGGCTCAAAGTATAGGTGATCGGCTGTATTATAGTCTGTACTGACTGTTTCCGGATTATTGTTGATGACCACCGCGCTGATGCCCTGCTCTTGCAGGGACATAGCTGCATGAACGGAACAATAATCAAACTCTATACCCTGACCAACTCTGATCGGACCTGCTCCTAATACAACAATCTTTTTTCCCTTTAATGACACTGCCTCATTAATACCGCTGTGTGTACTATAATAATAGCCCAAATCAGTCCCGTTCTTTTCCAAGCCTGTATCAACAGCCTTAAAGGATGGCGCCATGTTCATGCTAAGCGATAAGTCGCATACAGCAGTTAAATCTTTGTCAAAGAACTCTGCCATAGTCTGATCAGATATCCCAATTGATTTCGCTTCATGCCATTCCTTCTTGGTAATATCATTCCAGTCCAGTTCTTTAAGTGTCTCTTCCATCTTTATAATCAAGGCGATGTTATCCAGAAAATAATGACTGATACCGGTCAATTTGTGAATATCATCGAGTGTATAACCTCTTCTGATTGCTTCTGCTGTCACAAACAGCCTTTCATCAGTCGGAGTCGCCAGCACCTCTTCTATCTCGTCTGATGACCAATCCGAAAGTAGCGGAAAATGCCCTGTTGCCATATCAAGTGATCGGATAGCCTTGTTCAAAGCAGCAGGGAAATTATCAGCCAAAGCCATTACTTCACCCGTTGCCTTCATCTGTGTTCCAAGTTTTCTGTCGGCTGTCTTGAATTTATCAAACGGAAAGCGTGGTATTTTGACAGCAGTGTAATCCAATTCCGGTTCGAAACCTGCATATGTCATGCCGGTCATTGGATTTGGAAGTTCATCAAGATTCCACCCCATTGCAATCTTTGCTGCCACTCTGGCAATTGGATAGCCGGTTGCTTTTGAAGCAAGTGCGCTTGAACGGCTAACTCTTGGATTAACTTCAATGATGACGTATTCGCCAGTATCAGGATGCAGGCCAAACTGAATGTTACATCCGCCAACGACACCAAGCTCCCTGATCACTTCAGTTGATGCGTTGCGCAATAATTGCTGCTCTTGTTCGGTCAATGTCTGAGAAGGCGCCACAACGATGCTGTCGCCAGTATGAACACCTACCGGATCGATATTCTCCATGTCACAGACGATAACACAATTATCATCAGCATCTCTTACCACTTCAAACTCAATTTCCTTCCAGCCTTTAATGCTTTGTTCAACAAGCACCTGACTGACAGGACTCACATCAAGTCCATGCTGTACCATTAATGATAATTCCTGCTCCGTTTCAGCGACACCGCCGCCTGCTCCGCCTAATGTATAGGCCGGTCTGATGATAATCGGAAAACCGGCTGACTTTGAAAAACGGATAGCATCGTCAGCTGAATGAACGGATAAGCTTGCAGGAACTGGCTGACCAATGTCATTCATCGTTGATTTAAAAATATCGCGGTCTTCACCTTTTTGGATTGTTTTTAAAGAGGTCCCGAGCAATTCCAGTTCATATTGCTCCAGTACGCCTGCTTCGTGTAATGTTATTGCCAGATTCAATCCGGTTTGGCCGCCCAGTGTCGGTAATATTCCATCCGGCTGTTCTTTTTGAATGATGGCTGTGAGTGATTCGGTCGTCAAAGGTTCCAAATAAACCTGATCAGCCATTGTATCATCAGTCATAATGGTTGCAGGGTTGTTATTGACGAGAATGACTTCCACACCTTCTTCTTTCAATGCCAGGCAGGCCTGCGTTCCTGAATAATCGAATTCTGCAGCCTGACCGATGATGATGGGACCTGATCCAACTACGAGAACTTTCCGGATATGTTGTAATTTAGGCATACAGCACCTTCCTTTTTCTTAAACGAGTCATTTACTAAATATGAATTGTTTTGTATTATTATGCAATAAAATTTATATTAATGCAACAGGAAATGCTAATTTCTTTAAATTGTTTTTTATTTGGACGAACTAGTTACCTGTTATGCCGGAATAACAGGTAAATAAAGTGAAACTTCATTCAGCGGAATGCTTTTCCCGCTGAATGTTAGTTGAACAGAATCGGACATTTAGGGACAGTTAGCCGCCGCTCCTTGGCGGGTTACTGTCCATTACATGCGGCATAAAAAAGCGTGCAGACCGCTATTCCGATCTGCACGCACATCTTATTGACGCATTTCTTTAATTTTATTTTCCAATCTGCCGATATGATCAATTTCAACAGTTATCGTGTCCTCATCACTGACGAATTGTGGTGGATTCATCCCCATGCCGACGCCGTTTGGTGTGCCGGTCATAATCAAATCTCCCGGTTTTAGCGTCATAAGCGAGGAAATGAATTCAATCAAAAAAGGGATGTCAAAGATGAATTGTTCGGTTGATGCAGATTGCCGTTCTTCGCCATTTACGTATGATCTGATTGATAAGCTGCCCGGATCCCCCACTTCGTCAGCGGTCACAACCCATGGACCGATCGGTGTCGAACGATCCAATGACTTTCCCTGCAGCCATTGTGGGGTCCGCTTTTGCAGATCACGGGCCGACATATCATTTCCGATTGTATAGCCCGCAATATAATCAAGCGCATTTTCCCTTTTAATGTTCGATGCCTCACTGCCGATAATAATGGTCAGCTCAGCTTCATAGTCAAATTTTGTGACGAAATCCGGTTTTTCAATAAAATCGTCCGGTCCAATCAGCGCATTGGCAAATTTAGCAAACAATACCGGGTAATCTGGTACGTCACTATCCATTTCAGCCGCATGTGCTGCATAATTTTTACCGACACAGATGATCTTTCCAGGCGCTGTGACTGGTGCAGACATATGTACATCACGGAGATTAAAACTGACATCTTCCATGTTATTTGTTTCTGCATCGTTCTTAACTTTTTTCGCTTGTTCCATCATCTGTTGACCGGCTAAGAAAAATTGTTCCGGATCCGCCGGGAATTGTCTTTCCGCATCATGGTCAGATGTCATGTGCCGCATTTTTTTCCAAGCTCCCTGAAGATCAACAATTTTGTTATCGTGCATAAACCCCATTCTATATGGTCCCGGATTCCCTTTCTGTTTGTAGCTTAGCAATTTCAAAGTATGTACCTCCTCCTGCAGTTATCATATATATACATATTCTACTAGAACTGCAGGAATCCTTGTATTATTTTGAAACTTTTTATCCCAGTTTTCTCAATTCATCAGTCAATACAGTAAAATTATGGTTATTGATTAAGACGTAATATCTTAAACTGCGAAACAGTGACAGTGTTGATTTCCGCTGCGGGCAGTCGCGCACCTTAGGGCAGCGCTTCAGCTTCCTGCTAAGATCTTCAGCTGCCCGCTTTTCCCGCAGGAGTTCGACTGCCCTCCGCTCCAATCAATACCATGTTAGCGCAGGAACTACACTCCAGACTCCTGCGGGAAAGCGAGGACGACGAGACCCCACAGCGAGCGTTCTTTGCGAGCGAGGAGGCTCAGCGCGAGCCCGCGGAAAGCTGGAGTGTACTTCCGGAGCGGTATTATAGCACTCTATCAAATGCGGTGGTTAACGAGCAGCAAAGCTTACGAAAAAAGCCTTCGAAAAGCACCTTTTAAAATTTGTTTACTGTGTTTTTTGATCAGATACACATTAAAATCCGGCGCCCTTGTTACAGAACGCCGGATTTTTTATTACAATTAAAGTTTATTTTCTATTTCAGCTATCATATGCTTGCACTCTTCATATTCGCGCTGTCGCCTTTTTTCAACGGCTATACGTTTATCTAATTTCCTTTCATATTCCTCATAGCCGATTTTGTGCGACTGCTGCATTGCTTTCTCCATTTCAGGAGTGTAATTCATTCTTATTCCACTATTAATAGTGAACCATCCTTTCGTTTGATTACAATAGTAAGCATATCATATCGCTAATCATTCAAACAATGCGCATATGATAGCATTAAAACGAAAAGAATGATGTATGAAAAGCTGATAACCATTCAATTACTTTGCATTTACTTATAAAGCAGATTTCTGCCAATTGCTGTGATTTCCCTAAATCTCGTCTTATTCAGCTTTGCCGTCTACCGGAACGATAGCGCCGTTGAATTCTTCTTTAATAAAGTTCTGGATTTCGTCAGAGTGCAGGACATCCACCAATGTGTTGATGGCTTCGTTATCTTCGTTTTCTTTTTTCACTGCTACCACGTTAACATATGGTGATTCTTCACCTTCCAGAATAAGAGCGTCTTCCGTTGGCGTCAAATCTGCTCCAATGGCAAAGTTTGTATTAATCGCAACCAGTGTATTTTCTTCTGTTTCATACAAATTAGGCAATGTTGCAGGGTCGTAATCATATGAGAACGTCAGATTTTTCGGATTCTCTACAATATCATCTGTTGTAGCATCAACCGTATTGACATCTTCTGCCAATTTAATGAGACCTTCTTTTTCAAGCAGTCCCAAAACGCGTCCATGGTCGGCAACAGAACGGCTCATTAATACTTCAGTTCCCTCCGGCACCTCGTCGATGCTGTTAAAATCTTTTGAGTAAATACCCATTGGCTCAATATGAATACCGCCAAGATGTGTAAAGTCAAAGCCAATATCAGCAATCTGTCCTTCTAAATAAGGGATATGCTGGAAGTAGTTTGCATCAATTTCTCCATTCGACAGGTCTTCATTCGGTAAAACATAATCCTGGTACTCTTCAATTGTCAGCTCGATGCCTTCTTCTTCAAGAAGCGGTTTCGCTTCTTCTAAAATCTGAGCATGCGGCGTGCTCGATGCGCCAACTTTTAATTCGGAGCTGTCTCCGCTGGCTGATTCTCCACAAGCTGCGAGCAATACAACGATTAATACAGATACGAATGCTAAAGCTTTTTTCATCTAAACTCTCTCCTTTTTTATCGTTTATCTATTTTATTGGAGACATAATCCCCGATAAATTGGAATAAAAAGACAATTAGTACAATAAGCACTGTACATAAAAATACAACATCAAATTCACGGCGCTGGAACCCGAAGAAGTACGCATAATTACCGAGTCCCCCGGCACCAATAACACCCGCCATCGCAGTATAGCCAATTAAATTGATAGCTGTTACGGTTATACCTGAAACAAGCGCAGGCATTGATTCAGGAAGCAACACCCGGAAAATGATGGTGCGGGTTTTTGCCCCCATCGATTTGGCTGCTTCGATGACGCCTTTATCAACCTCTTTAAGCGCAATTTCAACAAGCCGGCCGTAAAATGGAGCTGACCCGATGATTAATGCCGGCAGTGCCGCATTCGGTCCCCGGATGGTTCCAATCAAGAAATCGGTAAACGGAAACAGAAGCAAAATTAAAATGATAAACGGGATCGCCCTGAATATATTGACAATCGAAGCGACAATGATATTCAAAAATTTATTTTGCCAGATTCCGTCTTTCATGGTCAGATAAAGCAGGAGTCCCAGCAGTATCCCAAAAATAAATGTACCTATCAGAGCAATAATCGTCATATAGAACGTTTCATAGGTTGCCACCCATAAATCCTGCATTTCAATATTCGGGAACAGACTATTCCACATTTCGGACCACCTCCACTTCAACGGAGGTTTCATCCGTTATGTAAGTTATGGCCCGGTCAATTTCAGCCTTTTCGCCGTCCATTTGAACGAATAGTGTCCCATAGGCCCCTTGCTGCATTTGCGTGATTTTCCCCTGTAAAATATTGATGTCGATGTTAAAAGACCTGGCCATCTGGCTGATCAGAGCTTGATTGGTTGTATCACCTATAAAGTGCAGCCTGACGATTTTACCACTGTCATACGTATTGACGAGCTCTTCCGCACCGTCATCTCCATTGCTTCCCATAATTTGTTTAACAAATTTTTTGGTTACCGGTTGTTCCGGACGTAGGAATACGTCAAGCACATCGCCCTGTTCAACGATTTTACCTTCTTCCATGACGGCCACTTGATTACTGATTTTACGTATAACATGCATTTCGTGGGTAATAAGAATAATCGTCAAACCCAGTTTTGCGTTAATGTCAACAAGCAAGTCCAGGATGGCATTTGTTGTTTCCGGATCAAGTGCTGATGTTGCCTCATCACAGAGCAGCACTTTGGGTCTGTTTGCAAGTGCCCGGGCAATTCCGACACGCTGTTTCTGGCCGCCGCTTAATTGTGACGGATAAGCATTCTCTCTCCCGTTCAATCCGACAAGGTTGATTAATTCCTGCACACGTTCTTCCCGCTCCTGTTTCGGCACGCCCGATATTTCCAGCGGGAAAGCAATGTTATCTGTGACAGTTCGTGACCAAAGCAAGTTAAAGTGCTGAAAAATCATGCCAATCTCCTGACGGGTGAGCCGCAGCTGATTTGAATTTAAAGCTGTAATGTCCTGATCGTTGATGATGACTTGTCCGGCTGATGGTTCTTCCAGTCTGTTCAAAAGTCTTACGAATGTACTTTTGCCGGCACCGCTGTAGCCGATAACACCGAATATCTCACCATCTTTAATATCAAGGGTTAAGTCATCGACAGCCGTTATACGGTTATTTGATGTTGTAAATGTTTTGGTCAAACCCTTTATTGATATCAAGATTATCCTCCTTCATTGCTGCTGTAAGTATGATGTGATGTTTTTAATTTAATAACCAAAAAATAAAACGCCTTTCTGTAAGAGAACAGAAAGACGTATCATAGATCATCTTCACGTTCTCTTATCTGTCAAAGCAGATGCTTCGCAGGAATTGGCACCTTTCAAATACGAATCATTTGAGGTTGCCGCGGTTTCATAAGGCCAGACCCTCCACCGCTCTCGATAAGAGATAATAAGTATTCATTTCTAATCAATAAAAGAAATCTTAGCACGCTTATTCTATACTGTCAATACTTATGCAATTTTTCAGCTTGTGGCAAATAGTTCCGGCTTATATTCCATTAAGTAACTGTATATGTTGGCAATCGACTTAAATGCATATATTTTGTCCTTAACCCGTCCATCCTCTTTAATCAGCAGACAGGGAACACTCTCGACCTTGTATTCCTGCATGAACTCCGGATTAAGCGAGGCGTTCATTTCATAAAAAATATCCTGCTGATGGACTGCCTCAATTTTATCAAGCATTGACCGGGCCAGGGAGCAAGTACCGCAAAAAGGTGTATAAATAAATAATAAATATCGATCCTGCTCATATATTTCATCTGTTATTTCTTGCAAATAAATCACCCTAAATCAGAAAAATCGGATTAACCTCAATACGTTTCCCTGCAAGTTCAGCGGCAAGGATGTTCTCCGGTGTAGTTGCCACTTCACGATAGTCACTGCTTACAAAAATATGCTCAGCATGCGGCAATTCACGTGAAAGCTGACGGCGCAGTCTGATGCCGGGGCTGTCTTCATCAACCAGAATATAAACATCCCGGTTATCCAAGTCATAATCATCAAGCAGCTCATCAAATTTTTCGACACCAAGTGTGCCATTCGTACAAATAACCTCTGCATTTTCAGCCATCACTTTTTTAATCTGCCTTTTATCGGTTAACCCTTCTACAATGATAACTTTTTCATTGTACGCTGTCATCTATATTGCACTCCTTAGAGAAACAGTCATGATCAGATAAACCCAACAAAAAACCAAGCTATTAAAAAAGCTGACCTTACTCCTGTGAGTGAGTCAGCTTCATCAGTTCATTAATCTTTATTAACAGCCTCTTCATATTGGTCCGCAGTTAATAATTGATCGACATCTGATGGATTGGACGGCTCTAATACAACCAGCCACGCTTTTTCATAAGGCGACTCGTTAACAAATTCCGGGCTGTCTTCAAGCTCTTCGTTAATTTCAACCACTGTTCCACTAATTGGTGCATACAATTCGGAAACGGTCTTGACGGATTCAACACTTCCGAAGGACTCATCGGCTTCAAGTTCATCACCGACCTCAGGCAATTCGACAAATACGACATCCCCCAGTTCATCCTGTGCAAAATCAGTAATCCCGATTCGTACTTTCCCGTCTTCTTTTTTCACCCATTCGTGCTCTTCTGTATAATACAAATCTTTCGGTAAACTCATCAGAATCCCTCCAATAAATCATTACACTTCTACAATAACTATACTAGGCAATTTAACAATTTTCCAGCATTTTATTTTCACTTCGGTTAACAGGTACATGTTAACTATGGTTTCTTATTTTTTAAGCCATGTTTCATTGAATGACTCTTCTTTAAAGCCAAGCGTAACATCCTGACCGTCTGTCACAATTGGCCGCTTGATCAGCATCCCATCTGAAGCCAGCCATTCTGCCATTTCTTCCGTGCTCGCATCCTTAATTTTTTCCTTCATATTCTGCTCACGATATTTCTTCCCGCTCGTATTGAAAAACTTCTTCGGCGGCATGCCGCTTTGCGAAATGAAATCGAGCAGCTCATTTTTTGTCGGGGGATTTTCCACTATATGTATGCTTTCATAATCAATATCATGAGCGTCGAACCATTTTTTTGCTTTTTGGCAAGTCCCGCATTTTGGATACCAGTAAAACGTTAAAGTCATGCCCTTCTCTCCTTATTTTTTATTGTTTTAGATTCATTATAGCAAAGTTACCGGCAGCATGCGAGGTCACTTATGTGTTTTGGGATAATTTGTGAACTTCGGGAAATATCCTATGAACTTCGGCCGATTTGAAAATTATGGTGTAAACCTGACCTTTTAATAACCGATTGCATGCTATAATATAACTATCATACCTTGGAGGTGGCCAGTATGTGTTATGATAAAGACCGCAAGCAAACTCGTGATTTATTAAAGGAAACCGGCCTTACGTACGAAGACTATGCCGCAATAGATGACGGCAACCGGTACGAACTTGCCGGGGGAAAACTGGAGCTGATGAGTCTTGCGCCTTTAGTCAAACATCAAATGATCAGTTTTGAATTGCAAAAGAAATTTCTGCAGAGTTGTGAGGCTGATTACATTATTTTGTATGCACCGGTTGATCTCATTCTTTCAACCGATGAAGTCCGCCAGCCGGATGTTGTCCTGATTAACCGGGAAAGAAAAGATATTATTCGAAAGCGGGGAATTGAAGGGGCACCGGATTTGGTTGTGGAGATCCTTTCACCATCAACAATAAAGCGGGATAAGATTGATAAATTGGACGTTTACGCGCGTTTCGGAATTCCTGAATACTGGATTGTGGAACCGAACGCCGGAATGCTGGAACAATATATTCTTAAAGACAGTCAATATGAAATTATCAACGTGTTCCACGACAATGAACCGGTCACCTCTCCAAACATCGCATGTATATCGTTTACCATGAGAGATATTATGGATAATGTTCCGGAGCTGGAGGATTAGCTCAGGATCATGAGTTGAACTTATGGTATGATTTTTGAACATCGGGCATTTTCTCATGAACTTCAGGGTTTCAGCCAGTAGCAGCAAAAGCTCCCGGCCGATCCGGGAGCTTTTTCCGCTTTAGCTGAATTAAACAACATACTTTTCGTCTTCAATGATTTTCGCTGCGATCTCGCGTTTTTTGCCAATCACATTTCTCGGGGTATGACGTGTCAGTTTACGCAATGACGACAGCATCATTCTTAATGTATCGCCTTCCTCAACAGCAATGAGCGTATCCTTAGCATCGGCTTCGATCCGGTTAAAGGCTTCCTGGACATATACCTGTGTGTATAGAAGCTTCTGCTCGTGTTTATCCTTACCATCTTTATTAATTGCTTTTTCTGTTCTTAGAATCGCTGCTTCCAGGTTATAAACTTCATTGACCATATCAGCAAGATTAACAAGAATTTCCTGCTCGTTTTCCAGTTTCTGCTGATATTTTTGTGCGGCAAGACCGGCTCCAAGCAAAACCATTTTCTTAGCATTCTTCAGCAAATATTTTTCCTGCTCTAAAGTAGCATCGCCCACTTCTTCAGGCATCATCATCATAAGCTCTTCCTGCAGCTTTTGTGCTTCCTGCAGAAGCGGCAATTCACCTTTCATGGCTTTCTTCATGAGCGTTCCCGGAACGATCAGACGGTTTATTTCATTGGTTCCTTCAAAAATCCGGTTAATGCGGGAGTCACGATACATTCTGGCTATTTCATATTCTTCCATGAAACCATATCCGCCATGGAGCTGCAGTGCTTCATCAATGACATAATCCATGCACTCTGTAGCCGAGAATTTATTCAGGGAGCACTCAATCTGATATTCTGCAATTGCCTTCGCTACTTCTCTGCCGTCTGTCAACTGCTCATCAGTCAATGAGCCCATCCTTTGTTCAAACAATCCGACTGTGCGGTAAACGGCACTTTCATTAGCGTAAGTGGCCGCAGCCATTGTTGCGAGTTTTTCCTTGGTCAGTGAAAAACTGGATATAGCCGTGTTAAACTGCTTCCGCTGATTCACATAGCTTGCTGCCAGCTCCAGAGCCCGCTTGGATCCGCCTACACCCCCCATTGCCAGCTTGTAGCGGCCAACGTTCAGAATATTGAAGGCGATTTTGTGACCTTTCCCTTTTTCACCGAGCAGGTTTTCAACCGGGACTTCAGCATCTTCAAGAATCAATGTCCGGGTTGATGATGCCTTGATACCCATTTTCTGCTCTTCAGGCCCTGTTGAAACGCCAGGGAAGTCCCGCTCAACAATAAATGCGGTGAATTTATCCCCGTCAACCTGGGCATAGACAATGAACACATCAGCAAACGCCGAATTGGTGATCCATTGCTTTTCCCCGTTTAAGATGTAATGTGTGCCGGCATCATTCAATTTTGCGGTTGTTTTGCCACTCATGGCATCTGACCCTGCGCTTGGCTCAGTTAGTGCATATGCGGCAATCTTCTCGCCGGTAGCCAGGTTCGGCAAATATTTTTGCTTTTGGTCTTCATTGCCAAAGAAAACAATCGGAAGTGTTCCAATACCGACATGTCCCCCGTGTGTAATTGAAAAACCACCGCCGCGGGAAAATTTTTCTGTGATAATGGCTGAGCTGATTTTATCCAAATCAATACCGCCATATTCTTCCGGAATATCTGCCCCAAGCAAACCGAGTTCACCGGCTTTTTTCAATAGATCAACCGAATGTTCAAATTCATGGTTCTCCAAGTTGTCAATCTTCGGTACGACTTCACCTTCAATGAAATCATCGGTTGTTTTGCCGATCATTTTGTGTTCTTCGGTAAAGTCTTCAGGTGTAATGATATCCTCTGCTTGCAAATCTTCGGTTAGAAACCCGCCGCCTTTGAATAATTTTTCTTTTGTTTCACTCATGTTCATCGTTCCTTTCCCTAATTGAATTTTTCCAGAGCATCCAATTTTCTGCGATCCCTTTTTTAATAAAGGTTCTTTTCGTACGTTTTGTTGCTTTTTACGAAGTTGATATAAAGTGCGAACCAATGAAAAATCTCATTCTATTTTCGTTAAGTTTTAAAAGCCGCTTCGGCAATATACTTCGCTTTCCATGGGCACGGCCTCAGCCACCTTGAAAAGCAAAGACCGCTTTTCGGCGGCGTCTTCGGACACGTGGCTGTTCTGACCCGAGTCTGCGTATATTGCCTGCTCTGGGAAGTGATCACTGTTCCATAATAGTATTGAAGCAAACAACCTTAGCGAAGGAAATACACGGAGACTCCAGCGGGAGCATAGGCATAGGTGAGACACCGAAGCGCTTCAGCGCGAGGAGGCTCACCAGCCGCCCTAAGGTGCGCGGAGTGTATTTCCGAAGCGATAGACAACGCACCAACTTACACCTAAAGTTACTTCGCAGTTTATGGTTTTTGTGTCAAAATCCCTAAACTTTTATATAACAGTATTTAAATCTCTGAATTCTTGCAAGTTAGCATTCGTGCCTTCAATAGACTGGAATCAAATTTCAACAAGGTTCATAGGTTACAATAGTTCAAATACGCCCGCTGCTCCCATTCCGCCACCGATGCACATTGTGACGACACCATATTGTACGTTGCGGCGTTTCATTTCATGAATAAGGCTTAACGTTAACTTAGTGCCTGTCATGCCAAGCGGATGGCCAAGTGCAATTGCTCCGCCGTTTACGTTGACAATCTCCGGATCCAGGTCGAGCGCTTGAATAACACGGACTGATTGGGATGCGAATGCTTCGTTCAGTTCGATCAAACCGATATCGGACAGATCCAGACCAGCTATATCGAGCGCTTTGGGAACTGCTTCAACAGGACCGACACCCATAATTTCCGGCTCAACACCTGCAACGGCAAATGAATGGAATTTGGCAAGCGGCTTCAAGCCTTCAGAATCTGCTTTTTCACGATCCATGACCAGCACTGAACCAGCAGCATCACTCATTTGTGACGAGTTTCCTGCTGTAACGGATCCGGTGGCTGAAAAGGCCGGCTTCAAATTGCCGAGAATTTCTTTTGTTGTTCCCGCACGTACGCCCTCATCCATCTCGAACATAGATGTTTTCTCTTCAACTTTATTCTTTTCTCCAATGACGCGTTCGGTTACTTCCACCGGAACAATTTCATCTTTGAACTTGTCTTCTTCCAGTGCTTTGGCTGCGCGCTGATGACTCCGGACAGCAAATTCATCCTGCTCACCACGCGAAATGCCAAAACGATTGGCAACTTCTTCAGCTGTATGACCCATTTGCATATAATATCCCGGTGCATCTTGAACAAGTTTTGTATTTGGTTTAATGACGTGACCGCCCATCGGAATCAGACTCATCGATTCTGCTCCACCGGCGATAATCGTATCACTCGCACCGATCATAATACGTTCAGCTGCATAAGCGATGCTTTGCAAGCCGGAGGAGCAATAGCGGTTTATCGTTATACCGGGGACATCATTCTTAAGCCCGGCAAGCCCCGCAATGTTACGGGCCATATTCATCCCTTGCTCCGCTTCCGGCATTGCACATCCGATAATGACATCGTCTATATTGCCATCGTAATTTCCTGCACGTTTCAGTGTTTCTTTAATGGTTAATGCTGCCAGGTCATCTGGTCTTGTATAAGCCAGTGAACCTTTATTAGCTTTTCCTACAGGGGTTCTTGCACCTGCAACAATGACTGCTTCCTTCACATTTTCTCCCCCTCTTCAAATTAATTACGCAGTGGTTTGCCTTTTAAAAGCATGTGCTGCATACGCTGCTGTGTGAGCGGTTCGCTGATCAGACTCAGGAATGCTTCACGTTCCAAGTCAAGCATCACTTGTTCATCAATTAGCGTTCCTTCTTTAATCCTTCCGCCTGACAGGACATATGCTAATTTTTCCGCAATTTTTATATCATGGTCTGAAGCATAGCCGCTGAACTGCAATGATTTTGCGCCAAGCAACATTGCGGCGTATCCTGCATCCCCCGGTACAGGAATTTTTTCACGTTTCGGCGGTTGATAGCCTGCTTTAGCAAGTGCCAGCACTTTTTCTTTTGCATCATGCAGAAGATGGTCCGGATTGACACTGATGGCATCCCCACTGTTCAAAAAGCCATTTTCGCGTGCTTCTTCTGCTGAGGTTGATACTTTGGCCATCGCTACCTTTTCAAAAACATCATTCGCAACTTTGGTCAAATCAAAGTTGACTCCTTTAGGCAGATTGCGGAGCTCTTTCAAATAAAGTTCTTTGGTTCCGCCGCCACCCGGAATCAGGCCGACACCGAATTCAACGAGTCCCATGTACGTTTCGGCTGAAGCCTGGACTGCAGCCGGCAGTGAAAGTTCCGCACCGCCGCCGACCGTCATATTAAACGGAGCGGCTACAATCGGCTTTTCCGAGTACTTAATATTCATTGCGGTTTTCTGGAACTGACGAACAACCATATCAAGTTCAAAGAAATCGTCGTCCTGTGCCGCCATCAGCATCATGCCCAGATGAGCGCCAACACTGAAATTTTTACCCTGGTTACCGATAACCAACCCTTCATAGTTTTTATTCACTTCATCAATCGCGTCATTAACCATTTTAATAATATCAAGGCCGATTGCGTTTCCTTGTGAATGAAACTCGAGACCGGCGACACCATCGCCAAGGTCAACCAAGCTCGCACCGGAATTCTTTTTAATCACACCCTTTTCATCTTTTAAGCGACTCAGGCTGATTTCTTTCGGATTAAAAGACTGCTTTTTGTATTCACCGTTATGGTAGTAAAAGACATTGCCATTTTCCGTTTGATAAAAAGATTCTTTACCGGCCTCCAGCATACTCAGTACCCATTCAGGTACTATTGTGCCTTCTTTTTGCATCCGTTCAACTGATTTCCGGACCCCGATGGCATCCCACGTTTCAAACGGTCCTATCTCCCAGCCAAAGCCCCACTTCATTGCCTGGTCAATTGAGACAATATCGTCTGCAATTTCACCGGTGAGTTTCGCGGAATAACCAAGCACCGGTTTCAACACAGACCAGACTAAATCACCGGCTTTGTCACCTTCAGCATTTACAAGCGCTTTCAATTTACGGTGAGGTCCTTTCTCTTGATTGGCTGCTTCGGTTGCATTTGTTTTTAATTTTTTCCGGTCTTCGTACTCAAGTGTTTCCGGGTTTAATTCATAAATCGTGCTGCCGTCTTTTCCTTTCTTCTTTAAGAAAAAGCCCTGACCGCTTTTTGCGCCGAACCAGCCTTTTTCCTGCATCTTTTGCATGAATTCAGGCACTTTAAACACGTCTTTTTCGTCACCTTCAACCTGATCATAGACGTTGTTGGCAACGTGAATGAACGTATCAAGTCCTACCACATCCAGCGTGCGGAATGTGGCACTTT
This sequence comes from Lentibacillus amyloliquefaciens, assembly GCF_001307805.1. Classification (GTDB taxonomy): domain Bacteria; phylum Bacillota; class Bacilli; order Bacillales; family Amphibacillaceae; genus Lentibacillus; species Lentibacillus amyloliquefaciens. The sequence goes on along the minus strand of NZ_CP013862.1, from coordinate 37,605 downwards.
TCGGACGGCCAATCATAGGCCCTGTAACAGAATCTACTTCACCGATGCTGTAACCGCCTTTCAGCATCTCCTGTACCGTTACAAGTAACCCATACGTCCCAATTCGGTTGGCAATAAAGTTTGGCGTGTCTTTAGCTTCGACAACACCTTTACCGAGTACGTCTTCACCAAACGTTTTCATAAATGCGAGAACATCCGGGTCTGTATCTTTCGTAGGAATCACTTCAAGCAGCTTTAAATAGCGCGGCGGATTAAAAAAGTGTGTTCCAAGAAAATGGTTGCGGAAGTCTTCAGAACGCCCGTCAGCCATATCTTCCACAGAAATTCCTGACGTGTTTGAACTGACAATGGCGCCTTCTTTACGATAATTGTCAACGTTTGCAAAAACCTTTTGCTTAACTTCCAGGTTTTCAACAACAACTTCGATGATCCAGTCAACATCTGCTAACTTTTCGATATCATCTTCCATATTGCCGACTTCAATTAAGTCCATGCTTTTCTTTGATGTGATCGGTGATGGATTTTGTTTTAACAAAGCTTTTTTGCTGTCAGCAGCCGTACGATTTCGTACAGTACTGTCTTCCAGTGTCAAACCTTTCTTTTTTTCACTTTTCGTCAATTCACGCGGTACAATATCGAGCATGATTGTCGGAATACCCACGTTCGCCAAGTGTGCAGCAATACCGGAGCCCATGACCCCCGAACCAAGTACTGCGGCACGCTTGATTGTTCGCTTCATGTTATATCCCCCTTCAAATTTTGAATGAATACTCATTCATTTTTAGTAGAAAATAAAAGATAGTCGCCTATCTGTCTATTAAATAGTATAAATTATATTCTGATAGTTCGCAATAAAAACAAGCAATCTTTTTTCAATATATCTCTAAAAGTCTTTCATGACCCAGAAAACTGCGTTAGAATATAACAGTTGAATTGAAGTATTCAATTTGAATTCGAACATCTTCTTCTAAAGAAAGGATCTACATTATTATGAACAGAATAGTTATGACAGAATATGCTCAGATTATACTCGGTGCTACATTAGTTGCGTTATCTTACAATTTATTCCTTTTACCTTCAAGACTGGCAGCAGGCGGCATGTCCGGGGTAAGCACCATTATTTTTGAATTATATGCCATCAGTCCGGCACTCACACAACTTTTGATTAATCTCCCCATTTTTATAATTGGCTGGATTGCACTGGGGAAAGATTTCAGCTGGAAAACGTTGCTTGGTACATTCTGGGTTCCCTTTATAATATACCTTACTGCTGATTTCTCTTACACTGTATCCAATCCTGTATTAGGTGCCATCTACGGTGGTGTCATACTTGGCGCCGGCCTTGGTACAGTTTACAAAGGGAAAGGTTCAACCGGCGGAACAGCTGCCATCGCTCAAGTTGTTAAAAAGTTTACAGGGCTTTCAAGCGGCTATTCACAGCTGATTGTTGACGGCCTTGTTGTGGTTTCTTCTTTAATCGTATTTAATCTGGAATTAACGTTGTTCGCGCTCATGTGTATTTATATTACCAGCAAAACAATTGATATCGTCCAGCTTCGAACTGCCTCATCCAAATTAATGTTGATCATTACTGAAAACGAAGCGAAAATCCATGATGTGATTAGTAATCAGATCGACCGCGGCTTGACAAAGGTCCGGACCGTCGGCGGGTATACAAACCAGGATAAATCAATGATTCTCTGTGTTGCTGATCAACAGGAAGCGGTGAAGCTTAAAAATCTGCTGCCGGAAGAAGATCCAACCGCTTTTGTCGTGTTTATTAACGCCTCCGAAGTTCTGGGCCGGGGCTTTACTCTCGACAAATATTACGGGCAAAAATTTTAATCGAAGAAGGTCCATGGAAATCGGCAAACCGCCGATTTCTTTTTTCTGCATATTACCTGCCGTTTGTAAAGTTATTATTAGTGACACAAAACCCATAAACTGCGAAACAGTGACAGTGTTGATTTCCGTTGCGGGCAGTCGCGCACCTTAGGGCAACGCTTCAGCCTCCTCGGAAGAAAACCGCTTCCTGCTCAGGTCTCAGCTGCCCGTTTTCCCGCAGGAGTCGACTGCCCTCCGCTCCAATCAACATTCACAAGTAAGGTTTAGTTAAGCACCAAAACAATGAGATTATAAAGCCCATCACCAGCGGAGGAAATACACGACGACTCCAGCGGGACGGGAGGTATCGGTGAGACCCCTTAGTGCTTACCCCGAGGAGGCTCACCAGCCGCCCTAAGGTGCGCGGAGTGTATTTCCGGAGCGGTCTCATTGAATCAAACATTTATTATAGTACTTCGCAATTTACATCAAATACGAAGGTTAACGAGCATCAAAATTCACAAAAAGGCCCTTGCTAATAATAATCTGGATGGCTTTTTCATTAATCGTAATCATTCCTATTTACAAATCGTAATCATTACGATAGTATTAAGTGAAACTTTATTCAGGAAAACGAATATTTACGTATTAAAAGTACGAAATAAATATTGTCTATAATGAAAGGACTTAAAGTATGAAACTCTGCCATGCCATACTAATAATGATGATCACTGTCATTATCACCGGGTGCAGTCCATCCAATTCGAATACTGACGCTGATGCAGATTTGAAAATCTACACCTCCGTCTACCCCATTCAATACGCGATTGAGCGGATTGGCGGCGAATCGGTTGAGACAGAATCGGTCTACCCGCCGGGCGTTGATGCACATACCTATGAACCATCGTCAAGAGACATTACATCCATTGCAGAAGGTGATGCATTTATTTTCCTTGGAGCCGGAATGGAAGGATTTGCAGAAACGGCCGCTGATGCTTTGAAATCTCAGGATGTCGCTTTAATCGAACTAGGTGCTAATGAGGCATTATTTCATGATGCTAAAGACGGCGATGAGGAACATAATCATCATCACCAAGGTGAAGACGGACACCATCATGACCACAATCCGCACATCTGGCTTGATCCACTGCGGATGATTGATATGGCAGGTATCATCAAAGGGAAACTTATTGAATTAAACCCTGATAACACCGAACAATATAACCGAAATTTCAAGGGTTTGAAAGATGATCTGCTTGAACTGGACAAAAAATACCGGGACACACTGAATGCTAAAGAAAATAAAAAGGTTGTTGTTTCTCATGCTGCATACGGTTATTGGGAAGAAAGGTACGGCCTCGAGCAGATTGCCATCCGCGGTTTATCGTCAAATGATGAACCATCCCAAAAAGAACTGATAGCAATTATTGATCAGGCAAAAGATTACAATCTTGATTATATTCTGTTTGAACAGAACAGTTCGGACCATGTTTCTGAAATCATCCAGGAACAAATCGGCGCCAAAAGCCTGGAACTCCATAATTTAGCTATTCTGACCGAATCTGATTTAAAAAACGGTGACGATTATGTTTCACTGATGAAAGAAAACCTTAATGTACTTGATCAGGCAACCAATTAGGAGGTTTACAGAAATGAAAGAACCGGTTGTTTCAATGAAGAATCTCAGCCATGCCTATGAAAACAAAAACACGCTTCATGATATTAACTTTGAAATCCCCCATGGTGCTTTTATGGGAATGATCGGACCAAACGGCGGAGGCAAAACGACGTTGATAAACTTGATCCTTGGCCTCATAAAACCTGATCATGGGTCCATTAATCTTTTCGGTGAACCGATCCAAAAGTTCAAAGACTGGAGTAAAATCGGTTTCGTTTCACAAAAGGCCAACTCCTTCAACAAAGGTTTTCCGGCGACTGTCTACGAAGTTGTCTCAATGGGGCTGACAGGAAAAATTGGTTATTTTAAATTATTTAAAGCAACACATAAACAGAAAGTGATCGAAGCAATTGAACAGGTCGGCATGGAAGATTACACGTATGAGAATATCGGCAACCTGTCAGGCGGACAGCAGCAGCGTGTGTTTATTGCCCGTTCACTGGTCAGTGAGCCGGAGTTATTGATCCTCGATGAACCGACTGTTGGCGTTGATCAGGAAAACGTGCAAAAATTTTACGATCTTCTGCATCAATTAAACGAAAAACACACGATTACACTATTGCTTGTTACCCATGATACGGGAACGATGACTGAGCATGCTACAGATCTTGTTTGCTTAAACAGAACATTGCATTTTCATGGGAACCCTGATGAGTATAAAACACTGACAAATGATGATTTATCAAAGTTTTATAGTCACCCCGTCAATATTGTGACACACAGCCATTAACGTTGGAGGAATCCTTTATGCTGGCAGATTTTTTAGAATATGATTTTTTACGCCATACTTTTTTAACAGGACTATTAATCGGTATCATTGCACCATTGCTCGGGACCTTCATCGTTGTCAGGCGGCTTTCCCTGATAGCTGATGCATTGTCTCACGTAACACTTGCCGGCATCGCGTTCGGACTTTTTATGGATAAGAAATTCGCCCTGGGAATTGCCCCGCTCTATAGCGGAATGGGATTTTCCGTTCTCGGATCGATTTTCATTGAAAAATTGCGCGACGTTTATAAAGCATATCAGGAGCTTGCTATTCCGATCATATTATCGGGCGGTGTAGGGCTGAGCGTTATTTTCATAGCGCTCGCTGATGGTTTCAACACCGATTTATTCAATTATTTATTCGGCTCTGTCTCTGCCGTCAGTGAGACGGACTTTTATTCGATTTTGGGAATCGCAGCAGTTATTATGTTGGGGATTGGGTTATTTTATAAAGAACTGGTAACCTTATCCTTTGATGAAGAACACGCTGTTGTTTCAGGAATCCATGCCAAAAGGATTCATTTGCTCTTTATCATTATGACAGCACTGGTTATAGCAGCATCGATCCGTGTCGTTGGTGTGCTGCTTGTGTCTGCTTTGATGACATTGCCTGTAGCAGCTAGTATGCGGATTGCCCGCGGTTTTAAGCAAATGATTCTTTTTTCAATTGTATTTGGCGAAACAGCTGTTATCATAGGTTTAATAGCAGGCTATTATTTCAGCATCCCGCCAGGCGGAACCATTGTCATGGTTTCCATTGCCATCCTCCTTGTGGCAATTGGTTTCAAACGTTTAAGTATGCCGCTGAAAATGAGGAAAGGAAGGTGAGCCCGAAATGAAACTTAATGAGGCGATTGAACAGATTAAAAAAGAAGGCTACAAGACAACCGGCAAACGAAAAGATATACTGACGTTTTTTGCTGAAGCTGACGGCTATCGCACAGCAAAAGATCTCATTGCCTATTTAGAACCTTTATATGAGGGCATCAGTTTTGATACTGTTTACCGCAATCTTCACTTGTTTCACGAAGTTGGCGTGCTGGAAACAACCGAACTAAACGGAGAAAAGAACTTTCGCATCAGCTGTACGGAGCACCATCATCACCATTTTATCTGCAAAGATTGCGGAAAAACAAAAGAAATTGAAGTCTGCCCAATGAAGGAAGTACAGCAGTCCCTTGGCAATTATGCAATCGAAGACCATAAGTTCGAAATATACGGCTTATGCCCGGCGTGCCAGTAAGCATTGTTTCTTTTTTGCCGCCCAGGTATGCCCCCGTCTTTCCAGATATATTTTCTTAACTTTTAAAAAAGACTTTCTGAACCGTAACGGGTTCCTTTCACAAAACGCTAATTTGTATATTAAATTGCACCGCTAAATACGGTGCTTTTGTTGATAAAAAATAAACCCGTTAAAACTAAGCCATTCATGGAACATCATTGATTTCACAGATAAAAAAGGTCAACCAGAACGATTGACTGACCCTATCATTATGTTGAATACTTTCTTTCGCGCAAAATGCCAGCCGCCGCCAGGAATGTGGTCCCCCGCAAATCGCTGCGATCCATTTACCTTGTTTATCAAATCCACGAATCAGTGTGAGCAAACGTTCATCTTTATCAAATGGAGCCGGTTCTCCTCCCGGTATGATCAAAATATTGTAATTCGAGGGATTACACGCTTCAATATTCAAATCAACCTTTACTTTGAACTTTCCTTCATGAGTGACTTCCTCATTTAATGCTGCAGTATCAATTTCGACGTCACAGACATTTAACATGCAGGACAAAGGACTAATTTCCCAATCAACATACCCTTCGTATAAAAAGAATAATGCTTTCAACTGTTTAACCCCTTATAAATTTTTAGGCTTATGGACGAAACAACTTGGGTTTTACCACCTTATGCTAAAAGAGTTTTGTTTACTTTTAGAAAAAGCAGCGTGCAAATAAAAACCTCCTCATACATGATAAACGGAATCACATGTAATGGGAGGCTTTATATAATAGAAATGTATAGGTGAATTGGTTTCAAACTTAACCTTGCGCAGCTTCGCTTTCATCCATGTACATGACTTCCCAAAGATGGCCGTCTATATCCTGAAAACTCCATCCGTACATAAATCCATGGTCTATCGGATCATTTGCAGACTTTCCGCCAGCTTCTAACGCTTTCTTTACAATCTCATCAACTTGTTCTCTACTTTCAGCGGAAATAGCCAGAATAGCTTCGGTATTGTTGGTTGTATCAGCAATTTCTTTGTTGGTAAAAGTTTTAAAAAACGTTTCGACGAGCAGCATTACAAATGTATTTTCATTAATCACCATGCACGTTGCGTTTTCATCCGTAGCTTGAGGGTCAAACTCAAACCCTATCTTAGAAAAAAAGGCAACGGATTTATTCAGGTCTTTTACCGGCAAATTCACATAAATTTGCTTCGCTTGCAATCCTTATATCCTTTTTAATAAGAAATACTTAAATCTCTTTTAATGTACAAAAAAATAAATAATTACACAAGTGACTCAAGTCATTATTTTTTGAAAAATATGCTGCTTTTGTCTCAATAAAAAATGACTACCAAATCAATCTACAATTTGATAGTCATTTTGCTTACATATTTAAGTTTGCGATAGGTAACAAAACCCGTAACCTGAACTGAAAGCTTTTCTTAGCAGGATTATCCAAAGATTTCTTCAAGCACTTTTGTTTCTTCATGATGGAGCAGGTTTTTCTGAATTAGTCCGGTAACCGGTTTGTTCATTTCTTCTTTTAATTCTGATGCATCATCCGGCTCACCGACCACATAAATGTTTTCCCACTCATGATCTTTTGCTTTTTTATCCAATTTCGGTGCAATGCTTTTATACCAGCGCTGTTTGTTAGCTTCATAGCGCGCATTGAATTTGTCCTGCTGGGTGCTCCTGCCTCCGGAGCCCATTGATGCGTCAGCCTTATGCGGACCGGTAAACTGACGCCATTTATCTGTATCGAGATCAAATTTATAGTAATCTGTTTCCAATATCTCATTGAGATGTGACTCAATAATTTTTATCTCATCTTTCTGCACAAGTATGATACCTGTATTTGGATATGTTTCTTCAAGCTCTTTTAACTGCTCAAGTTCAGGAATTGTTTCCCAATAAAATTCTGTTTTAATCGGCATTTGAAATCTGTCGGCAAACCATATTTCTTCATCAGCTGATGCAAATAAAATGATACCCTTGCGAAAATGCTGTTCATTGTTATGAACAAATTTTTCTACCTTTTGCTTGACAAGCTGAAAATTTTTCAGCTCTTCTTTATCATTATCCTCTTTTAAATAGCTTTCAAAATTACGGAGTCCATTCTTTAAATGAAGTTTCCATTCACCGGCTTGCTGATTTGCATCAGACGGGTCTGTATTTAAATACATCGTCAGGATTTTATTGTCTTGTTCTTTTTTTATATGCTCAAGCTGATTAATCTGTTGACGTAAACTCATCGGATATAGGCACTCCCTTTAATTGATTGGTACTTATTCCTATTTATCCGCATAATACGTCAATTAAACATTGCTAGGTAATTAGTTTCAGACCAACCGCTGCAGCAATTATCATACCGATGAACAAAATGCGGCGCCAATCTGTTGATTCACCATAAAAAATCATACCGGCAATCGCACTTCCTGCCGTACCTATTCCCGTCCATATGGCATACGCTGTACCCATAGGCAGATTCTCCATGGCTAATGTCAAAAATAGAAAGCTAAATAGAAAGCCGCCAATCAGCCATGTAAATGAAAAAACACTTTTCTTCTGATTCACTTTAGTAATGCCCATCACACCAAAAATTTCGCCAAATCCGGCAATAATTAAATAAATCCAGCTCATGAATCGCGCTCACCCGCCTGTTCATCTGTAACAAGTTTCAATCCGATGACACCGCTTAACAGTAATAAAATGAGTAAAATTTTGAGCAAGCGAAACGGTTCGTCAAATACAACTATTTCCAATATGACGGTTCCTGTTGCTCCAATCCCGGCAAACACGGCATATGCTGTGCCAACCGGAAGTTTTTTGGAAGATAATACAAGTAAATGCATACTAAGATAAATAGCAATCACAGTCAGGATCCATGCCGTGACACTGTTGGCATGTTTGAGTCCAACGACCCAGCCGATTTCAAACAGCCCTGCCAAAAATAAAATATTCCAGCTCTTATTCATGATCATCGCTCCTGTCCTGCAAAATTCGTCCGATAAAGTGAAACTTCAATCAGTGGAAGTTTTCCCACTGATTGTTAGTTGAACTAAATCGGACATTTACGGGCAGTTGATTCCCCGCCTACACTTTCTTGTAAACACAAATTGTTTAGGTGGGAGTCTTACTGCCCGTTACATACGGGACAAAAATAAAAAGCCCGGGAAGATATCGTCATGCAGATATCCTCCCGGGCTTTTGTCCCGCCGTGTACACTAATCGTGCGTTTTCTCTCGGACCAGACCAGCATATGCTGCGGAACCCTAGAAAACCTTTTATTACTCACAGTATATACGAGTCATGATACGTTCGTCAATTAGGACCTGTCGTGTCACACTTTATTGATCTGTACCTTCCTGACCATTCTTCCCGCAACTTCCAGCACTTTAAAAGTCAGGTTATCCCGCTCGATCATTTCCCCTTCTTCAGGGAATGCATTAAATTCTTTCAGCAAATAACCGGAAAGCACGTCTTCCTCTTCAGGAATATCTGTATCAAAAATTGTATTAAGCTGATAAAGCGTTATTTTTCCGTCACAAATGATTTCATTATCGGTCAGTTTCTCAACAATCGCGGCAGTATCAGAATCCATTTCATCTTCAATTTCCTGTCCTATCATGGCTTCAATGGCGTCTTCATGTGTTAAAATTCCTTCCGTTCCGCCATATTCATCCAGTACAACCGCCATATGTTTCTTCTCTTTCGTCATCTTCCGGAAAACCCATTCAGCCGGTTGAAACTCAAACACAATCAGCGGATCCGAATAGCTGAAATGCTGTAATGATTTGTCAGGTTCCATGGACCAGGAAATCAAATATTTCGAATGAAAGACCGCGACAATGTCATCTATATCCTTATGGTAAACAGGGTATCGTGTATACGGATTTTGAATGACCATATCTCTTACTTCCTCAAAAGAAGTTGTTGATGCCAAAGCTGTAATATCAACTCTTGGGGTTTTCAGGACATCTTTGACATCGAGATTGTAAAAATCAAGCACACCTTTAATACGATTGGATTCTGCGTCATTAAACGTTCCTTCCGAATCAGCGATATCAACCATACTGCGCAATTCTTCCTTGGAGACCGATGCATCGCTTGAATCTCCCTTTGCAAGTGCACTGGTTATCTTATTTGTCAGCCAATTAAGAATGATGGTAATCGGTTTTAATACAATGACAAAAAATCGGATGACCGGTGAAATCATCATTGCTATTTGATTCGGAAATGCTGCTGCCACAGACTTCGGAATGACTTCAGCAAACACAATAATTAAAATGGTCAAAACAGCAGACGCAACACCCACGTTAAAGTCGTACTGTATCGCCATGGCTGTCACTAAGGTCGGGAGCACGATATTGGAAATGTTATTGCCTATTAAGATTGTTGTTATAAATTCATTTGGTTTAGAAATTAAATCCAATAGTTTCTTTGCTTTATTATCATGATTATCCGCTCTTGCCTGTAATTTCATCCTATTGGCTGCAGTTAAAGCTGTTTCACTCCCGGAGAAGAAAAGTGAGACAAACAATAATATAATAATTGCAATAATCACAAGCAATGTACCCCTTTCCTGGATCATTGTTTAGCTTTACAGGATGATAACGTTACTGTTTGGACCGCAGCGATTCCTTTTAATAAATTCAAGGTAAAAAAGCAGCGGAAGAACCGCTCTTCAGCTGCTTTTTTCGGCATGCAACCGGAAGCGGGATCCCTTTTTCAATCCTGTGTGGTTATTCAAGAAATTTTAGGGACAACTTGCCGGTACAAGTCCGATTTTGATTCATTCACCTTTTTTTGGCACTTGTTCTTTTTTAATCATTTTAATAAACGCCACGACAATCAGCAGTAATATAATCGTAAATGGCAATGCGGACGTCAGCGATGCCGTCTGCAATGCATTCAAACCGCCGGCAAACAGGAGTACGACAGCAATAGCTGTAATCAATACGCCCCAAATGATTTTTACTGTCAATGCAGGGTTAAGGCTGCCTTTAGACGTCATGCTTCCCAGTATATAAGTGGCAGAGTCTGCTGATGTAACCAGGAAAGTGAAAATGAGCAAAATAGCCAGTATGGACAGAACATTTGGCATTGGCAAGTTGGCAAATGTTTCAAACAAGGCAACCGTCATATCAGCATTGACCGCTTCAGCAATTTGCGTCCCGTTGAATAGGTCACTGTAAATAGCTGTTCCGCCAAACGCTGCAATCCATAGACAGGCAATAACCGGCGGAACAACCAGGACACCAAATACAAACTCACGGATTGTCCGGCCTCTTGACACGCGGGCAACAAACGCACCGACAAATGGCGACCAGGCTGTTGACCATGCCCAGTAGAAAATGGTCCACTCAGTCACCCAGCTTTCACCGGAATATGGTGTCAGACGGAAACTGTAGCTTACAAAATTTGTAATATAATCGCCTAATCCCAGTACAAACGTATCTAAAATAAAGACGGTCGGGCCTGCGATAAAAACAAACACAAGGAGCAGCAAGCATAAACCAAGATTCAAATTACTGAGCCACTTGATTCCCCGGTTCAAACCTGTACTTGATGAAATCAGATATGTCACCAGCATAACGGCTGCAATTATCATTTGAATCGTAATCGCATTCGGAACACCAAAGACGCTCTTCAGGCCGCCATTCATCTGGGATATTCCCAGTCCGAGTGATGTGGCAACTCCCATAACTGTTGCAATCACGGCGAGCGTATCAACCGTGCCGCCCAGGATACGATTGCTTCCAACTACAGGTTCAATTGCTGTTGAGATTAGTCCTTTCTTTTCTTTCTTAAATTGCAGAAAAGCAATGATTAAACCGACAACAGCAAACACTGACCATTGGCTCACAGCCCAATGGAAAAAGGAATACCCCATAGATATTCTGGCGGCCTCTTCAGTTTGCGCCTCTAAACCGGTAAAAGGGGTCTCAAAAAAATGACTCATAGGTTCAGCTACACCCCAGAATACCAGACCGGCGCCAAACCCGGCTGAAAACAGCATACCAATCCAAGTGAAAAAAGGATACTCAGGGCGGGACCCCTTAGGCCCGAGACGAATTTTGCCATATCTGGTCAATGACAGTATTGCTAAAAACATGACAAAAATAAACACTGCCAGTAAGTAAAACCAGCCAAAATTAATCGTTGTGAAACTGAATAATTGATTGGCAATCGCTTTAAATGTTTCAGTAAAGAGTGCTCCGGCTAACACTAATAGTCCAACAATTATAGCTGATATAAAAAATACCGGATTCTTATAAGTATGTTTTTCCATAATAATTCCTTTCTTTTCCGGGCTTAGGGAGCAAAATGTTTGTTCAAGCGAAACATCACTGTATTGCCAAATCAGCTCCACACCTTTATGTATATCCTAAACCTCTGAGAAAACTCTTATTTTGTTGATTTGGAAATCTGTGGATTATTATACATTTTTTGTTGAATATTTTCTAGTTATACCAAGACAACATTTATTATTTGGTCTTTATATACTATTGTTTGATATGTTTCTGCTATAAACAGTATTGCTGGGTATGCAATATCTTGTCTTGGTAAAAACTCCATAAAAAAGTACTGCATCCCAGAAGTCAGATATCATTCTGCCTTTTGGAATACAGTACAATACAGCCTTTGTTATTTAGTTAACCCGGCGAACATGACCGGCAAATTTATCATTCCAATAGCCGCTTGTCATATCAGCAACTGCAACACCAGTACTGTTTTGAGCACCCAGGAACTTGCCATTTCCAAGGTAAATGCCCACATGACCATTTGTTTTATAAGTGTTAAAGAATACTAAGTCACCCGGCTGAGCACTGCTGTATGAAACTTGTGATCCGACACCTTGCAGTGCTGACGTGCTGGATGGAATCGATACACCAGCTTGACCGAATGCCCATGATACAAATCCGGAGCAATCAAATCCGCCCGGGCCTTTGCCTGCTGTTACATATGGTGTTCCAGTCTGGGTATAACCGGCACTGATAGCAGAGCTATGGTTTCCGCCACCGCTCTTGTTACTATTGCTGCTTGAATTACTCAGTTGTTTAAGCTCCCCGTCGCCGGAAGTCGATGAATTAGATGACGAATCTGATTGAGACGAAGAACTTGATGCTACAGCTGTTGAGTTACCGGAAGAATCAGATTCGTTATTTCCATTGTTTTGGCGCTGTTTAAGTTCACTTTCTACGGCAGCAAGACTGCTATCTTTGTCTTCAAGTTCAGATTTCATAGCTGTTAAATCCTGTTTTTTATCCTTAAGTTTTTGTTTATCTTTTTCATTTTGTTCTTTCTGCGCTGTAATGGTTTCTTTCATGCCTTCAAGTTCAACTTTCATATCCTTGAGACCTGCTAGTTTGTCTTCCTTGTCCTGCTTTTTCTCCTCGACTTCAGCCTTATCCGCTTCCTGCTGTTTCATCAATTTTTCGTCAGACTCTGCAATTTTTGATACAGCAGATAGCCGGCTGATCATATCACCAAAACTCTTGGATCCGAAAACGACTTCCAAGTAACTGATATCGCCGCCATTTTTTTGCAGTGAAACAATACGCTCTTTCAAAATCTCTTTGCGTTCTTCAATTTTTTCTTGAAGCGCTTTAACTTCCTCTTCAAGGGACGCAACTTTTTCTTCAGTATTTGTTATTTTTTGTTTTGTATCGTTCATTTTTTGTTTATTTTCAGCAAGTGCATCATCAACAGATGCAATTTTTTCATTCAAATCTTCTAACTCTACCATAACGTCAGCGATTTCCGATTCTGCACCTGATAGTTCTCCCTGAACTTCTGCACGTTCATCCTTGACATCTTCTAACGTTTCAGCATGAACTGAATCTGTCAAAAACAAACTTCCAAACATAACTGTACCGGCAGCAACTGCGGCTCCGACTGTTTTTCTCACTATGTATCCCCCGCTTCCACAACCGCAACCCCTGTAAATCTCCAATGATGCTTTCTATCAATTGTATTTGCGGCAGTAAATTTTATCTATTATGTATTTAATAGTTTTAGGCAATTAGTATTATAACAACAGAAAATGACATGCATATAATAGAGAGATTACAATTCTATATCAAATGAAAAAAAGTTTCTTTTCTGTTGAAATAATCACAATTACCACAGGGACAAGGTTTAAGCCAGACACAACTTTTTACACAATACCATAAATACCGGCAAAATCCATGTTTTTTCCCTCGACAAAGCTGACAAAACCGATTTTATACTCCTGTATTTATCATTTCCCGAATTATTTCAGTAATGTTACAGATGGTAATAATTCCACAAAAAATCCACCTCTTATGACAAGAGGCGGATGTCACATAAAGTGAATCTTCAATCAGTGGGGGCTTTGTTCCCCCCTGATTGTTAGATGAACGAGTCGGACATTTACTGGCAGTTGGTCCCCCACACATTCTTTCTTCGTATACTCGAACATTGGTGATGGAGGTCTTACATGCGGGATAAATCTATTTTTACGTCTGTTTTGCAAATTGTTCTGCTTCGGTCGACCCTGCTAATGCTCCGGTTGATGAAGTACCGCCGGAAATAACTTGTGCCACTGCATCAAAATAACCTGTCCCGACTTCCCGCTGATGCCGGGTGGCACTGTATCCAAATGATTCACTCGCAAATTCCCGCTCTTGCAGTTCGGAATAAGCTGCCATACCTTCTTTTTTATATTTTCTGGCCAAATCAAACATACTGTGATTCAATACATGGAAGCCTGCTAATGTAACGAACTGGAATTTATAGCCCATTTTACCCAGTTCCCGCTGAAAATTTGCTATATCTTCATCTGAAAGTTTACTTTTCCAATTAAATGAAGGCGAACAATTATATGCAAGCAATTTATTTGGATATTTTTCATGAATCGCATCTGCAAATTTCCGGGCTTCTTCCAAGTTTGGTTCAGACGTTTCACACCAGATCATATCCGCATATGGGGCGTAAGCAAGCCCCCGGGCAATAGCCTGATCAATTCCTGCACTTGTGCGGATAAATCCTTCTGCTGTCCGTTCATCGGTCATAAACGGCTCATCATATGGATCAAGATCACTTGTAATCATATCAGCAGCATTGGCATCAGTGCGGGCAATTATGAGCGTACGTGCCCCCATGACATCTGCAGCCAGGCGTGCTGAAATCAGATTCCTGACGGCCGTCTGGGTCGGCAGCAACACTTTACCACCCAGATGGCCGCATTTCTTCTCCGATGACAGCTGGTCTTCAAAGTGAACTGCCGATGCGCCTGACTCAATCATCGCCTTCATCAATTCAAAGACATTCAGTTGTCCGCCAAACCCGGCTTCAGCATCTGCCACAATCGGTGCAAACCAATCAACAGAATTATCGCCTTCTGCATGATGAATTTGATCAGCACGCTGCAGGGCCTGATTAATCCGTTTAACAACATGTGGTACACTATTCGCCGGGTACAGACTCTGATCCGGATACATTTCACCGGCAAGATTGGCGTCTGCAGCGACCTGCCAGCCGCTCAGGTAGATTGCCTGAAGCCCCGCTTTTACTTGCTGCAGGGCCTGATTTCCTGTCAAAGCTCCAAGCGCATTTACATAATCTTCATTGTTAACGAGCTGCCATAATTTTTCTGCACCTTTTCTGGCAAGTGTATGTTCAATATCAATCGATCCTCTCAGCCGGTCAACATCTTCTGCCGTATACGTGCGCTCGATTCCGTCCCAACGCGGGTCATTTTCCCATTCATCTCTTATTGTTTCAATTCGTGTTTTTTGATTCATCAACCGTCTCCCCTTTCATCAAAGTTATTCGCTTTTGAAGTGTCTATCAATCGTGTGAAGCCTTCACTCGTCGTGTCGTAGAGTGTTGAATTCACTATTAAACCAGAAACCTCAGAACTTGTTTTGGAATCAATTGTTATAATACAAAATAAAATATTAATCATTTGTTATATAACAACATATGCAAAAAAATTAATCTTCCTTTTTTGACAAACAATAATCACATTCCAGCGTATAACTGTGATTATCAACCAAGCCCCCACATTCCGGACAAGTTGGCATTCGCATTGGCAAACCCCTCCCTTCTTATATATAACAGAAAATAATTTATTTAATTGTTATAATACAGTCTATTGAATAATTTCTGAAAATGCAACCCCTTTTTATAAAAAATTTGCAAATTAATCATTTTGTTGGAAGAATAGAAGTCTGAATGAAGTAAAGTGGAGATGAGATTGATGAAGTATTTTAAGCTGGCAGGAAGCCGTGTCGTCAAAACAGGCATTGCCATTTTCATTACCGCATGGATTTGTGTTTTATTGGAATGGCCGCCTGTTTTTGCCGTTATAACAGCAATTGTTACCATTGAGCCCACTGTATCGGATTCCATCAAAAAAGGAATCGTACGGTTTCCGGCTTCGGCTATTGGATCGGCATATGCTGTGCTGTTCATATCATTATTCGGTGATTCACCGCTCACTTATGCACTCGCAGCTGTCTTTACAATCGCCACCTGTTTCCGGTTAAAATTGCATGCGGGGCTTCTTGTTGCCACGTTAACCTCTGTTGCGATGGTTGAGGTTATTCACACCAATGTGCTTATGTCATTTTTCATTCGGCTTGGAACAACCACTACAGGGCTGGTGGTATCAACAGCAGTCAACATGTTTATGTTGCCGCCGGATTATACACATGAAATTACTAAAAAGCTGGAGACAATCGCATACAGGACAGGAATCGCAGTTGAAACAGTCTTTCACGATATTCTTGATGACCAACATCAAATCATTGTTGTTGAACAGGAGCTGACGGATCAGTTGGATAAAATGATCCGCCAAACAGAGCAGCTGATTCGATTTCAAAGTGAAGAATCCAAATACCATCCGCTTATCGGAAGTGAACGAACACAATTTGAGCAAGGTCAGAAACGTCTTGTACAGCTGCGATTAATCAACTATCATATCGAGAACCTAGTCTATACATCATTCGATACGACCGAGTGGCCTAAAGAAGAACGGACGGTTATCGTAAATGCTGTAACAGAAATGGCGCAAACGCTGAAACACCCGAATGCATACGATCACCAAAAGCACCGTGAACAGTTTGAACGATTGACCGAAATATTTTGGGATGATACGGAAGCCATTACGACTGCGAAAAAACAACATCCTGCCAACTTACCATCGGAGCTGAAAATCCTATATGAACTTATATCCATTTATAACCTGGTTGAAAGATATTACAAAAAGCCACAATAATTATTTGTGGCTTTTTGTATAAATGACTAAACCAAATTATGTTTAAATGCATAAATAACAGCCTGTGTCCGGTCCTGTACCTCCAGCTTCCCTAAAATATTGCTGATATGAACTTTAACCGTTTTTAAAGCGATGAATAATTCATCTGCAATCTCCTGGTTCGTCTTTCCTTGGGCAACAAGCATGAGGATTTCCATTTCACGATTGGTTAACTGATCGTGCAGATTGTCAGCAGGCTTTTCCCGCATACGATTCATAATTTTACCGGTTACTTCAGGCTCCAGTATCGACTCACCATCATGTGTTTTCCTGATTGCTTTGGCAATTTCGCTTGCCTTTGATGTCTTTAGCATATAACTGACTGCACCTGCTTCCAGTGCCGGATAAACCTTTTCATCATCAATAAAACTGGTGACAACAATAATTTTTGCCTCAGGCCATTGTTCAATAATTTGTTTTGTCGCTTCAATCCCGTCCATTTCCTTCATGACCAGATCCATCAAAACGATATCCGGCCGCAGCTCCAGTGCAAGCCTAACAGCTTCTCCTCCATCATCAGCCTCAGCTGTTACATTGATATCAGGCTGGGCAGACAAATAGGCCGTTACACCAATCCTGACCATCTCATGATCGTCGGCAAACAAGACGTTAATCAACATTCTCACCCTCTTTCCTTAAAGCAGGCACTTTCACTTCCGTTCGTGTACCTTCATTCGGAAGGCTGACAACTTTAAACGTACCACCAATTTCAGATGCCCGCTCACGCATATTTTGCAGCCCGTAAGAACTGGCTCTTGTGTTTTCTGTATCGAAACCGACACCGTCATCAGCGATTCGCAATATAATCATTTCATCACGCCTGATGAGCATCACATTCAGCGACGAGGCCTTGGCGTGTCTAAATGTGTTGGAAACCGATTCCTGTACGATTCTGAACAATTGATCTTCCACACCCTTGTCAATCGTGAATTCTTCAAGCTTTGAATCAATTTCCATCGGGACCTTTTGTGTCAGTTCTGCCAGCAGTTCCCTGGTACCATCCTGCAGTGACCTCCCTTTTAAAGCGACCGGTCTTAAATGGAGCAGCAATGCCCGCATTTCAAGCTGGGACTGGTGAATCATTTTCTCCACCATTTGCAGCTGTTTATTGATTGATGGATCTTCAGGAGGATTGGATTCAGTGATGGCCGACATCATCATGGACGCCGCAAATAGCTGCTGGCTGACTGAATCATGCAATTCCCTTGCCAGGCGGTTTCTTTCCTGGACAACGATTTCCTGCAGACTTTTTTCCCTGTCTTCTGCTCTTTCGCTCGCTAACCGCTGGGCATTTTCAGTTTGTATGCGTATCTTCTCCTGTATTTGTTCCATCTGGTGGCGGATTTTTTCCAATTCTTTGTAAGGTTCATCATCGGCAGACAGTTTCTCGCCTTTTTCAATTTCATCCAAATGCCTTGAAACACTCTGCAGCCGCTGCCGCCAATACCATCCGGTGGTGATGCCGATGACTGCTCCTGCGACAACCGGAATGCTTGGAACCAATACAAAAAACGGAACATCGTACAGGGTTCTTTCCATGATGAGTGTCCAGTCATTAAGCGGAAAAACTGCAAACGTTATACCAAGCATCACTAATGTAATCAATAAGCTGAATAATATCGCAGTGAAAACATGCCGTAAAATGGGACTCATATCCGTCTCACCTCAATATCACCGGAAAACAATGATGTTACAACTTTCACTCTTGGAAACGTTGTATCATAATTTTCTGTTTGATATAAAAGCGACTGATTCATCAGCTTCCAATGATGCTTTCCCAAAATATGAACACGGCCAAAAACCGAACTATGATGAACGCTCAGTTCCACCTCGTAAGGAACATAAATAATGATGTTCCCAACCATTTGGCGAATCGAAATAACCGCTGTATCATTCGGCAGAACGGTATTGCTCAAATCAATTGTACGATCTCCGAATACGCCATGAATATTGACATCCCGCCACTGATAGGATGCGTTCGGAGTATGCTGGTCACCAAAAATGTTATGATCAAACAACGGTTCCAGCTGAATGACCTTATCCACATCGACAACATCATGGGGAAGTTCAGGTTGTATATGTTCCGCTTCCTGCTTTGATTTCGAATAATTAATAAGAAATATAACAATGGCTGCTAAAATCAGAAAGCGGACCGCCAGCATATTCAAAATAGCAAACACAAGCCCGACAATACCGAGCCAGAATAAAATTTTACCCCACAATTGGGTGAATTTTTTCCAGCCAATATAGACAAGAAATCCTGAGAATATCGCTGAAACAATCATCCCACCATGAAAAAACGCAATTTCTATAACAAAGAGAATCACTCCAACGATCAATATCCAGTTAAATGTATCTGTCGACAAACGTCGGAACATGAAGTGATCCCCTTTCTTTATATGTAGAATAGACGCAGAATCACTGCGCCTGTTCAAGTATATCATGTTTCAAAGACTTACTGAATGAAACAATTAATTTGCCTGTTCCTGCATTTCTTTTTCAAGCTTAGCCATTTTACTGTCGAAGGTGCTTCGGTAATAAGAACTGTTCACTTTGTACTCCAGCCCCTCAATGTATTGCTCCAACTCTTCAAAACGGGAGAACAGCTTATCTGACGAGTCCTCAATGACTTGACTGATTTGATGATTGGCATTGGCCACGTTCTCGCGTCCCATTAATTCCATCCGGCGCAAATGCATATCTTTCAGTTTGTGTTTCATTTCCTCATATTTCTGTTCCAATGTTTCCAGCTGGCCGCGCGTCTCTTCACGGGAAACCTTCATCCGGTCTGCACGTGCCTGATATTCCTCATGTTCTTTTACAGCGAATGCGCGCATATCTTCTTCGCCGGCTTTTTCCGCGATACCGGACTGTTTCAGCCGCTTATCAGCCATGTCCTGAGCCTTTTGGTATTCTCTGGTAAACTCATCCTTCAGCTTGTATTGACGTTCGACAAGCTTCCGTACTTTTTCTTTTTCCTGCTCACTCTGACGCAAATATTGATTGAGTGATGCAAGCGGGTTTTTTTGTTCTTTTTGATCCAGCATATTGTGAAGATCTGCTGAAACAGTATCTTTCATTCGTGTCCAAATATTCGTCATCTTCATCGCTCCTTTTGTTATTATCGATTAATTTCTGCCCACTGACGCTCAAAATTTTGAAATGGGTCATTGTTACCCTTTACAGGCTCAACCGGTTCATCATCATTTCTCCAGCTTTTATAAATGAGGTATAACGCGTATGCCGCTGCAACACCAATCACTGCATAAAGGTTGGATAATCCGATCCCAATTACAATTAATCCGGCAATTACCCAGCCAATTTTGCCTGCAGTGGAATCTGTTTTGACAAACTGTTTAAAAATAACATACAGCAGCCAAATACTGAGCCCCAGCAATATCATTGGACCAAGATTCGCCAGTAAAATAAAAAACGCCAGTAAACCCCCGACAAAAAGCAAAAACTTCTTCATACATCCCACCTCCTTTCACACATTTATCATATCGATTAATCGGCTCCACGATAATGATCCAGCGCCATATTTTTAACTAAGCCTTAAGGCGTATGGCAAGGAAAATCGGGCATTAATGAGAAGTTAGCTGCCATTTTCAATGGAATCTTGACCATTACAAAGAAGGCATCCCTGAAGAAACGGGATACCTTGGAAAATTTGGTTATACATTTTTAAACATTTCTAGTCAGTTTTTTAGCATTTCCTTTGCAAGCAATTCATATGACTTTTTTCGTGCTTCGTAACTATGTGTAATTGTGACGACCATCCATTCATCCACATCGTATGACGCCTGCAATTGTTCAAGTTGCTTTTTTACCTCATGCGGATTTCCGAAGATCTGCTTATTTGTCATATTTCGAAGCTTCTCTTTTTCTTCATCCGAATAATTATAATTTTGTGCCTCTGATACAGTTGGAACTTTGCCGTCTCCTTCTCCTTTATCACGCTGGATGGACCACAATTGATTACTAAGGGCAAGATTCCATGCTTCATCAGTGGTTTCGGCACATATCACCGAAACCGCTGCGATTTTTCCAGGTGTTTCATCCGGGTGCTGTTCGGCAAATTTTTCGGTATATGTCTTCATAATCGCCGGTCCGTCCTGATCGCTCATGAAATAACCGAATGTATATGGTAGGCCTTTATCAGCAGCAGCAATTGCACTCTTCTCACTCGTTCCAAGCATCCATGGCTGTGGTGAAAACGCTGGAACCGGTGTTGGACTGATTTTGGAATATATATCGTTTTCCGCAAAATCATGTTGCAAAAATCGTAATAACTCATTCATCTTGTCAGGCATTTGGCGCACATTTTCCAGGAAATTACCTGATAGGGCAATCGATGCTTCCGCAGAGCCGCCGGGGGCCCGTCCAATCCCAAGGTCAATTCTTCCGGGATACAAGGTTGCCAATAGATTATAGGTTTCAGCGACTCGATAAGGCTTATAGTGAGGCAAAAGAACAGCACCGGCACCAATACGTATCCGCTCAGTCTCTCTCCCGATAATACCGAGCATTACATCCGGATTCGGACAGGCCAGACCTGCAAAATCATGATGCTCGGCAATCCAGTACCTTGTATAGCCAAGCGCATCACCCAGCATGGCAAGATCAACCGATGCATTTAAGGCTTCCTGCGCTGTTTTGCCTGTTGAAATAGGTGACTGATCTAATATACTGAGTTTCATTCAAACACGCCTTCTTTCAAAAAATTTATGTTTTATCGTCTTTTCCGATTTCATCCACCAATTTTTCGGCGGCTCTGCGATAATAATTGCTCATATTTGTGAACGTTGCAATAAGGAGAAGCTGCTCCAGATAGTCTTCATCCTGGTCTTCCAATTTTCGAAGTGCCTGTGTCAGTTCATGATGATGGTCCAGCAGATCCGCTTTGAATTTTTCTGCACTGTTTTCAACCATCTGAAGGTAGCAGGCATAGAGATCCTGTAATTCAAATGTATCATCTTCTGTCACTTTTTCATTCAATTTGGCCAATGTCGACTTGACATCATTAATCGATAAAGCACCTTTCATCTGATAGATCATGCTGATAAGAATCAGGTGGTCTTTTGTATATTTTTTATTTTCTACGGGGAAAAATAATTTCCCCTTAGCATAGTTATTAATCATAGTTTTAGTCAGGATTTTTTCATCGTCATTGCGTTTAGTATCTGCAAATTGGCGCTCAAACAATTGAATGACCTGATCCATGTATAGATTCAAATCCGGAATGTTTTCCAATGACAGATTGCTGTTTAAATAAAGGCTCTCGGCCAACTCGTCCATGCTTTTCATAACAAATCCCCTCGTTGCGTTGATTATGTTTTGTCCCGCATCTAATGGTCAGTAAACCGCCAAAATGCTAACTTTATTATACTGCGGGAATTTATTAAAGTAAATCATTGACTACTTAATAAAATGCATATATGATTGTTATATAGTTTTGAAAACTACCTATGATTGTGAAGGTGTTTAATATGAGTTTTTCGATTCGCGAACCAATAAACAGTCTGACGCATTTATTCGGGGCTATTTTGTCACTTGCAGGCCTCGTTGCACTGGTCATCAAAGCCTCGGTGACGACAGATTCTGCACTGGCGATTATAGCTGTGATCATGTTTGGCGTCAGCATGATTTTATTATACAGTGCTTCGGCAACCTATCATATGGTGATGGCGAAAGATCACGTCATTGCGTTTCTGCGGCGGGTTGACCATTCGATGATTTTTGTTTTAATAGCAGGAACATATACACCAATATGTCTGATCAGCCTGGAAGGTGCTACAGGCTGGGTGCTGTTTTCTGTCGTAAACGGGCTCGCTTTGGCCGGGGTTGTTTTTAAATTGGTCTGGTTCCATGCGCCCAGATGGCTGTCGACGGCACTTTATGTAGCCATGGGCTGGATTATTATTTTCTTCAGCTCAACCCTTTTTCCGATTATAGGCGGCGGGGGATGCTGATGCTTCTGATTGGCGGGCTTTTCTATACAGTTGGAGCTGCTATTTACTGGCTGAAACCAAGCTTCTTATCATTTAAACACCTGGGCTTTCATGAGATTTTTCACGTATTTATTTTGTTCGGCAGTCTCTTTCACTTTATTTGCATTTACGGTTATGTGCTTTGAAGGTCTTTTCACGATCGTTCCAACCCATTCGCGCCTTCATAAAAAGGAGCGTGCAGTTATCCGTTACAAACCTGCACACTCCTTTTAATTAACGAACCATATCTGAAAGCACGTAATGATATAGCAACGCTTCCGTATTCTTCAGTGAAGCTTCATGTGTCCGCTCATAGGCATGTGACGAGTCGATTCCCGGTCCGATGAGTCCATGCACAATATCGTGCCCGGCCCTGATGGCTGCTGAGGCATCAGAGCCGTAGTACGGATAAATGTCCAACTTATAACCGATATCATTTGTTTTTGCGAGTTCCACAAGATTTTGGCGCAATCCGTAATGATACGGACCACTTGCATCTTTCACACAAATAGATACTGTATATTCATCGGTCGACTGGCCGTCCCCTATAGCGCCCATATCAACAGCCAAATATTCAATCGTCTCCGGCGGGATGTTGGAGTTACCGCCATAGCCAATTTCTTCATTGTTGGAAATAAGAAAATGGGTCGTATATGGAAGCTGTTTGTTTTCGTCTTTCAGTCTTTTAATCAGCTGCAGCAAAATACCGACACTTGCCTTATCATCCAAATGACGCGATTTGATGAAACCATTATCGGTCAATTGAACACGCGGATCAAACGACACAAAATCACCCACTTCAATGCCCAGTTCATAAATGTCTTCAGCATTACTAACATTCGCATCAATCCGCACTTCCATATTCTCCTGATTTCGCTTTGCATCTCCGGCATCTTTATACACATGGACAGATGTCTGATGCATTAAAATCGTGCCGGTGAAAACCTCACCGGAACTGGTATGTATATCACAATATTCACCTTCAATCGCATTAAACTTGAAACCGCCGATTAAATCAAGACGGAGACGCCCATTGCTTTTAACTTCCTTGACCATTGCACCGAGCGTGTCAACATGCGCAGTCAGCATCCGGTGTTTACTGGTGTTTTTTCCTGGCAGCGTTGCAATCAGACCGCCTTTATTGTTCCGCTTTGTTTCGACCTGCAATTCCTTCAGCTGTCCTTCAACAAACTGAATGACGTTATCCGTAAAACCGGACGGGCTCGGAATCGACACGATATCTTTAATCAATTCTTTTGATCCGTTAACATTTGGATATGTACTCAATATGCTTACTCCTCTCTTTCATCTCACTTTAACAGGCATTAACCAGCCAAAACACGGCAGCTAACAGGGCTTAAATGCCCGATTCTATTTGCTTCATCCTGTTCTCCATTCGATCAACCCAAGCGTACAAAAATCTATAATATTGTAGCAGTTTTTCATAGATTTCGATCGCCAATTTTTCGTTATAGGAATCTCCTCTCTGGATTGCAATGCAATATCTATATCAGAAGTCCTTTTTTCTTCATGTCTGGCCATGATCCAAACAAGTATACGTTCACATTGGTGCCTTGGAGGATTGCAGTATCATGTTTCTCAGTTTAATTAATCTTTGCTCTCTTGCCGTATTTTCTATAGCCACGGCAACCATTCCTTTACATCTATTATACCACAATTTCTGATAGTGTCAGACAATTATGCAAATTTTAAATACCTTCAAGCAAGAAATTCTTTTAAATTCGTATCAATCAGCTTCTGATCTTCCTCAGTCAAGTTAAACACGGCTGCTGTTAACTGATCAATTTGCGCATTTAGCTGTCTTTCCTTTTTGACCAGCTCATGCATCGTATCTTTTTTGCTTTCAAAATACGCAAGCCAATTGGATTTTTCAGTAGGGGATAAGGGTTTCAAATTGCTGATCCATTTCAGCCATTCATCAACACGCCATTCGTAAAACGTTTTAAATGAAGCTGGCATTTTAACAATTCCGCGTTCGTTCAGGATAGTTTCCTCCATCTTTTGTAAAATTTTGCTTTTATCCTGCTGGACTTGCAGCATTTGCTCCACTGTGTTCGATATCCGCTTCATTTGCGCTTCTGACACATCAGGGACCGGGAACATTTTCAGATCTTTCACTTTAAATTGCGGGAACGTTTTACGCTGGAACTTATCAAATTTATGAATGAACCAATACGTTGTGATTTTGGAATTGATCACACCCAATAAAAACAGCGGATCTTTTTTAAAGTCAATAATATTATTCGAATTGCGGTCATTCAAAATAGCCTTCTCTGTGTAAACCGCATGGATGGCATACTTCGATTTTGATGGAATCTGCCGGACCAGGATGCGCGGTACAGAGAAAATTTTCTCATTGCGCTTGGCTGCCAGGTTCGAGCCGTACTTAAGCCAGTGGCCTTTCCAATCAATCGAATAGCGGCTGACGTCCCGGCCTTCCAAATACCGCCAATACGTATCATCAACCTGAAAATCACTGTGGTAAACCCTATTTTCCTTCATGTCTGTCGTTTGTTTTGGATTGCCCCGTCCAACTTCATACGCGACTAACCCTGAGTTCACTGTTGCAACGGTACCCAAATTGTGACTTTCTGCTTCTATCTTATTCATGATGTTGCGGATATGTTGATCTTTCATCAATGAAATATTGATAACGCTTTGCTCATCAAGCAACACTTCTGGATCCACTTCAGCGACAATTTTGAAGTCACCATTAATATATTCCCCTAGTTTGACAGTCGTTGGGGTGGTTTTCTGGAAAATAAGCAAACACGTATCGACATCTGCCTCTTCAAACAGCCGGCTATGGATATTGATGATTTTCAGGTTGCCGGTATGTTCAAGCAGGAACCGCCGTATTTTTTTGCATGAATCGATTGTCAGCAGATTATTCGGGATAATAAAACCGAACCAGCCGCCTTCTTTGAGCAAGTGATAAGACCGTTCAATGAATAATAAATATGTATTAATCTGATACTCTGTTAATTTATATTGATTTGTGAAATAGCTTTTCTCGGCAGGTGTAAATCCTTCATTCCTGGAAAACACATATGGGGGATTTCCGATAATAATATCAAAACCGC
The DNA here is from genome assembly GCF_001307805.1 of Lentibacillus amyloliquefaciens. Lineage (GTDB taxonomy): Bacteria > Bacillota > Bacilli > Bacillales > Amphibacillaceae > Lentibacillus > Lentibacillus amyloliquefaciens. Next base: position 11,724 of record NZ_CP013862.1, on the reverse strand, counting down.
CGCCATTCATGACTTCGGGAAATTCCTGATGCCAGTCAAATGCATGCCCTGAAATGGTTCCGTCATCGATAATAGCATTACCGTTTTTCAGATTATCACTTTGCAGTGTCCATTCACCGGAATTTTCAATCGTTTTAAGCCACAAACACAACTTGGCCAATCCCAAACTTTTATCATTCAGGTCTACTCCAAACAAATTATGACTTACATCATAGCGTTCAGGACTTGGGCAGATCTTATGTGATTCATTTTGCAGCAAATCGTATGCAGTGTTCAGAAAAGCACCACTGCCTGCAGCCGGGTCAAGAATTTTAACGGATTCCAGATGCTGCAGTAATTTACGGTTAAATTCAGTAACTTTTTCGGCCCCGGTAAAGCTTTCATACAATTCATTCTTTCGGTCGTTCACCCAATTCAGCAATGTTTCCTCGAGCAGCAGTCTAGTTATATCAGAAGACGTATAAAATATACCATCTTTTTTCCGTTTGCCCATATCATTAATCGTATGCTCAAAAACATAGCCAAATACATTGATATCAAAGTCTGAGGCAAAATCATAAGCAGTAATTGTTTTAAAGGCGGGGAAAATATTATTTTTGAGAGTCAGTTGAGTTAAAAAAGTATCTTCTTGAAAAAATTTACTGATTGCGGCATCAGCCAGACTCTCTCCAAATGAACGGAACAGACTTTTCGATTTCTCCCAAAGCTGTTTTCCATCCGTATTAAATATATGTTGCTCATTTTGTAAAATCTTTCTGAACGATTTCATCGATAACAGATGATAATCTTCGCAAAAACAGAGTAACAATATACGATTGAGTATTTTTTGTGATTTATCAAAGAGAACAGGTTCACTCAATTGCGTGTTTTTCTCCAATAAATGTAAAAATAGCGCATTCTGTACCGTCTGATAATCCTGGTAGAAAGATTTGGTAATCTCTTGTTCTTTTTGATCATTAAATTGAATAGCAGGCAAGGTATCACCCTCTTCTTAACAGATTTGCCGAGAAGTCCCCTTCAAAATCTGTGATTTAGTGGGGGATGAATCGGTGCTTTATTGTTATGAAAAAACTAAAAATTCTAGACAAGGGAACATTTGTTTGATATAATGAGAATATATCAAACGTTCGGGCGGTGACAACAAATGCTGGTGCGCATGAATTATAAATATGAAATGTTTCCAAACGAAGAACAGATGCAACTATTGGATAGTTGGCTATCGATTTGTCGTCAGCAGTACAATTCCGCTCTTTTGGATAAACAGCGTTTTTACCAAAAGAACCAGATGGGGCTGTCCCGAACGCAATTACAAAAACAGCAAAAAGCAGATAAACAAAAGATCCCATTTCTTAAGACAATGCCGTCGCAACCATTGCAGGAGGTATTCTTCCGTCTGGAACGCGCATACAAGAACTTTTTTGAAGGGCGTGCACGTTATCCAAAACTCAAAAAACACAAAGATTATAACTCACTGACATTTACACAATTTGGGATAGAAAATCGACATGTAAAAAACAAGACAACCGGTGAAGTCAAACGACGCGATGTGCGTTACGCTGCTTCGTTAGACGAGAGCAATCATCTTCTTATTTCAAAGCTTGGCGCAGTGTATGTGAATTTTCATCGCCCGTTGGAAGGAAAAGTGAAACAAGTCATCATCAAACGTCAGGGTCATCGTTGGTTTGCGATATTCAGTGTTGAAAGACACGTAAACGAAACGGTTGAGTTCCCTGTCCAATCAACAGGCATTGATGTTGGTATTCAAAAGTTTGCCGTCCTATCCGATGGGACGACAATCGAAAATCCAAAGTTCCTCTTAAAAGTAGAAAGGAAATTGAAGCGAGCGCAAAAGAAACTTTCCCGCATGAAAAAAAGCTCAAATAACTGGAAGAAACAACGTCAAAACGTGCAGCAGCTGCACATAAAAGTTGCAAATCAGCGTCGTGACTTTCTCCATAAGCTAAGTTACCGGCTTTCGAAGACTTATAAATTTGTTTTTGTAGAAGATCTGATGATCCGAAATATGGTGAAAAATCGTCATTTGGCAAAGTCGATTCATGACGCAGGCTGGGGTGCTTTTGGTAATATGCTCGACTACAAGTGCAACAATAATGGTGGCAAGCTCGTAAGCATTAAACCGCATTATACCAGTCAGGACTGTTCCGGCTGTAAGGCGCGCGTGAGAAAGTCTCTGTCCGTCAGAACCCATGTATGCAAGTCATGCGGGACCATTTTAGACCGCGACCATAATGCGGCCATCAATATTGAAGCAGCTGGACTGGCTCTTTTTGATCTGAGTCCAACTGCATAAATAAATTTGTTCCAACTGTAGGGCAAGGTCCTGTCCGATCAGTATAAACAAAGCCCTTGGAGATGATGTAAGACTCGGTTCTTTAGAACAAAGCTATCGTCCGTGAATAGGGAAGCTCCATCAAAATCTTGGATTTAGGTGGAGAGGTTCACCAAACCCTACACTAATTGTAGCACAGTGGATTGCAATTTTCTGAAAAAAGGATATTCTTTTTTGATTTTTATGGTAAAATAAATATAACCCCTTGCAGAAAGGGGGTGAGCAGATATGGAGATGTGGTTAATTTTTTAACGTCCGTCATTAATTTGACAATCGCTGTTATTAACTTGACAGCCGTCATTTTAACAAGACGGAAAAAGAAAAAGGACTCTCCCATACACGGAGAAAGTCCTACTAACCCAGGAGAGGATTAATTCCTCTCCTCCCATATTCTATTCTAATTGTAATTCATTTATGAAAAATACGCAAGGAAAGAAGTGATAACATGCTTTGGATTTCGCTTTTCATTTCCATTATGGCATTAGTCATATCCGTATATACATTAACCTTAATAAAAAATAACAAATAAAAACCACCAACGTATGTATTGGTGGAGACGGTGGGAATCTATTGGATGGTTTTGTTATTATTTTATTGTTAAATAAAAAGGCATAATATCAATGGTTAAAGCATATCATGGTAAATTGGGATAAGTGTATTATTTTAGATTGATGTTACCAATTTGTTACCACGGAATAAAAAAGAAGGGGTTTTATTCCCCTTCAATCCATACTCACTTCCATTTCACCATCTTTAAAAGAAATGTTACCTATACTCACGTGTGGTTCTTCCATTTCACTAAAGAATACCCACACAACTTCTTCTGAATAATTTTTCTTGATTTCCTCAGCTAGTGTTACGAGTTCATCCTCTTTAGTTGCTTCGGTGTAGACATACACTCTCATCATAGCTCCGTCATCAACTTCTTTTATGGTTTCGTGCGCCGCCACTTCTGGATCATTCGATATGTCTACAATCAATATAACAACAATCGTTGCAAAAAATGCCATAACAATAATTCCCATTGTTATTAATACCTTTTTCCAATTCATTCCGTCTCCCCCTTTTACACTCTAATACTAATTGACTATGGAAAAAGTTTCAATATATTTTAAACTTAACTCCATACCTCTCACACGCTGACTTTAATTTTTCTTTCCGAATATCAGACAACGAATACCATATTAAAGTTGGTGTGTGGTTTAATTGTCCGAATACAGCATCACTTAATTTTTTATACTTTTTTATTTTCTCAATGTTAGTCTGCATCTTTTGCTTGTTGTCAATCTCCACAAAGTGACTTTCGCCATTCCGTGTGAACATGGCATCTGGTATCAGCAGCATTTCACCATTAATTTTGGCAGGCACTTCCTTGCGCCAATCACCAGGCATACCCAATTCGATATAGAGGTCATTCCGCATCAAAACATGTGTAACCCACGATTGCTTTAATTCGGCCTGACTGCTGCCAATTTGTTGTTTTCCTGTATTGGTCAGATAATAAATCTTCTGCTCTTTCCGTATGCTTGAAATCAATCTATCTCTTTCCATATCGTGAAGGATTCTGTGAGCGTTTCTGTCACCGCTCAGGTTATTAATGACTTGCAATTGTCGGCGCGTGGCATACGTCAATTCATCCAAACTGGACATAATCTTTTCGTGTCTCGCTGTTTTCTTTCGCTCTTGGAGCATCATATACACTCAACCTCTCCTTAATGTCGTTGTCGTCCACAAACAAAGATTGCACTTCACGCCGTTCGTGTGTGCGGTAAATGCACCTACCTACATTCGCCAGCGTTTCCGCCCCCTTCTCATCAATAGCCACACGGGAAGCTGTTTCAGTTGGAAGCCGGAAACTGATTTTAGCATCGGCATTTTGTTTGATTTGCCGCGGTAATGTATCAGCCGTAGGGTATTGTGTAGCGAAAATGAGACGATAGCCCAAGGCCCCGGAAACTCTTGCAATTTCTGATAAAGCATTCTGGCAATATTGGTAGTCCTGCTTTTCTTCTTTTGACAAGTGAGAACCTGGTGTAAGCTCTGCACCTTCATCCACGATGATAAATTTACGATTGCTTATATTAGTGTTTAAAACGTTTGTATAGCCTTTTGATTTAAAACAGTACATATCATTCCTTATTTGATTTAAAACGCTTGTGAGTGCCTCTTTCGCCTCAAATACATCACTTGCAACCGCATTGACTTGCTCCAGATTAGAGAAGCGGTTAAATTCAAGCCCGCCTTTTAAATCAATGATTGTAAATTCCGCGTCATCAGGGTGATTATGAATAAGATGTGAAAAGATAAGTTTAAGCAGTACGGTTTTCCCCTGACGCGTCATGCCGGATATGGCCATATGTGGGATTTTATCAAAATCATGTGATATGAATTGATCGTGTGATTGACCGATTGGAACGGTCCAGTCATCGGTTTTGTTCCAATCATATTTAATTCTTACTGGAATCTTATTTTTGTAAACTCTGATGTGCAGTTTGCCATTTACAAACGATACATTGACGGGTTTATTTAACACTTTATCCAGTACGTTTAATTCATCGTCATCAATTAGACCATATGGGACATGATAAGTGTAAAGAGTGGAGTTATCTGATTTGTGGGTTTTAAATAATTTGGGTTCATGATCTTTAACGGTGTAACCCACATTACGAAACGTATGCTGTATTTTATCTTTATCGGACTTCTGCCATTTAGCAGCAGCATAAATCGAAAATGCGGCCAAGCTCCCGCCAATAACGAAATCCATATGCAAATCTCCCTTCATGTCATCTTTATACAAATGCATATTCCGATGTTGTTATATCAGTAGTTTGATAGATTGAAATAATCAATCAGCGATAATTCATAATAAAGGGGAAAGGTAAAAGTGGTTTGGGGATTACGCGCATGTGAATTTCGATATGCATCTCAATATGCATCTGTATATTCTGTTGTATTCATAGTATAGTCAGTTTGTACGGAAAATATACATAAAAATTGCGGAAATATATTTTTATTAAAGGATTTTTATTAATCAGCGTGGAATATTAATGCAGGTGATAAAAATGAAATTATTGATTGATGAACGGATAAAAGAAAGTGGATTGAAGAAGGGATATATAGCAGAAAAGTTAGGTGTAAACAAAGATACACTTTCCAATTGGATGCATGGCCGGAGCATGATTCCGTTTGATAAGGCTGTTAAATTGGCTGAATTGTTGGGGTGTGAGGTTACGGAATTGTATGAATAAAATTTATTAAAAAAGTTTTGACTTACCCCTTGCAATTACCTAATACATGTATTATGATGTAGTTACAGTCAAACAAGGAAGGGTGATTAAATGATAAATAAACAACAAGAGTATAACAAAAGATGGGCTGATAAGAACAAGGAACAAAAACGAAAACTTTCTTATCGGTCTACTGCGAAGACATTTATCAATAAATACGCTGAAAAAGACGATTTGGAAATACTCAATGAATTGATTGAAAAAAAGTTAAAAGAATTTTAGTTTACCCCTTGCAACTATCTAATACATGTATTATAATGTAGTTAGACATCAAGGGAAGGCAAAAACAAAAAAAGGAGGAATTAAAATGTTAGTAAAAAACGTAAACTTTGGCAAAGCAACAGCGAAAATCACAGTTGAAACGAAAGTTCAGGATAAAGTGGCAGACGGACAAAAATACGGTGAAGAAACAATTGCGGAAAGCACGGTTGAAATCGTTGCTCCAAACGGAAAAATTGTGACCGACGCAAGCAAAGCAACAATCATTGGTGAAAGATCAATTGTAGGTAAAGCAGAAACACAAGGATCGGAAGTTGCAGAAGAAATCAATAACACGATTAAAGAAATGGAACAAGAACTTTTGAATCAGGAAACAGAAGAAGTTAGCGAAGTCGAAGTTGCAGAAAAAATAATTGAAGATGCTGGAAACGCTGAAAAACTGATGACTAAAGAAGAAATTAAAGAATGGAAAAAAGGATATAACAACTTGGTAAACGAAGGCGGAGAAGGATATATCCCACACAAGGTGAACAAAGAAGATTACGATTGGGCAGTTATGACACTTGCTAAAAACGAAAACGGATCGGTTAAAGAAAACGAAACAGAAATTGCTATATCACAACAGCCATACATTGACGGTCCGGCGGATGAAAAACCTATTTACAGGGCTTTAGGTATTGACCAAGAAGGTAATGAATATGAAGTAAAATGGGAAGTTGTTGATTACTGGCAGGCATTAGAAGATGAATCAGAAATGTGTGATTGGGATAGTCCGGCGGAGGTTGAAGCAATATAAAAAAACACCCGTGAGCTTTCCACACCCACGGGCTTACTGGCCTTATTTTGTGGTCTGCCGTACCACTGCACATTAATTTTAGTTTAATTTATTTTAAAGTCGCTTATTTACTTCTTTTCTAACTTTTTCGTACTGCGATTTACTGATGCCAAGCGACTGCCTTCTATTGGCATGACCGCTGCCATGTTCACCTCGAATAATCTCGTTAGCCATTTGACTGATTGATTTGCCGGATCCACTTCCTGAACCGCTGATATAATCAAGTAGTTGCATATTCTGTGAAGCAGTTCCTTGATAACCGTTGATACCGTATTGTGCAGCAAGGTCTGACCTATTGCTATATGATGAATCCATACCGATTCTGTTCATGTAATCAACGATTCCTTCACCGGATTTCGGAGCAGGATTGGATCCACCGCTTGATTCATCTTTTGTATACTCACCACCAACCTTAACAAGATCACTGCGACCAGTGGTAAAATATAAATCGTTGTTTTCGTCCTGCACACGATATTGTAAGCTGCCATTGACCTTGTATAGGTTATCAATTTCCCATTTGTAGCCGCGTTTCTTGGCGCCTGTGGGATTGCTCCAGCGCTGAGTGTCGTAATAATTGACGTACGAACCAGTGATAATTAATTCTTTTCCTTTGTCGTCTGTGCCTACCCAATCAACGTTATTACTGACTGTGTGTGACTTCTCTTGATGATTAGGGGTATAGGTACTACCTCCCTTATAATCCACACCAAAATACTCACAAACAGATTTCGCGATTACCTCAGCACATTGTTTGCGGTAACTGTCTTTTTTACTACCAAAAAATAATCAAAGTCATGGTCGTTAGTCATGAAACCATGTTCAATCAAATAAGCAGGCATAGCCGCTTCTCTGACCATGTGGAGGTTAGTCCATGTCCCAACCCTGACAGCGTGTTTACCGTTACCATGTAGACCAACACCTGTGTCAGCATCTTCCCACTGATTTGCCCATATATTAGCAAAGTCCTCTGATGTCGGCCAGTGGAAAATACATGCACCATTAGCCGATGACGCGCCCGCATTTGCGTGAATGGATACAAGTAAGTCAGCGTTTGCGCGGTTTGCTTCATTTGTTCGGCTTGTCAGACTTTCACTGCTTGCGTAGGATTGACTGGTAATATGGACATCAAAACCATGTGATTTTAAAATCTTTTCCGCGTGTTCGGCTATGTCAATATTGCTGTCATGTTCTTCATATGAACGGCCGTTCCTGCGAACACCTTTACCACCGCCGCGGTCGAAAGTGTTTCGTGTGTGCCCTGCGTCAAAATAAACTGTAGCCATATTACTTAACCTCCCGTTTAGGTTTCCGATAACTCATAACCTGCTTAGAGTCCGACAGATTCTCAGTAGTAGGATCATTAACAATACCCAAAATCACTAACACCGCAAAAACAGCATTAACTAACCCCGCTACTTCCTGACTGATAACATCTGCTGGCAGTTCATATCCAAACCATTCAGAAATGATTTGGACCACCAACAATACAGCCGGGATTAATGCCAACCAGAATTTTTTATTGCGTAAACGTACTTTCCAATTTACTTTTTTCACTTAAATACCTCCCCATAAAATAACAGCGACCATGCCTGCAACAATCGTTGCAACGATTGTGCCGCCGATTCGTTGATACTGAGTGTTTATAATCTTCTAACTGTTTAATTTCGTTTCGTTGTCTTTCTTCTCGGTCTTTCTGTAAGTCTTCCCGGTCTTGGTCAAGTTTTTGTTCAAGCGTTTTGAAGCTCGATGTCAAGTCGCTTATTTTTTCGTTCGTATGCTGAACACTTTGTTGCGTCATCTGCATGTTCGATTCAAGCTGATAGATGCGTGACTCGTGGTTTCGTATGCTCTTCCCATGTGCCCGCACATCCTCTGATATGTGCTGTACGTTTTGCTCAACGAGTTCCACGTTGTTTTCACCCACTTTTTACCTCCTAACAAGAGAGAGGTTAATTTGACCCCCTGCAAAATAAATAAATTCTCGTATTATATAAAACCACGCTGCATAACCCCTGCAAGCGTGGAAGGGGCGCATGCTCGCCCCGCCTACATAAAAATAGCGCCCTATTCGGCGCTGTCTGCATAATAAAAAAGAACCCTATTGGGATCCTCTGATTTGCTTTGCTTCTGATATTAAGTTTTTAGCTTTATCAGATTCCACGTTGTTCAATGCTGTTTTTACTTCTTGCATTTTATCAAAATAATCCGGCTTATCTACATACTGGCTAACTTCATTTATAAATAGGTTTAAATATTTAGCTTTCGTTACGAGTAGTCCTTCTCTTGTTGTGGATGAATCTTCATGAATTGGAAAATCAATCGTTTCTATAATTGAATCTTCTAACGCTTTTGCATCAGACCAAAGATAAACCGTTTCGCCTTTATTTTGATGTTCTTTAATTAATTCGGTAGCAAAATGCTCCCACGGCATATTAGGGCCCGTATCAACTGTTCTTGCTGTTGGAATTTCTTTTGTCTCCTCTGTCTCATTTACTGATGCAGTCTCTATTTCTTGTTTAGGTTCTCCACTTGTTTGGCTCATAGCAAAAACACCACCTATGCCAATAACACCAACTGTCGCTAAACTTGCAATTAATTTCTTCATCATAAGACCTCCCACAGTCACCCGTTTAAAATTAGGGGAAGGGATGCGGGTACATCCTTTTCGGTTGCGCTTACCTATCCCTTAACATATATAATACACACTTTTCAAAAATATGCAAGTTATATTGTGGTTCCAATGTGGGAGCGTATGAACAGTCTTAATACAAGATTAGCTTCAATTCTCGCTAGTGAATTTGGCAATATTTCAATTTCATGCTTGCCTCGTGTTGCTTTTCCGTTGTTATTCTTTTCGATGTAATTAGATAAATCAATTCTGTCACCACTTGTATTGGAAAAACTCACAACGTTTCCATCTACCTTTATTTGTACAGATGATGGCTTTTCGTTAAGCGTGACTATCTCATGACGAACATCGTGCGAGTGATCTGGCAACTCTATCTCATGTGTATGGTCTGGAATTGTTACATTGTGACTGTGTGACGGTATATTAACACTGTGCGTATGGCTCGGAACAGAAAAAGAGTGCGAATGGGATGGTACGTCAACCGAATGAGAATGGTTCCAATAATCACCATCCATAACAACTCTGTGTCTATGCCCATCATGATCTGGCGACGTCGGGGGTTCTGATTCCACTGACAACTCACCAAACGATTGCGTCGATGTTGTTTGCGAACTTCCGCCTCCGTTTGCCGTACTTTTTGATGTGCCGCCACCGGATGAACTTGTTGCTTCTGTGCTACCACCTGACGTTGTGGATTCGGTTGTTCCCCCACCTCCCTTAGTGGACTTAACAATTGCGCCCCCGCCTTCTGTAGTTGTGCTGTATGCCCTGAATTCTTTTGTTTCAAACCATAAATCTAGCGTGTTGACATTAACCACATCATCATCAATTACAAACGGCAATATCAATGGATGATTAGCATCCGCATTGTCCTGTATTGGTATAGCCATAATATTAGTCGCCCCTTGACTATACGCTTCGTTCACCTGCTGTTTCCTTTCCAAATTAGCCTGCGTTGTAGCAATATCATCCAGTTTATTATTAATCTCATAACTAACATCATGCTCATTGAATAAATCCGCTATATCCTCGCTGATAATCCGGGCTTCATACTCTTTATCATCAACGATAATACGAGTCACGCCATTTAACGGTCGCGCCAATGGTTTAACCGGACTTTCAACTTCTATTGTTTGATCATGCTGTATAAAATAAGTTTCATCGTTTTCTTCTTCCAATACAGACAAATCAACTGTGTTCAAATCAAAGCTGATTTTTGGGTCTTTCCACTGTTTTAATAATGATTGTGCGTTTTCTTTCAGCGTGGATGCATCATCAAAACGCTTATCAATCCAGATATATTTACGTTTTCCCCACTCGCTAATTGAAGCTGCGTTTTCCAAATAGCGAACACCGTTATTAACATCCTCAATTGTAAGCTGATTAACACCTTCACCACTGCCTTTGGGAATAATATGATTAACGATTTCAGACGGGTCAGATACCTCGCTAAAATCAATCATATCGTGCCCCCATCTGATTTCTGCTTTAACATCATTAGATGATTTAACAAGATTCAATTTCCACGGATAAACTGTTGTGTCGAATGTAAATTCATATGTTTCATTGAACGGCTGCGGAATACTTAATAACGGTGCAAGCAACCCGTTTTCGTTCTCAAAACTGTAATGAAAATAACGCTCGAATTCAATTTCACCTAATTGCCAGTGTTTGGTTTCCTGCAAATCCAGTATTGATTGTAATACATAGCTCGTATTGTAATTCGTGAACTGATGATACCCTTCTATCACATCATCTAGCAACGTCGATAAAACATGTTCGCACTCATACGTAATACTCTCATCTGATGCTGATTTCCTTGTTTCCGCTGGCATGATGCGATATAAGCCCATGTACCGACCAGATGGACTTGTAATGTCTATATAGTTAAAATGTCTACAAAATTCATTTTTTGGATCGCTTAACGGCAAACTAAAAGAGGCTGTCCACACCTCATTGACAGTCCTCTTTATTGATACATTATAAGCATTTTCTAGCACGCCTAGTTCATTGTTACTCTGACCTTTGACAACCAACCCGTGAAAATCCGATTTAGGACTAGGATTAGATGGAATAGATGGTAATTCTGCGTTTTTTTGGAAATAGTCAATTGATGTTTTAAAATACAAATACAGACTACCAAAACCATAGTTATAAATCTGTTCAGGTGATAATAATTCTGAATCTGGTGTATCATTAGTTGGCCTTAATATTTCAGTGATATAGGATAATGTTTCCGGTGTGTATGGGTTGCTAATTCTTGTTGCATGCGCTCTAGCAAGTCCAGAGTTTGTCCAGTTATCAGTCGGACGCCAGCGGGAAACTGCTTCTCCTGTGTAATTCTCCCACGACCTAGCCCACTCTTCCCTGACATTATCTGTTGCATGTTGTCCATGACCTAATA